>DATKJS010000045.1:0-34555 GCA_035543515.1 Terriglobales bacterium | reverse complement strand
CGGGCCTTCCGCCCCGGCAACCCCGTTCTTTCCGGGGGTTCGCTTCCCACGACGGGAAGACCCGCCCGCTCATTCGCCTTTCGATGGTCAAAAAGTCACCCATCAAATAACCTTTTGAGGTGATTGACCTTCGGGGGACGGCAGCCGAGAATGGGCGACGGGTTGATCATTTGGAGGACCTCAAAATGGAAAAGCGGAAGGACAAGAGGTACAGGGAACGGGACAGGGTCTTTATATTGGACAATGGCCAGGCTCTACAAACTGCAGCCAACGGTCCTATCCATGCCTATACCCAGGACATTTCTATTTCGGGGGTCCAGATCTGCAGCAATTTGGACCCTCCCGTCGGCCAAGTCATCCAGATCGTCATCGAACTCAAGGGGAATGACGAACCCATCCGCCTGGACGGCAGGGTCATCTGGACCCGGAAGCACGAACATGGCAATAACTTCGACATCGGTGTCGAATTCCTGCACAGCACTTCCGATACGATCATTTCGCTGATCAGGCATTTCTACGGCAAACACGAACGAGTCGCTTCCCCGCTTCGCTGAACTCCGGCCTCCCCAGATGATCATTCAGGGATAGACGGCCAGATCTCTAAAGGAATCTGGGGAAAAAACGAAATGACCCGTGTAGGACTCGAACCTACAACCCGCGGATTAAGAGTCCGCTGCTCTACCGATTGAGCTAACGGGCCAAAAAGCGCCTCTAGTTTAGATGAGTTGCCGCCGCTTGTCAAACCCCGGGACTGGAGGCGAAAGAAGCATGCAAGAGGGCCATTTTCAGATGGGACGAGGTCCGTTCGTCCCCTGCCACGTCAGCATCGGACACCGCCCGCGGAAACGTGCTAAGATAACGCCGGAGCCTGCGCCTTGATGCCCGAAGACGACCCGGTGGAGATCCCGATCGACGGCGTTCTCGACCTCCACACCTTCTCCCCCAAGGACGTCAAGGACCTGGTGCCGGAGTATCTCGAGGAGTGCTTAAAGCGCGGCATCACCGAGCTCCGCATCATCCACGGCAAGGGGACGGGGACGCTCAAGGGGATCGTCCACGGTTTGCTCAGGAAGAACGCGAGCGTTGCCTCATTCGAGGACGCCGACCCGATGGCCGGCGGCTGGGGCGCGACGCTGGTCCGGCTCCGTCGGCCCCCGCTCTGACGCCTCAGATCAGCGTTCGGCGCTTACCCGATCGATGCCCGGCCTGGGCCTTTTTTGCCGCCTGTCGGGACCGGCGCCCTGCCGAGTGCCCGATCAGCGCTTGAAGCGGATGGCGACGCCGACGACATGCCGCTCGTAATAAGCGGCCGCGCCGCCCCAGTAATTGTAGACGACTCCTTCGCGGTAAACCCTGTCAACGACGATAACGACGGCGTCGGCGCCCATGGCGGCGGCCTGTTCCCTCAGCATGCCCTCGACGTAGCCGCGGCTCATGCCCGGGTCGGGCTTGACCCAGACCTCGCCGATCCGGATGTGCTCGCGCCTCGGGTCACGCCTCAAGAGCTCGACGTTGGCGGGATTGGTCGGCGCGAAGCGCGGCGTGCCGGGGTAGAAGCGGTATCCGTAAGGATGGTAGCAGGAAACGAGTCCCGCCACGAGGGCGACCAGGGCCAGAACCGGCCACGATTTCCTTATCATCGTCTTCATCGTCCTTCCTCCTCATCGCCATCGATCAAACACTCCAGCCCAATTATAAAGCAAAATTCGTACCAGGGCACAGCCCGGGCACGACGAGTCTCGTCATCTAATTCAATAATAATGAGTTAGGAGATAATGCCAGACCGTCGACTGCTTGCCCGCGTCTGCACATGATGGACCTTCGCGCCGCGCTTCTGTCCTGATTCGTGGACGCTTCGGCCAAGCTGGCGCCGTCCTCAGACCTTCGGCTCCCATCCTCTTTCGTATTCGCGCCCCCACATGGCCATGGCCGCGTCGTCGCCCACGACGTGCCCGGTCTGCCGGTCGAGACGCAGGGCCCGGCCGACTTTCCAGGCGATGTTCGAAAGCTGGAGCATGGTGACGCTGACGTTCCCCTCCTCGACCGGCGCCCGCAGCCGCCCCCCCTTGCGGATGCCGTCGATGAGGTTCCGGAAGTGGCGGGTCGTCATGTCGTCGATGCTCTGGAGGTCTTGGGTCGTCGACCTTTTCTGCCGCGCGTCGAACTCACTCAGCGGCTTGTCGTCGAGGCTGAAGACCTGGTAGCCGTCACGGTCGACGAGGACCGTGCCCTCCGTGCCGTGGATGGTGACGCCGCGGCTCCGGCCGTAATACTGCTTGCCCTGGCACGACATCCCCTCCCAGGTGATCATCCGGTCGCCGTAATCGAAGCTCGTGACGAGCGTATCGTAGAACTCCCAGTCGTCCTGGAAGTGGTAGCGGCCGCCCGAGGCAGTGACCGATTCCGGATAGCCGGCGCCGAGCGCCCAGCGGCAAACGTCGACCTCGTGGGTTCCGTTATTGAGCGTCTCCCCTGTCCCCCAGTTCCAGAACCAGTGCCAGTTGTAGGGATGGATGTTGTCCTTGTAGGGCCGCCGCGGCGCCGGTCCCTGCCAGAGCTCCCAGTCGAGAGCGTCGGGCACCGGGACCGCCTGGCCGACTCCGATCGCCGCCCGCGTGTTGCTGTACCAGGCCTTGCCGAAGTACGGCCGGCCGATGAGCCCGCCGCGGATCTTTCCGACGATCTCGGCCGTGTGCTCGGAGGAGCGCTGCTGGTTCCCCATCTGGACGAGCTTGCCGTATTTCTTCTGGGCCGCGACGAGGAGCTCCCCTTCCCGCGGGTTATGACTGCAGGGTTTCTCGACGTAGACGTGCTTCCCCGCCTGGAGCGCGGCGACGGCCATGGGCGCATGCCAGTGCTCGGGGGTGGCGATGGTCACGGCGTCGACGTCCTTCGATTCGAGGACGCGCCGGAAGTCCTTCTCCGCGGCCGGGGCCCGGCCGAAGGCTCGCGCGGCCGCGGCCGCGAACTTATCGAGCTCCCGCCCGTCGACGTCGCAGACATAAGTGACCGGGGCGTCGCCGCACTGGCGGAGGCAATCGAGATGGGCGTAGCCGCGGCCATGGAGCCCGATGATGGCGAATTGGACGCGCTCGTTCGCGCCGAGGATGCGGGCGTAGCTCCGCGCGTCCATGCCGGCGACGGCCAGCCCGGCCGAGCCGACGGCCAGCCCCTTCAGGAATTCGCGGCGGGTCGTCATGGCGCCTCCTTGGTCCCGGGTTGGAGGACTCGGATCTTGATGTTCCGGAAGAAGACGCGGTTGCCGTGGTCCTGGAGGAGGATGTGGCCCGAGGGGTACTCGCCGAAGCCCGGGATGTCCTTGAATTTGCTCTCGGCCTTGTGGGCGAGGAACTCCGGCCCGCCCCGCTCGTAATCAAGGACCTTGACCCCGTCGAGCCAATGCTCGACATGCCTGCCCCGGACCACGATCCGGGCCGTGTTCCACGCGCCAACGGCGACCGGCGGCTTGTTGACGGCCGGGAAGAGGTCGTAGAGCGAGGCGCAGGTGCGGTTGCCCTGGACCCCCAATTTTGCGTCGGGGTGGTGAGCGTCGTCGAGGAGCTGGTATTCGAGGCCCTTGGCGGAGCCCGGCGTCCGCGGCTCGGCCTCGATAACGAAGTACTTGATGCCGCTGTTCGCGCCCTCGGTCAGCATGAAGTCCACGCGCAGGTCGAAATCCGAATACTCGCCGACCGTGACGATGTCGCCGCCGAAGGCCGCCTCGCCGCCGCCCGACTCATCGACGATGAGCATGCCGTCCCGGACCTCCCAACCGCGCGCCGGGAGCGTCTTCATGTAGGCCCCGCGCCAGCCGTTCATCGTCTTGCCGTCGAAGAGGAGCTTCCAGCCGGCCTTGGCCTCGGCCGCGGTCAGGGTATTGGGCGCGGCTGGCCTGTCCGCCGCGGCCGCTCGACCGGGCGATTGAGGCGAGGCAAGGAGAACGAAAACGGCGGCGCAAAAGAGGACCGCGCCGATGAGGACTCGGATGGGTCTGATCATAGCGAGATGGTATGGCCGAGCGCAGGCGCCTGTCAAGGAGGCCGCGCCGCGCTCAGTTGACGGGAGAAGCAGGTTTCAGCGCCTCCTGAGGCACACGAGGTCGAGCGCCTTGCCGCGGCCGGTCTTCGCCGACGCCGGGACGCCGTCCGCCGCCCCCGTCGTCGGCCCGCTCTCGACAGATTCGATCTTGGCCACGACGGCGATGCCGTTCCCCGCGTCCAGGTAATCCGGGTTGGCCGCGATGAAGGCGTCCAGCACGGCCTTCGGGCAGGCGACCGAGATCCGCAGGCCCGTCGTCAGAAGAGGACGCGAGAGCATCGCCGCCCAGAACATGTCCCGGTCGACGATGAGCCGGTCGTCGCTTCCCTCCGACCGGACGTCCGCGATCTTCCCCACAAACAGGATGGGCTTGTCGGTTAGCCAGGCCTTCTCGAGCTCCACGGTCAGGACGGGCGTCTGCCGCGCGGGCTGTCCCTGGCAGAGGTCGCGGTCCCAGGAATCGTCGGCCGCGTTCTTCCGGACGAGGTCGGCGGAGATGACCTGCGTCATGGTCCTCGGGGCCGCCTCTTCCGTCTTCTTCCCGGACGAGAGGAACCCATGCCGGACGAGATAGAGCACGCAAAAGCCCGCGATTGCTGCAACCAACAAGCCGATCAGGAAGCGTCTCAACATGCCCGTTCTCCTTCGCTCCGGCTCGCGAAGCCGGCTCGCCGCTGAAGCCTGCCTGCAACTGGTGGACGCAGAGCGATTTTCCAGGATATCATACTCTAAAACAGGCGGCGGCCAAAGGCACCCGTCTCGCCCGCCGAACGAAGCGGACTCTCCGCTATCGTGCTTGGGCGACGGCGAAGATCACCGGGCCTGGGCGCGTCGGGCAGGCGAGGGACGCGGGGTAGGGCTTTCTTTCAACGCACCCGGCGGAATCGAGCCCCGCTCGCCATGAGTAACGATGATCCCGACGACGGCGATATAGAGGACGGACGGAATGAATTGGCTCCTTGGGGTCGGCGCGACGAGGAGGAAGGTGAAGGCCGCAGCCAGCAGCCCCGAAAAGAGCTCGAGCCTCGAGGCCGCCCAGACGGCCGCGGCGAGGATGGCCACGGCGAGGAAGGGATAAAACGTGTCCAGGCGCAGCCAGCTCATCAGGCCGGAGAGGACGTTCGGAAAGAAGGTCGTCAGCGCCGCCCTGTCCTTCAGGACGAGATTGAAGAGGACCGTGTTCTTGAGGACCGGAGCGACCCCGAAGGGGGCCATGAGGAGAAGGGCCGTCCCGAGGCTGACCCCGGCCTCGAGCGGGACGTCGAGGAATCGCCGGCGCTCGCCGGACCCGAGCCGGTTCGCGTAATACGCCGCCGCGAGCGGCATGGCCAGGAACTTCGTCGCCAGCCCGAGCCCGAAGAGGACGGCGACCAGGAGCCGGGAACGCCTCGAGGGCCGCTCGCGGGTCCGGACGATCGCCCAGAGGATCAAGGCCGCCGCGAGCAACGTCATGGCCGGGTTGGTGTGGATCTCCTCGAAGAGGAAGATCGGGACGAAGGGCAGCAGGGACCTCAACCTGTCCTTGGAGCAAGTGCGCAGGAAGGCCAGGCACGCGAGCGCCTGGATCACGAGCATCGTCGCCGTCAGGACCGTGATGTCCCAGCGCCCCGCGATGACGGAGGCCGCCCAGTACGGGTAGATCTCCATGGGCGGATAATTGAAGTCGCCGTAAACCGGCTTCTTGAATTCGCCCTGGTGATAGATCGTCCCGCAGGCATAGGGATTCCGGCCCTCTTTCATGGCCTCGAAAACGGAGGCGTAGTGCGGGACGAGTTCGGTCTGAGGCTCGATGGTCGCCAGTTGAACGGTCCCCATGACCAGTCCGTAGACCAGGACGACCGCCAGGAAGCCCTTCCGGAACACCCAGCCGGGGACGACGCGAAAGAGAAGCCAGATGACGAGGAGCCGCAGCGTCAGCCCGACGCAAAGGTCGTATTTGTGCGCGTGCGCGAGCGGCCGCGCGACGGCCATGACGACGGAGAAAACCAGGCAGGAAACGAGGGCCGCCGGCGCGAAGGCCCTTTTCCAGGCGGCCGACCGAGGCCCAATCCTCGTGCGATGAGCGTCCATCCTTCGCAATCAACCGTACCGATGCCTCTTTCGTTACACGCCGCACGCCTCGGCGGGGCCGTCCGCCCGATGCCCGGCGTCCGGGAGGTCGCCGGGACCGGGAGCCTCAGGTGTTGATCGCCTCCTGGGCCCGGATGAGGTCGTGAAGAGTGATGATCCCCCGAATCGCTCCCGACTCGCGGTCGACGACGAGGAGGACGTTGACCGGGGATTCGATGAACTTGTCGCCGACCTCGCGGACGGTCTGGTCGGGATAGCATGTGACAACGTTCTGGACTTCCGGCGGGTCGTTGTTGAGGATGCTCTCGAGGATCTGCGGCCGCGTCAGGATCCCTCTCAACCGGCCTTCGAGCTCGACGGGAAAGTTATTATAGGGATATCGGTCCACGATCTCATGCATCTTGGCCGGGTCCAGGCTGCGGATCACGACCGGCTTCGGGTTGGCGATCGCGGAGACGGGCAGCCTCTGCCAGCTCTGGAGGTCCAGAGGAGGCCGGATCTTGTGGAGTTCGTGACCGTCCTGAACGAGACTCTCATCGTAAAAATTGAGATGGCCGGCCAGACGGCCGACGGCTCGGCTGACGATCATCCCGATCATGAGCCCGGGGACGAGAGCGAACTGGTGGGTCATCTCGAAAACGATCAGCAGAGAGGTCAAGGGCGCCCCGACGACGGTGCCGAGGCAGGCGCTCATGCCCACGGCGGAGAGGACGATGTGGTCGGCCGGGGTCAGCGGGATCCAGGTCCCGGCCAGGCCGCCGATGAAATAGCCGCTCATCCCCCCGATGAAAAGCAGGGGTGCGAAGATGCCGCCGCAGCCGCCGAAGCCGTAGCTGGCGATGGTGGCCAGGAGCTTGGCGACGACCATGAGCCCGGCGATCTTCCACTCATAGCCGTTCTTGAGGGCTCTGCTCAGGTCCTGGTAGCCCAAGCCGAAGACGCCGATCTTCCCCACGAGCAGGAACATCGAAACGCCCAGGACCCAGGTGATGAAGCCTCCGAACGCGGGTTTCACCCAGGGCGGGACGGACGTCACCCTCTTCATCCGGCCTCTCAGGAACATTGTCCCCCGCTGAAAGGCCACGCCGGCGAGGGAGGCCAGCGCGGCGGCCAGCGGGACGACCGCGTAATGGAGCCAGCTGACGTTCTCGATGACCGGCAGGGAGAAGGCTGGCTGCCGGCCGATGACCGCGTAGACGGCGAAGGCGCCCAGGACCGACGACAGGACCACGCGTCCCAGGTAGCGGCTGTTCAGGTCTCCCGTGATCTCCTCGATGGCGAAGGTGATGGAGGCCATGGGGCTGTTGAAGGCCGCGGCCAGGCCGGCCGAGGCCCCCATCAGCGTCGGCCCCCGGCGCTCGCGCCTGGATACGCCCATCGCCCCCGCGAGGTTGGAGGCGACGCCGCCGCCGATGTACACGGACGGGCCCTCGCGTCCGAGGCTGTTGCCGCCCCCGATGCTGAGGAAGCCGGCCAGGAACTTGATCAGGACCGACCGGAAAGGCAGATAGCCGAGCTCTTTCCAGTAGGCGGACTTGACCTGGGGGATGCCGCTCCCTGCCGCGTCAGGTGCGAAGACATTGAGCAGGAAGCCGACGGCGAGGGACGTGCTCATGATTAGGGCGAAGCTGGCCAGCGTGAAGAACAGCTTCGAGCGCGCGGCGAATTGAAGATAGGTCAGGGAAAAGAGGAGATTCGTCGCGAGGAGGAAGAGGACGGACGAGAGGCCGGCGGCCAGGCTGAGGACGACCGTCTGGGTCACTTGGCGGACGTTCTCGGGGAGCCGCTGCAGCCTGCGCAAGACGGGATTGTCAGGAGAAAGTGCCCGGACATTCAATTCGATTCGCCTTCTTCTCTTCGGGAACGGCCGCCCGACGGGATATCGCGCCGAGAGCCCTTTCCTCCAGGGCGGCCCGGGGGGACGGCCGGCGATGCCACTGAACTTCTATTTTACGCCATCCGAAAAACGAAGCCAATCGTTGCTTCCGGCCCGCCGGGAGCAACGACGGAATCCCCTTGGATCACTCCCCCGGCACCATGGAGGAAAGGAGGCGCCGGGCCATCGAAGAGCCGGCCTGAGGAGACGCGGGCGCCCCGCGCGTCAGTCGTGGCGGAGCGCTTCGATCGGGTCCAGGCGCGAGGCCTTGACGGCGGGATAGATCCCGGAGGCCAGGCCGATGACGGTGCAGACGAAGAACGAGAGGAGGACGGCCGTGATCGTCCAGCCGACGGGCCAGCCGGTGAAGGCCGAGATGAGCATGGACAGGGCGAAGCCGAAGAAGATGCCGGCCGTGCCGCCGATGGCCGAGATGGAGACCGTCTCGGCGATGAACTGGCTCCGGATGTCGGCCTGCCGGGCGCCGATGGCCCGCCGCAGCCCGATCTCCCGCGTCCGCTCGAGGACGGTCGCGAGCATGATGTTCATGATGCCGATGCCGCCGACGAGGAGCGAGATGCCGGCGATGCAGGCCATGACGATGGTGAAGATGTTCTGGGTCTTGCGGTGCTGCTCGAGGAGGGCCTCGGGCACGATCATCTCGTAGTCGTCGATCTCCTTGTGGCGGCGCTTCATCAGGTGGACGAGCGTCGCCGCGGCCGCAGCGCTCGAGATCTCCGACTTGAGCTGGACCCGGAACTCGTCGAGCTCCGACTCGTAGTTCCCGAACCGGAAGACCTTCAGGGCCGTCTCGAGCGGGACGTAGATGTTGTTCTGCTCGCCCTTGAGGGCGATCCCCTGGAACTCGTCCTTAAGGAGGTTCTTGTCCCTGAGGATGCCTATGACGGTCAGCCAGACATGGTTGACCTTGACCGGCCGGCCGAGGGGCGACTGGCCGGGGAAGAGGACCTGGGCGACGCGCGAGCCGATGACACAGACGTGGGCATAGAGGAGGTCGTCGATGGGCAGGAGGAAGCGGCCGGCGCTCATGCTGAGGTTGGCCATCTCGAGGTGGGTCGGCGTCACGCCCCAGACCTCGGCGTCGCTCTCGCGGTCGCGGCTGATGACGGCGTAGGCCTTCACCTGCTTCGTGGCGCTGTAGGTGCTCAGGAAGGGCAGAGTCTCGCGGGCCGCGTTGAGGTCCTGGAGGGTCAGCCCGGCGCAGCTCTCCCGGATCTCCTTGAGCTTGCTCTCCTCGAAGGTCTTGGCCTTGACGATGATGTTCCGCAGGCCCATGGTGTCGATGAGCTGCAGGGCTTCCCGCTCGGCGCCGCGGCCGATGCTGAGCATGGCGATGACCGCCCCGACGCCGAAGATCATGCCCAGGAGCGTCAGCAGGGTCCGGAGCTTGTGATGGAGGAGCGACTCCACCGACTCCGCGAACTCGAACTTCATCTTCATGACGGCTTCCCGCCCTTGGCCGCGGCCTCGGGGCCCCCGAGGAGGATGACCTCGCCGGGTCCGAGGCCCTTGGCGACGACCGTCAGGGTCAGGCTCCGGGCGCCCGTCTCGACCGGCCGCTTCTGGACGCGCGAGCCCCGCCGGACCATGACGAACGCCTTGTCCTGCTCGTAGACGAGGGCTTGGTTCGGCACGGCGATGACGTCGGCCAGCCGCTCGACGAAGACCGTCCCCTTGACCTGGATCCCCGGCTTCATCAGGCGGGGGTCGGTCGCGTCGAGGGCGACCTTGGCCTCGAAGTACTTGAGCGGGCTGTCCTCGCTGAGGGGCTTGGCGATGGTGTCGAGCCCGGCGATCTTGCCGGTAAAGACCCTCCCCGGCTCGTAGTCGAGGCTCAGCGAGACCGGGAGGCTCTCCTTGAGCCCCGAGGCCTCGGATTCGAGGACGAAGACCTTGGCTTCCATGACGCTCAGGTCGGGCAGGGCGGCGAGCTTCATCCCGCTCCAGGCGTTCATGCCGACGCGGTACCTCTCGCCGTTCCACTGCTTGTTGATGATGAGCATGCCGTCGTGCGGCGCCCGGATCTCGAGGTTTCCCAGCTGGTCCTCGAACTGCTTGATCTTCACCCGGTGGGCCTGGGCCTTGGACTGGAGGAGCTGGAGCTCCGCCTTGGTCCGTTTCTCGAGCTGGGCCCGCTCGTCCGCGAAATGGCGCTCCCGGATGGTCTGGTAGTTGAGGTCGATGGCGTCCTCGATGATCTTGTTCCGCGGGAAGATCGTCTCGTCCCGCGCCGCGTAGACGTCGGCGAGCTCCCGCTGGACGGCCGTGACCGTGATCTGCCCGGTCAGGTCGCTCTTCTCCTTCTCGAGCTGTTTCTCCTTCTGGGCGATCTCGAGCTCGATCTTCGTCAGCTCGGCCCGCTCGGACCGCAGCTGGTCGGGCAGGTCCGTGCTGGCCAGCCGGATGACGACGTCGCCGCTCTTGACCATGGAGTACTCGGGCGCCATCCAGCCGATCGTGAGCAGCGAAAAGCGGCTCTCGGGCGAGACGACGATCGGGGTCGACTTGGCCGCCTGGAGCTCCCCGAAGGCGGGGATGGCGATCTCGAAGGGGCCCTTCTTGACCTTCAGGGTGGCAACGGTCGCCGCGCCCGGCCGGCCGCAAGCAGAGGTGAGGACGACGGAGACGATGACGGCGAGAAGGAGCGCGGCCGCCCGCGGCGTCGTTCTCATCGTCCGGCCCCCGCGGCGGCCGATCGGATGACGACCGCGTCGTTCTCGGCGAGCCCGCTCAGGATCTCGACCATCCCCGCAGACCTGGCGCCGGTCGTGATGGGCGTCAGCTTCTGGGACAGGAAACTCTTCCGCCACACCGCCGCGCCTTTATCGCTGTAGACGACGGCCGACTCCGGCAGCTGCAGGACGTCCTTCTTGGAGGAGACGGTGATGTTGACGCCGGCCGCCATCCCGGGCCGCATCAGCCCTGGGTCCGACTCGGACAGGTCGACGACGGCGTCGAAGACGATGGCCGGCTGGTTGTCCGACTTGACCCGGAAAACGCGGCCGAGCGAGCTGATGACGCCCTTGTAGACGCGGTCCGGGTTGGAGTCGAGCCGGACCTCGGCCGGCTGGCCGGCCGCGACGCGCCCGGCCTGGACCTCGAGGACGACGGCCTTCATCTGCATGCGGGCGAGGTCGGGCAGCTCGAGGATGGTCTCGCCGAACCAGCAGGTGTCGCCGACGACCTTCTTCTTGCCGTCCCAGTTGGGCGTGTAGACGACGAGCCCCGGCTTGGGGGCGACGACGTTCATCTTCTGGATGTCGCGCATGAGCCGGTCGACCTCGGCCTGGAGCAGGCGGACCTTGGATTCCTGGACCTGGAGCCGGCTGGCCATGCCCGCGACCTGGTTCTCGAGGCGCTTGTCCGCGAGCTGCTCCTGGAGGTCGGCCAGCTCGAGCTCCATCTTGCGCTTCTCGAGGTCCATCGGCGCGATCAGCCCCTCCGGGTAATCGGCCTTGCGCACGGCCTTCTGCTTGTTGACCTTTTCCTCCTCGCACTTCAGGGCCAGGTCTTCCCTGTTCTGCTCCTCCTGGAGCCGCATCCGGCTGAGCTCTTTCAGGGCCGTGTCGAGGTCCGACTGCTTGAGCTGGAGCCGCTGCATGATCTCCCGGGCGTCGAAGGAGAGGATCATGTCGCCTTCCTTGACCGCCTTGCCCTCCGGGGCCATGAAGGAGATGGTGTACTGCCAGACCCGCGTCACCGACGGGCAGCCGACATAGAAGGACGCCGCCGACTGGAGCTGCCCGGTGGCGTGGACCTTGATGTCGAAGGGGGCCTTGACGACCTTGACCGTCCGGGCCTTGGCCGAGCGCGAGCAGGAGACGAGAATGAGCGCGCACGCCATCGCCGCCACCGCCGCCGCGGCCAGGGCTCCCCTATTTCTTTTCATCGACCTTCTTCTCCGCGGGCTTCGCTTCGGCGGCCGCCTTCGGGACCGGCCCCACCGCGGCCAGGACCTGGTCCGGCTTGAGGCCGGGATTGTCCTTGGCCGCCGCGGCCACCGCGAACTCGTCGTAGTCCAGGGCCGCGAGCTTGAGCGGCCCGCCGCCGGCGGGCCTGACCCAGAAGGACTCGCCGTCGAACGCGGCCTTCTCGAGCGGCACGAGCAGGACGTCCGCGTATTCGGGGCCGCGGACCTCGCAGCGGACGCTCATGCCCGGCTTCATGACCTCCGGCTCGAGCCTGTCGAGCCCGATATCGACCCGGAAATAGCTCGACTTCCCCCAGCGCCGGACGGGGTCTGCGCTCTTGGAGATCTGCCGGATGGCGCCCTTGTAGGGCCTGTCCGGATAAGCGTCGAGCGCCATGTCCACGCTCTGCCCGGCCTTGATGCGCTGGATGTGGGTCTCGCTGACCCAGGCCTGGACGATAAGCGACCGCAGGTCCGGGATCTTGGCCACCGAGTCCGTGGCGAAGACCGTGTCGCCGACCTGGACTTTCCGGCCGCTCCAGTCGTCGACGGCGTAGATGACGGCGCCCTCGGTCCCGGCGACGAGGGTCAGGCCGTTCAGGCTGTCCTTCGCCTTCTTCAGCTTGGCCTCGAGCTCCCCGACCTCGATGGTCAGGGCCTTGATCTGGCTCTCGAGCTCGGCCCGCTTGACGGCTCGGTTCCGCCGGGCCGCCTCCAGGGCGTTGTCGCTGATCCGCTTCTCGAGCTGCTTGCGGTCGTACTCGTAGCGGGCCTCGAGGCCGGGCGGGATCGACGCGTCGAGGGATTTCTGCCGGTTGTCGTTCTCGGCTTTCTTCACCTCGACGTCGAGCTCGAACTTCTGGTTCTCGTACTCGGCCTCCTTCTGGGCCTTTTCCTCCCATTTCGCCTTCAGGGCATCCTGGGCCGTCTCGATCGACGAAGCCAGGCTCGCCGTGTCGAACCGGACCACGGGGTCGCCCGGCTTCACGGCATCGCCCTCCTTGACCATCCACTTGATCTGGACCCGGTAGTTTTCCGTGATCGGGACCTTGAACTCTTCCGAGCGGAGAGCGGTCAGGCTGCCGGTGAGGACGATGGTCGAGCGGAAGCTCCCCCGGGTCACGCGTGGGTCGCCCGCCCCGCCCGAGGCCGGCTCGCCCTTGCGGGACGGGAGAAGGGCCAGGGAGAGCGCCGCGGCGACGACGAGGACGGCGGCGGCGAGAAGCCCCCGCCGGGCGCGCGGGCCGAGACGCGGGAGTTTTTTCCCGTCCCGCCTGAACCGCCGGTCAAGGATTCGGAGCGTCACTGGTGATCTTCCCGTCCTTCAGCAAGATGATCCGCCCCGCATAGGCGGCGATGTCGTTCTCGTGGGTGACCATGATGATGGTCTGGCCCCGACCGTGGAGCTCGCGCATCAGGGCCATGATCTCGTGGGCCGTCGCGGAGTCGAGGTTGCCTGTCGGCTCGTCTGCCAGGATGATGTCGGGGTCGTTGACGAGAGCCCGGGCGATGGCCACCCGCTGGCACTCCCCGCCCGAGAGCTGGGCGGGCCGGTGGTCCATGCGGCCGGCGAGGCCAGCCAGCTCGAGCATCCGGGCGGCCTTTTTCATGCCCTCGGCCTCGCGCACCGACGAGTACTTCAGGGGCAGGTAGGTGTTCCTGAGGGCCGTGTAGCGCGGCAGGAGGTTGAAATTCTGGAAGACAAAGCCGAGGTGGCTGTTGCGAGTAAAGGAGAGTTCGTCGTCGTTCAGGCGGCTGACCTCGCGGCCGTCGAGAAGGTAGGAGCCCTCGGTCGGCCGGTCGAGGCATCCCAGGATGTTCATCAGCGTCGATTTTCCAGACCCGGACGGCCCCATCACGGCCACGAACTCGTTGCGCCGGACGTGAAGGTCGATGCCGTCGAGGGCGCGGACCTTCGTCTCGCCCATCTGGTAATATTTCTTGAGAGCTGTCAGCTTGAGCATGGGCCGGTCGGCAACACGGAACAGCGGCTAAAACACCCCGTCTAAACCCCTTTCTGATTGAAACTTAAGCATAATTTGTGCCAGAATTCAAGTCTCCTTTTGCCTTAAACCGGGGCGAAACTCCGCGGTCGCCCCGTAAATAGGATAAAGATCTTTACAATAATATATACGGCGCTGCCCCTCGAACTGTTACGTCCCGGACACGACAGGCAAGACCTCTCTCCGGCCGCGCCGGCGAGGACGTCAACTGAGATTTGCCGGCGCCGGCGTCCAAGCAAGGCCGCCGGCCCGGCAGAGGTCAACCGCCGTTGGCCGGCTTGGCCGGCGCGTCCCGGCAAGCCATGGCGGCGCGCCCCGCGCTCCCTACTTCTTATGGTAGTTCGGGTAAGGCGGATGGTCGGGGATGACGACGGGGTTCTTCTTGAGCGCCTCCATCGTCACTTCGACGGCCTTTTCGAGCTGCCGGTCGTGGCCGGCCGCGACCGAGGCCGGGTCGTTCTCGACCTCGATGTCGGGAGGGATGCCGCGGTTCTCGACCTCCCAGTCGCCCTTCAGCCCATAGATAGCTCCGCGCGGCGCCGTGACACCTCCCCCGTCCATGAGCGGCGGGTAGTTCCAGATGCCCACCAGGCCGCCCCAGGTGCGCGTGCCGACAAGGGGGCCGACCTTGTCCATCCGAAACATCCAGGGCAGGGCGTCGCCGCCCGACCCGGACATCTCGTTGATGATCATTGTCTTGGGCCCGTAAATCTGGGCCGAGGGCGAGGCGAACTTCTCCCCCTCGCGGCCGATGGCGGCCATGCGGAGCGGCCGCTTGAGCATGTCGATGATGTAGTCGGCGATCTGGCCGCCATGGTTGTAGCGCTCGTCGATGACGGCGCCCTGCCTGTCGGTCTGGGCGAAGTAATAGCGGTTGAAGTTCACCCAGCCCCCGACGGCCGTGTCCGGGACGTGAACGTAGGCGAGCTTGCCGCCGCTGAGCTCGTCGACCTTGCGGCGGTTGTCCTCCTCCCAGGTCCGGTTGCGGAGGGCGAACTCGTTCCCGACCGGGACGACGACGAGCTCGCGCGCGCCCTTGCCGTCCGGCGACGGCCCGACCTTGATCTTGACCTGCTTGCCTGCCGTGTTCTCGAACCAGCTCGAAAGGTCGGCCGGCGGACGGACGTCGCGGCCTTCGACCTCGATAAGGTATTCGCCCGCCTTGACGTCGACGCCCGGCTGGGTCAGGGGCGCCCGGAGGTCGGGGTTCCAATTCTCGCCGTTGTAGACCCTCGCGAAGCGGTACCGGCCGTTCTCGACCTTGTAATCGGCCCCGAGAAGCCCGCCGCTGACCCGCTTCGGCTCGGGGAAGTCGCCGCCGCCGATGAACATGTGCCCGACGGTGATCTCCCCGAGCATCTCATCGAGGAGATAGTTCAGGTCGCCGCGGCCGCCGAGGCCCTTGAGGTACGGGGCGTACTTGGCCTCCGCCGCCGCGAGGTCGAGGCCGTGGAGGCCCGGGTCATATAGGAAGTCGCGTTCGATGCGCCAGGCCTCGTGGTAGATCTGGTTCCACTCGGCGCGAGGGTCGACGTAGACCTCGAGCTGGTCGAGCCGCAGGGCGCCCTCGCCCGGCTTCGCCGGCCCGGCCGTGGCCGCGATGGCCCAGGACCGGCCCTGGCGGTAGAGGGCCTTCTCCCCGTTCGCGGAAACGGCGAAGGCGCTGACGCCGCCCACGAAGGGCTCGGTCTTGCGGGCAGCCAGGTCGAACTTCGAGACCGAAATGAAGGTCGGCCCGTCGATGCGCGGCACGTCCGGGATCTCGGCGAGGAAAAGGACGCCGGGCTTGCCGCGGTCGAGGCCGACGTAGTTGGCCGCCCCGATCGGCAGGGCGACGATCCGCTGGCCGATGCCGTCGAATTCGATGACGACCTTGTCCTCGGCCTTGGCCGCCTCGTCCTTGGGCTTTTCCGGCGCCCCCTTGTCCTGGCCGGCGCTCTTGGGCTTCTCCTGCGGCTTCTCTTCCTTTTTCGCCTCGACCTTTTCCTCGTCGCTTTCCGGCGGCACGGGGGACGCGTCGCCCTTCTTCAGGACGGCCGCGTAGACGCTCCGAAGCAGGGGGCGCTGGAAGCTCGAGAGGTCGAGCCAGCCGGAGGACAGGCCGAAGTCCGTGCTGGCGGTGAAGAAGAGGTACTTGCCGCCCTTGTCGAAGACGGGATAGCGGGCGTCGCTCAGGCCGTCCGTGATCCTCGATTCCTTGCCGGTCTCGAGCGAATAGACGAACACGGCGTGGAAGTGGTTCTCGAGCTCCTTGGTGTAAGACAGCCACCGGCTGTCGGAGGACCAGCCGGGGTTCATGGCCGAGGACGGGTCGTCGAAGCGGTCGGTGGCGGCCTTGACCGGCGCGCCCTTTTCGACGTCCACGTACCACAGGTTGAGCCGCTTGTCCGTATAGGCGATCTTCTTGCTGTCCGGAGACCAAAGGGGGCCATAGAAGAAGGACGGGGGCTGGCCCAGGCCGATCTTCTTCGCCGGGCCGAGGCCGGACTGGTCAGCGATGTGGAGGGCGTATTCCCCGGATTCGTCCGAGAAGTAGGCGATCGACTTTCCGTCGGGCGACCAGGCCGGGTCGCGCTCGCACGCCGCCGTCGTCCGGGTCAGGTTGCGGACGTCGCCCTTCTCGGCAGGGACGGTGAGGATCTCGCCGCGCGCCTCGAACACCGCCCGCGCACCCGTCGGCGAAAGGCCGGCGTTCTGGATCATACCCGCGGCCTTCTCGAAATGGGCCCGGGTCGCCGGCAGGTCGCCGGCGACCTCGATCCTCACCTGCCGGGACTTCCCGGAGGCCGGGTCGAAGATATAGAGACCGCCGAACTGCTCGTAGACGAGCGCATCGGGCCCGGCGGCAACCCGCTTGAGGTCGAGCCCCGCGTTGTCGAGGACCTGTTTCACGGCCTTGGTCTTCGTGTCGTAGGCGAAGAGCGTCACCGGCCCCTTGCGGTCGGACAGGAAATAGACCGTGTCGCCAAACCAGGCCGGGCTCGAGTCGTTCGAGTTCTCGCGCGGCAGCTTCTCGAGGGCGAGGTCGCTCAGCCGGATGACATAGACGGGGGTCGTCTGGCCGCCGCGGTAGCGCTTCCAGGCCGTCTGCCATTTCATGTTCGGGACATAGGCCAGGCGCGTCCCGTCCGGCGAGAACGAGGCGTCCTCGCCGCGCCACATGGGGAGCGGCTCGGCCACACCGCCCTCGAACGGCACGGTGTAGAGCCGGTCGAAGTCAGCGTAGGACTCGCGCGAGGACCGGAAGAGGACCTTCTTGCCGTCGGGAGTCCACCCGGCGGCGACATCGGGCGAGGGATGCCAGGTCAGCCGGCGCGGCGTACCGCCCTCGGCGGGCATGACGAAGACGTCCATGTTGCCGTCGTACATCCCCGAGAAGGCGAGCCACTTCCCGTCGGGGGAAAAGAACGGGGACGATTCATTGCCCCCGGTCGTCAGCTGCCGGGCCGCGCCGCCGTCCCGGGGGACGGACCAGAGAAAGCCGCCGTATTCGAAGGCGACGGCAGTCCGGTTGAGCGTCGGCGACTTGGCCAGGATGGGGGCCTCCCCCGCCGCCCAAGCCGCGCCCGCCGCCAGAAGGGTTGCCGCCAGAAGGACCATCATTCTTCGCCGCATGTGACCTCCCTCGACCGTTGGTGAGAGTCTGATCCCAAGGCCGAATTCGTGAGCGAAGCATAGCCCGGGTGGCAGGGGGGTGTCAAGGAGGCGATCGTTCTGCGCGGCGGGAGCGCGCCGCGCCTCCCGCCGTCTTTACTGTTCGAGCGGCGAAGCGCCCTCCCGGAATTCCCCGGTCCGGATGAGGCGCTCGATCCTGAAGGTCCCGAGCTTGCGCGTCTTGAGGAACCCGTCCCAGGCCGCCTCGGCCAGCCGCCCGTTCTCCCTGAGGTCGAAGAGCCATTCCCCGCAGGCCTCGACCGGACCGGCCTGGCTGACTCCGGCGTGGATCTCCCGCAGCCAGCGCTTGTTGAGCTCCTCGTGCGCGCCGATGGGGTCGGCCATCAGGATGGGCAGTCCGAGGCCGCAGTAGAAGACGAGCTCGCTCGGCTTCGTCCAGAGGACGTCCGTTCGGCGGAGCTCGGCGTTGAACCGCTCGAGGTAGCGAAGCACGTCCTGATCGTAGATGACCTGGAGCCCCCGGCCGGTTTCCCCGCGAAGCCCCGTCTCGTTGATGGATCCCTGGACGCGCTCGAAGACCTTCTTCTGGATGCCGCACGAAAGGGTCAGGCGGACCTCGCCCGCCCGGATGCGGTCCGCGAGGCTCACGAGGATCTTCCTGACCATCTCGACCTGGGCGCCGGCCCCGCCGATGGCGAACATGAGGTTGAGCGGCCCGTCGTGGGCTTCAGGCACCGCGTCGCGTCCAAGCCAGTCGAGGACCGACCTCGTGTGGTAGAAAAAGAACTTCCCGGACGGGTCGAGCCGGAGCAGCCGATCCCAGAGGTCGGCTTTCAGGATCTCGAGCCCATCCTCCGAGCCGATATTCTCCTTGGGAAGAGGGAAGCCCGTCATGAAGACCGCCTCCTCGGGGACGCCGTACGCCAGGAGTCGCCTGCGGACCTGGGTGCACGGGGCAAGGTAGCGGATCCGGCTCTTCTTGGGGTCTTCGGGGACCCAGACGCGGTTGAAGTCCGCATCGCAGATCAGGAGGTACTGGTCTCTCGGCGGGCCGGGGTCGTTCCGGCAGAGCGCCTCCAGGGCGATGGCCGTCGCATAGAACGTGTGGATGACCGGATAGGGCGGGGTGGCGACGCGGTCCTTGAGACCCCGGCAGAGCCCGCGCCTCTCGACCAGACGCTTGAGGTATTTCACGGCGAGGTTAGGCTTGGACTGGTCCGTCTTCGGGTAGTACGGGGGGATGTGCTGGACGGCAAGCATCAGCCGGAGCAGCAGGGGGCCGATGACCGGGACGGCGCCGGCCTTCGACGAAGCATAATAGATGCGCCGGAGAAGCCGCCAGATCCGGTATTCGCCCGGGGGAGTCGACCGCCGCGAGCCGTAGATGATGACGCCCTCGTGGGTCAGGTCTCGGAGGGGATGGGCCGCCCGGAGGTGGCCCAGGCCCATCAGGACGGTGACGACCCAGGCCTTGTCATGCGCCCTCATAGACCAGATTATCCACGTTCGCGGGGATGGTGATCAAGGTCTTTCTGCCGATGACGATGCGGCCGCCGCGCCAGTCCACCCGGCGGCTGAAGAAGGGCGCGAAGTAGACGCCGAAGAAAACGAGGTCCTTGCAGATGACGGCGGCGGGGAAAAGGAGATGGTTCCTCAGCCGGCGGCGATCCTCGGCGTTGATGAAGAGGAAGTTCACGTACTCCAGGCCGACCTTGGCCGCGGCCGTGACGGCCAACACCGTCCAGCCCGAGCGGCCGAAGGCGAAGGGAGCGGCCATGGCGAGGACGATCGGGTTGAGCAGGACCTCGCAGAGGTAGACGGGCCGGCGGAGGTGGAACCGCAGCTTGGCCCAGCGCGACATCCGCCTGTGGAAGATCCTCGGCGAGGCCGTTTGGCTGACGTTCGTGACCCAGGTGAAGTTGGTCGCGACGCGGAAGCCGCTCTTGGCGAACGCTTCGCCCAGGAGGAAGTCCTCGGCCAGGTAATCCTTGAAATAGCCGAACCCCCCGAAGGTCTCGAGCGCGGCGCGCTCGATGAGGATCGACTTCCCGACCAGGATTCTCTGGCGCCCCAGGAGCCAGGCCGCGATGATGCTGCCCGAGGTGAAGAAGTTGAGGCTCGCGTTCTCCATGAGGCTGCCGAAGCTCCGGCTCGACGAGCCCCGGATGGGCGAGAAGACGACCTTGGTGTCGTGGTCGAGGTACTCGTCGACCAGCCGGCGGAGCGCGTCGGGAGCGACGCGGACGTTCGAGTCCGTCGTCCAGAAGAGGCCGCCGCGGCTCCGGGCCTCGAGGCGGGCCAGCTTGTGGACCTTCGGGTTATCGAACCTCGGGTGGCCCGTGGCGATGACGGTCGTGGGGATGCCGGGATGCGCGGCTTTGAGCTTGTTGACGATGGCCACGCACGGGTCCGAGAGATCGTCGACGGCGAAGAGGATCTCGTAGGCGGGATAGTCGAGCCTGTAAAACGACTCGAGGTTCTCGGCCATGCCGTCGTCGATGT
Organism: Terriglobales bacterium; assembly: GCA_035543515.1. GTDB lineage: Bacteria > Acidobacteriota > Aminicenantia > Aminicenantales > Saccharicenantaceae > DATKJS01. The sequence continues at coordinate 14,520 of DATKJS010000045.1, read as the reverse complement.
TCTTGACCGGCTTGAGGAGGCTGACGAAGGGGTATTCTCGAAGGCGGCTCCCGGCGGTCTTCCGGCCGCGCCGGAAGGCGACCGCGAGGGCCGTGAACAGGACGGCCACGAGGCCCGAGAGCGACAGGACGCCGATCAGCAAGGTTTTCATCGCCTCCATTTTTATAGGGGGATGATGAAGTTCTGATGAAGGAACGGTCAATTTCCCGTTCAGACGCCCCCGGGCGGGGTCCCCCTGACGCCGGTTTCTCGGGGACGGCCCCGCGCCGGCCCGTCTTCATCGAGAATTGACGGCTCCTTCATCGCCGCTTAACAGCCTTGTGCGAACCTGTCATGTGGACCACAAGAACATCTCTCCATCGGCCGAAGGGCGCGAGCCCCGGATTCTGAGTTCCGGGGAAGCGCGCATCCTCATGGACAGGGGCTGGCGGGCCTCGGACCTCCATGTCCATACCCTCTATTCTTGCGATGTCATCCCGACCCAGTCCGTCGACCCGCTCGCCCTCTATCTCAAGGCCCGGCGGGACGGCATGGCCTACGTCGCCTTCACGGACCACGACACGATGGCCGCCTATGACAACGTCGGCTGGACGCGCGAGGGGCTCGTGCCGGCCGTCGAGGTCAAGATCTTCGACCCGGCGAACGTCGGCCACACCGTCCATATCAACGTCTACACGCTCGACCGCGCTCAGTTCCGCGAGATCGAGAAGATCGCCCGGACGGCCCGTGACATCGTCCTGCTCGCCGCCTACCTCCGGGACGAGCGGCTGCCCTTCGTCTTCAACCACCCTTTCTGGCACGAGTTCGGCGAGAGGCCTAATCTCCGCGCCGTCATCGAGATCGCGGAGCTCTTCCCGGTCCTCGAATACAACATGGGCCGGGTCGGCCGCATCAATGCCCAGGCCCTGCGGTTGGCCGACGCCCTCGGCAAGGGGGTCGTGGCCACGACCGACACTCACGTCGGCGAGGTCGGCCGGGCCTTCACTCTGTCGAGGGGCGGCTCCTTCCGGGAGTTTTTCGGCAATATCGCGGCCCGGCGCTCCCGCATCTGCCCGGCCGACCTGACCCTCCCCCGCCTCAAGAAGGAGACGTCCGTGCGCGTCCGGAGCCTGTTCGACAAGGCCAGCTGGATGCACCCCAAGGAAACGCTCTCCATCGACACGGGGAGCGCGATCCTGGACGGGATCGTCACCCGGCTGGCCCGGGAGAGGACCGACGATCCGAGTCTCTCGCGATGGCTCCTACGGAAGGCGATCGAGGCCCTCTCGAGCTCGGGCATCCCCGGGTCCCTCTATCTCCGTTCGCAGAACGGCCTGGCCGAGCGCATCAGCCGCCTGCTCGGGAGCACGGAAACTTCCTGACTCCTCGGCTCTCCGCGAGGCCGTTCGACTCGCTCGGGATCCCGAAGGCCTTCAGGACATCGGCGACGGCCAAGGGATGAGGGTCAGAGGTCCTGGTCTTTCCACGCCCCGTCGTAGGTCGCGGCGCCGAGGCATTCCTGAAGGACGACGTGGCAGATCCTCATCCCCGGCGTCAGCCTGACCTTGTTGCGCCCGGCGTTGAAGATCTCCAGGATTTGCCTGTTCGAGATGCCCGGCGCCAGGAACGGGGCCGCGATGTGGCTCATGAGCCCGATGCGGGCGAACCTGGAGCGCGAATTCAGCCAGCCGCAGACGTTCCCGGGGAAAGTGAGCCTCTCCTTGGTGATGCCGAGCACGAGCTCGCCCGGCTCCAGCAGATAGCCCTTGGTGATGTCGATGAGCTTGGCCAGGGTCTTGTAGTCGATGTCCGCCCGCGTGATGTGCCGGTTGGTATGGAAGATCCGCAGCTTGTTGTCCAAAGTCAGGTCGATCGAAGCGGGGCCCACCGCGGCCTCGTCGTAGGGCTCGATCCTGATGCTGCCCTCATGGATGCGGCGGAGGATCTCGGGCTTGGTCAGGACCATCGGGAACGCTCCCTGAAGTTCTTCATCGGGACCCTCCTCGGCCGGTTCACGGCCCAAGCGGGGCGTCCTCGCGTCGGGGCGCCCGCCAGGGCATCATATGCAAGAACGGGAGGTGTTTTCAACAGGCCGGGCGCTCTGCTTCGCCCGAGGGCTTTTCTTTTTGCTCCGTCTCGAATAATATCTTGAGGTGGCCGACGGCGCGCGATGAGACGGGCCGCCGGCGAAGGAGCGAACGATGAAGAAGAGCGCGACCGTCCGGGTCATCATGGTTATCGCCCTGGTCGCGGCCGCAGCGGCCGGTCTCGTCCGGGCCCAGCAGGACTCGCCGCCGGCGAAAGCGCAGGAGGCCAAGCCCTCCCCCGCGGCCGACCTGGGCCCGGCCCGCGAGGAATCCTCCGTCACCGACCATGTCATCCGGATCAAGGGCCAGGCCATCCCCTACCGCGCCGCGGCCGGGACGACCCTTCTCCGCGACGACAAGGGCGAGCCTGTCGGGCTGATGTACGCCGTGGCCTACACCCGGAGCGACGTCAAGGACCTGAGCGCGCGGCCCATCGCCTTCTTCTACAACGGCGGGCCGGGGTCGGCTTCGCTCTGGCTCCACATGGGCGCCTTCGGGCCGCGCCGCGTCTCGACGCCGGACGCCGCCTTCACCCCGCCCGCGCCCTACGCCCTCGTCGACAACGCCGAGAGCCTCATCGACAAGACGGACATGGTCTTCATCGACGCCATGGGCACGGGCTACAGCCACGCCGTCGGCAAGGCCCAGAACAGGGACTTCTACGGCGTCGACGAGGACGTCCAGGCCTTCGCCCAGTTCATCCGCACCTACCTCAGCCGCAACGGCCGCTGGAACTCGCCCAAGTTCCTGATGGGCGAGAGCTACGGGACCTTCCGCTCGGCCGCCCTGGGCAATTACCTCCAGTCGCGAGACGGCATCCACCTCAACGGCATCGTCCTCATCTCCTCCGTCCTCGACATGTCCACTATCACCTTCGGGCAGGGCGACGACCGGCCTTACGTCTTCTACCTCCCGAGCTACGCCGCCGTGGCCTGGTACCATAAGGCGCTCAAGAACCGGCCGGCGGACCTCGAGAGTTTCCTGGCCGAGGTGCGTGGCTATGCCCAGGGCGAATACGCCGCGGCCCTGTTCAAGGGCGCCGGCCTCCCCGCCGCCGATAAGCAGGCGGTGGCCGCCAGGCTCTCGGAATGCACGGGCCTGGACGCGGCGTATTGGCTCAAGGCCAGCCTGCGCGTGACGCTGGCCCAGTTCAACGTCGAGCTCGAGCGCGGCCGCGGCCTGACCACGGGCCGCATCGACGCTCGTTTCACTGGCTTCACCCGCGACCTCCTGGCCGAGAACGCCCAGGGCGACCCCGAGGGCCCGGCCGTCGGCGGGGCCTACACGGCTCTCATCAACACCTACAACCACCAGGAGCTCAAGTTCGGGCAGGACAAGACTTACAACACCTCGAGCGGCGGGGCGCGGGAGTGGAAATGGCAGCGCCAGCCCCAGGCGGGCGGCTTTCCCGGCGCGCCCGCCACGACGAGCGGCGGTTTCTTCCCCGGCGCGCCCAACGTGGAGTCGGACCTGGCCCAGGCCATGATCACCAACCCGCGGCTCCTCGTCCAGGTCGAGAACGGGTACTACGACATGGCGACGCCCTTCTTTGCCACCGAGTTCACCATGGCCCACCTCGGCCTCCCCGCCGAGCTCCAGGCCAACGTCAAGCTCGATTATTACGGCGCCGGGCACATGATGTATCTCCACGACGAGAGCCGGGCGCAGCTCCACGACAATATCGCCGCCTTCGTCGACCGGGCGACTCGGAAATAGCTGCCATGTTCGCCGCGTCCGACCTCAAGAAGGGCGACGTCATCCTGGTCGACGGCGACCCGCACATCGTCGAGTCGGTCAAGGTCCAGACGCCCTCGGCCCGCGGCGCCGCGACGCTCTACAAGGTCCGCTTCCGCAACCTGAAGACGAAGAGGATCGTCGACCAATCGCTCCGCGGCGACGACATGCTGGCCGAAGCCGACTTCGAGCGGCGGCCCGTGCAGTATCTTTACGGCGACGCGGCCTCCATCACCTTCATGGACCTCCAGGACTACAGCCAATTCACGCTGGCCAGGGAGGAGATCGAGGACGAGTGGCCGTACCTCACGGAGGGCATCGAGGGGCTCATCGCCATCTCCTCGGAGGGCCGCGTCCTCGGCCTCCGGGTCCCGACCTTCGTCAACCTGACCATCGTCGAGACCCGGCCGTCCGTCAAGGGCGGCTCGGTCACGGCGCGGACGAAACCCGCGACACTTTCGACCGGGCTCGTCGTGCAGGTCCCGGAGTACATGGCGGCCGGAGAGGTCATCCGCGTCGACACCCGCACCGGAGAATACGCTTCCAAGGCCTGAGCGGAGGACAGTGAGGGAATGAAGAACCGGGGGTACACGTACGTCGACCGCGTCGGCGCGGCGGACGAGGACGCGGGCGTCGCCGCCTTCTACGCGCGCCGCTACCCCCATTCGACCGAGGCCGAGTGGCGGGAGCGGATCGCGTCCGGCCTGATCCATCTCAACGGCCGGACGGCGACGCCCGACGAGCCGCTCTCGCGCGGGGACCATTTGGATTACGACCGCCCGCCCTGGGAAGAGCCGGCGGCGCCGCTCGATTTCGGGACCCTGCTCGAGGACGCGGACGTCCTGGCCCTCGACAAGCCCCCGGGCCTGCCCGTGCTGCCGGGCGGCATGTTCCTGGAGAATACCCTGCTCAACCTGGCGCGGAGGCGCTTCGGCGGCGGCTGTTCGCCCGTCCACCGGCTCGGGCGCGGCACGTCCGGGGCCATCCTCTTCAGCCGCAACGCCAGGGCGGCGAGGGCGCTGGCCGCGGCCATGCGCGAGCGGCGCATCCTCAAAGTCTATCTGGCCCTGGCCTCGGGGACGGCCATGCCGGACGCGTTCACGGTCGAGGCGCCCATCGGGCCGGTCCCCTATCGACGGCCGGCCACCGTCAACGCGTACCGCCCGGACGGCCGGGCCTCGGAAAGCCGCGTCCGGGTCCTCCGCCGCTTCCCCGGGCGGAATGCGTCGCTCCTCGAGGTGACCATCCCCACAGGGCGCCCGCACCAGATCCGGATCCATCTGAGTTATGCGGGGCACCCTCTGGTCGGCGACCCGCTCTATCTCGCCGGAGGGGTTCCCCGGCCCGAGGCGGAGGACGACGAGCACGCGGCGGCGCCGGCCGGGACGCCCGGGGCCACGGGCTATCTCCTCCACTCCTGGCGGGTCCGCTTCCCACACCCGGCCAGGGGCGCGGAGCTGGAGGTCGTCGCCCCGCCTCCGCCGGCCCTCGACCCTGGATGAGGCCGACGCCTTTTTCATCCAACGACGCCCGGCGCCGAGTCTTGAACGGCTCCGTGCCGAGTGCTACATTTGGCTGCGGGCCGGACGGAGGGCGGCGCGGCCGGCAGGGCCGGAAGGTCATGTGGAAGGAGGACGGGTATGGAGCAAAGAGGACTGGGGACGTCGGGACTGAAGGTCTCGGCGCTGGGGCTGGGCTGCATGGGCATGTCCGAATTCTACGGGCCGCGGGACGACGAGGAATCGACCCGGACCATCCTGCGCGCCGTCGAGCTCGGGGTGACTCTCTTCGACACGGCGGACATGTACGGGCCATTCATCAATGAGGAGCTCGTCGGCCGGGCCCTCAGGCCTTATCGGGACCGGGTCGTCATCGCCACCAAGTTCGGCAACGTCCGCGGCCCGAACGGCGAGCGCCTGGGCATCAGCGGGACGCCGGAGTACGTTCGCAAGGCCTGCGAGGCGAGCCTCCGGCGGCTGGGCGTCGCGACGATCGACCTCTACTACCAGCACCGCGTCGACACGGCGACGCCGATCGAGGAAACGGTCGGCGCCATGGCCCGGCTCGTCGAGGAGGGCAAGGTCCGGTACCTCGGCATGTCGGAGGCGGCGCCGGCGACCCTGCGGCGGGCCGTCGAGGTCCATCCCATCGCGGCCCTTCAGACGGAATACTCGCTCTGGACGCGGGACGTCGAGGCCGAGATCCTGGGGGCCTGCCGCGAGCTCGGCGTCGGGTTCGTCGCCTACAGCCCGCTCGGCCGCGGCTTCCTGACCGGCGCGATCAAATCCTCCGACGCCCTGGACAAGGCGGATTTCCGCAGGGCCAGCCCGCGCTTCCAGACCGAAAACCTCGAGAAGAACCTGGCCGTCGAGGCGCGGATCGAGGCCATCGCGAAAAAGAAAGGCTGCACGCCGGCCCAGCTCGCCCTGGCCTGGGTCCTGGCGCGGGGAAAGGACATCGTGCCCATCCCGGGGACGAAGCGGCGAAAGTATCTCGAGGAGGACCTCGGGGCGCTCGCGGTCGAGCTGACTCCAAAGGACCTGGCGGCCCTCGACGAGGCCGCGCCGATGGGCGCTTTCTCGGGCCTGCGCTACCCCGAGGCGGCCATGGGCACGGTGAACCGGTGATCCGGCGGCGCCCGGGAACAGGGCGGCCGTTACGGCAACCAAGGGGCGGGTGACACCGCTGGGCGTCTTCTGAAGGCTGTCGAATCCATAGGGATCGGGGGAATCGGCGGAAACTTCCGCCAGGCAGTAGTGATTTTCGGCATAAATCCCCCCGCAGTCCACCCTTAAAGGGGATTCCCTAGGGACCGAGGCCGAGGGTAAAAGGGCCGAGGGCGGGGAGGTTTCCGCCGCTCTAAGGAGACACGCCATGATGAAAAAGCCCCTGGCCGGTTTTGCGGTCCTTTTCGTCCTATCCGCCGCGCTGGCGCACGCCGGCGACCAGGACAAGGACAAGTCGAAGACCAATCCTCCTTCGAAGCCGGCGGCGGTCGGGCACGCCAAGCCCGCGGCCGCTCCTTCACGCTCGATGGCGTCCGCAACGCCGCACGGGCAGGCGCCGGCGGTCCGGCCCAAGCCCTCGGTCGCGGCCGAGCGCCAGAGGGTCGTGACGCACCAGCAGACCGTCGTCCATGCGGCGCCGGCCCGCGGAAGCGGCCCGGCGCATCCCGTCGTGCGCCAGGTGAACGTCGTCGATCTCCATCGGAGAATGAACGCCCCCGTCGCCCGAGAGGTCCTCATCCGGGACCGTGACCGCTATCACCAGGCCGAACTCGTCCGCTTCAGGGTCCAGCCGCCCCGGTTCCGAATGGTGCCGAGGTACAGGGTCGTTCTCATCAATCTCAGGGTCGTGCCGCGCACGTATTATCACCGGCGGTTCGTTTTCTACGAGACCTACGGCTTTGTCCCCCCCGTCTACATTTACGGCCTCCGGCCGTCCTATGGACTCTGGTGCGCGACGTTCCTGGCCTTCATGCTGGACCGCATCGCCCTCGCCCATCAGTACGAGTACTCGCTCATGTATTACGATCACATGAACGAGCCCGAGTTCGTCCAATGGCGCCAGGAAATGAACGGCTTGGCCGCCGAAAACGCGGAGTTGCGGCAGAAGCTGGCGGCCCTGGACGCCAGGGTCTCGGAGCTCGAGGGAACGCAGCGCAACGCCGCTTATGTCCCAGACGAAGCGGGCGACGTCGCGCTGTCGCCGCAGGCCGTCGATCAGATGTCGTCCGGGCCCGGGAAATAGCGCTGTCGGTTTTTCAGGTGTGCTCGCCGGCGCCGCCAGGTTTTTGCCCGGCGCGGATCTTGGCCCCAGACAGCGGGCCGCCCAGCAGGGCGCTGAGGTAGCAGATATCGAACGCCCCCGCGCTCAGCGGAAAGATGCTCCAGATCATTGAGATCACGCCGAGCGTGCGGCCGCGATAGGCGTACCCGATCCCCAAGAACACGAGACCCGCGGCGAAACGGAAGACGCGGCCCGCCCGGCTGTTGATGAACCGCGAAAAGCCGGAACGGTTGAAACGCTCTCCGGTCTTGCCCATGACATGCCTCCTTTTCGGACTGGCCTCCTCGCAAAAAACGCCCGCCCCCTCCTTTCTATGATATAGAACTTATCGGCGAATGTCATCGGGCCGCCAGTTCTTGGGCCGGGGCCATCCTATGACGTGACGGGCGCTGCCGTTGGCCATCGTCTTGACAGCCGTTCGACCGCGGCGATATAGTCCTCTCAATCCGCCCATCGGAACGAAAGAGAGGAAGCCCATGAAGACGCGTTTCCCGAAGGCCGCGGTCCTCGCCGCCGGCCTTTTTGTCACCGTCCAGATTGTTTCCGCCGCGCCCTCGGCCGTCAAGTTCCTCAAAAAAAAGGACGCCGCGGTCGCCTCGGTCGAGCGGCACAAGACGGAGATCATCGCTCTCAGCGACCAGGTCTGGGGCTTCGCCGAAACGGCCCTGCTCGAAACACGGTCGGCGGCCGCCCTCGCGGACTATGCCGAGCGGCAGGGATTCAAGGTCGAACGGGGCGTCGGGGGATTGCCGACGGCGTTCACGGCGCAGTACGGCGAGGGCCGGCCGACGATCGGCATCCTCGGCGAATACGACGCCCTCCCGGGCCTGTCGCAGAAGGCCCAACCCTCCAGGGAAGCCATTCAGCCCGGCGCGCCCGGCCACGGCTGCGGGCATAACCTCCTCGGCACGGCCGCCCTGAGCGCCGCCCTGGCCGTCAAGGACCTGATGGCCGCCGGAAAGCTCAAGGGCACGGTCCGCTTCTATGGCACGCCGGCCGAGGAGTCGGTGGGCGGCAAGGTCTACATGGCCCGCGCCGGCCTGTTCAAGGACCTCGACGTCTGCCTGAACTGGCATCCCGGCGAGAAGACCCAGGTCGCCGTTGACGGCTCGCAGGCCATCGTCGAGCTCTTCGTCGAGTTCAACGGCAAGACGGCCCACGCCGCCGGCGACCCCTGGGACGGCCGGAGCGCGCTGGCCGCGCTGGAGTTCTTCACCACGGGCCTCAACCGCATGCGGGAGTTCGTCAAGCCCACCGTCCGCATGCACTACACGGTCGTCAACGGCGGCGACGTGCCGAACGTCGTCCCCGCCTACGCCAAGGTCTGGGTCTGGCTGCGCGACTCGAAGGGCGCCGGCGTCCAGGAGTTGCTCGCCCGCGCCCGCAAGATCGCCGACGGCGCGGCCATGATGGCCGAGGTCGGCTCGAAACTAACGGTCCAGGGAGGCGACTGGGAGACGCTCGTCAACCTGACCGGAGAAAAGCTGATGTTCGCCAACCTCGCCTGGCTCGGCCCCATCCCGTTCACGCCCGAGGAGCAGGAATTCGCCAAGGAGATCCAGCGCGCCGCGGGCATCCCCGCCAAGGGGCTCGACGGTTCGGTCCAGCCCTGGGTCGCGCCCAAGCCGGACCCCGAGGGCGGGTCCACGGACGTCGGCGACGTCAGCTGGCTCGTCCCCATGCTGGGCATGAACGCCACGACGGCGCCCGTGGACGCCCCCTGGCACGCCTGGCCGGTCGTCGCCTGTGGCGGCATGTCCATCGGGCACAAGGGGCTCGTCTACGCCGCCAAGGTCCTGGCGACGACCGCGGTGGATCTCTTTGAGGACGCCAAGGCCGTCCAGGCCATCCAGGCCGAGTTCCGGGAGAAGACGAAGGACGTCGCCTACAAGCCGTTCATCCCGGACGGCCCGCCGCCCCTGCCGAAGCATTGACGCGCGGCAGGCCTCGGGCATAGACTGGAGACGCGGGAGGTGATGCCCATGGAAAAAACGATGCCCGTCCGCTGGGGATGGCTCAGGGCCATGTATCTTTGGACGACTATCGGGGCCGGGGGATTTGGGTTCGCGATGCTCGTCTTCCCGCAGGCCGTCCAGTCCATCCTCCGTTTTCCACCCCAGGACCAGGTCGTTTTCAAGCTTTACGGATCCGTGTTGTTCGCCGCCGGGTTGATCGCGATCCCCGCTCTCCGCGCACCGCTCAAGTTCTTGGCTTTGCTCCTCCTGCAGGTCGTTTACAAACCGGTCTGGGTGGCCGTAGTGGCCATCCCGATGTTCCTCAAAGGCCAGTTCCCCCTCTATGTCGTTGCGATCACCGCGATCTTTCTCACGTATATCATCGGCGACCTGATCGCCATCCCGTTCTCTTATCTTTTTTCGAAGTCCTAGGCCGGCGAGGCTCGAGGCCGGGCGGAAGATGACTCGAAAACGATCGCCCGCCAAGAAAAGGAGACCCCTGCTGGCGGCGTTCCTGAGCCTGGCGGCCCCGGGCTTGGGACAGGCCTACAACGGGGAACTCGTCCGGGGCCTGGTCCTGGAGCTCGGGCTTGGCCTGGCGGCGGTCCTGTATGCTCTCCGCGCCTATACGGATGGCTCCGGCGACCCGCTTTTCTTCCTGGCATCGACGGCGATCGTCCTTTCGTTTGTCGTCTTTTCGATCGTCCAGGCCTTTCTCAAGGCGCGTCGGCTCGGTGCGGCTTACGTCTTGAAGAGGTCCAACCGGCTCTTCATCTATCTGGCCTTCCCCGTCCTGGCCCTCTTCGTCAGCATCGTTCCCGCGAAGCTCGTCGAGGATCATGCCCTCGCCGATATCTCGGACTGGCACCCGTTCCGGACAGCGAAGGCCAAGGAGGCGTATCTAAGGTCATACGCCGCCCAGGAAGCCAGGCTCTGGCCGGTCGCCCCGGAAACCCGCGTCGTCGCCACGAGCTGGGGCCGGACGTTCGTCCGCATCACCGGCCCGGCCGACGCGCCGCCGCTCGTGCTGCTCCACGGCGCCAACGCGACATCCATGATGTGGGCGCCCAACATCAAAGCCCTATCGGCCGTCTATCGGACCTACGCCCCGGACAACATCTATGACATGGGGCGGAGCGTCTTTACGCGGCGGCTCAAGACGCCGGGCGATTTTGCGAGCTGGCTCGACGGGCTGTTCGATGCCCTCGGACTCGGCGACCATATCGTCCTCGTGGGCCAATCCTACGGCGGCTGGATCGCCGGGCAATATCTCGTCCGGCACCCGGAGCGGCTCGACAAGGTCGTGCTGCTGGCGCCGGCGGCGACTATCGAGCCCTTCCGGACGGGCTTTCTGGGACGCGGGCTCCTCGGCCAGTTGCCCTTCCGGCGCTTCACCCTGAGCATGATGGATTGGCTTCTCGGCGACCTGGCCCGTTCGGGCGAGGCGGGCCGCGGGCTCATCGAGAGCTATGCCGACCACATTTGTCTCGGCCAGCGGTGCTTCAAGCCCAAGAGCCTGGTCCCCCCGACCCTTCTAACCGACCGGGAATTGGGCAATATCAAGGTGCCGACGCTGTTCATGGCCGGCGAGAACGAGAAAATCTTCGACCCGGCCAAGGCCCTGGCGCGCCTGAAGCGCGTGGCGCCCCAGGTCAGGACCGAGCTCATCCCGCACGCCGGCCACGACCTGACCCTCGTCCGGGCGGACCTGGTGGACCGGAAGATCCTCGATTTCTTGAGTGAGTCGGCGGAGCGGCCTCGCTCCTTGGAAAAATAGCGTCCTTCGATAGTCGACGCGAAGCCGGGGCTTGAAAACCCCGGCCCGGCGGTGGTAGAGTGGCCGACGTCCGCCCGGATGTTCCTTGGTCGTGCTCATTCATCATGAAAAAAGCCGGCGGACCGAGGAGGATGTTCATGACCACGCGACGCGCCTTCTTCCGCCAGACCATCGCCGCCCTCGCGGGCTTCGGGCTCGGAGTGCGGGAGTTCCTGGCCAATCCCGCGGCGGCCATCAAGCGCTACCTGATGCAGGGCGCGCCAGGGACCGAGACCGTCATCAACGGCAAGCGCTGTCTCTACTTCGGCGGGACGAGCTACTACACGCTCCAGTCGAATCCCGAGGTCCTCAGGGCGGCCCACGCGGCCATCGACCTCTACGGGATGCACTCCTCGACGAGCCGGTCCAGCGGCGGCTACGGCAACACGCCGCTTTATGAGGAGGTCGAGAGCGCCGCGGCCAAGTTCTTCGCGACCGAGGACGCCGCCTACCTGGCCTCCGGCTACCTGACGAACGTCGCGGCCCTTCAGGTCCTCCGGGAGTCGCCCGGTTTCGACGTCATCTTCCAGGACGCCATGGGGCATTATTCGATCGTCGATTTTTCGCGGTCGTTCGGGCTCCCCGTCGTCACCTTCGCCCATCGCGACCCCGAGGACCTGGCCCGCAAAATCAAGGCCAGCCTCAAACCCGGACAGAAGCCCCTGGTCATGAGCGACGGCATCTTCCCCGTGCCCGGCGAGATCGCTCCCGTGCCCGATTATGTTAAGGTCCTGGAGCCCTACAACGGCCTCCTTTGGCTCGACGACTGCCACGCCCTCGGCGTCATCGGGCCGAACGGGCGGGGTACTTATGACCATTTCGGCGTCAAGGGCGACCGCCTCTTCTTCGGCGGCACGGTGAGCAAGGCCTTCGGCGGCTACGGCGGCATCGTGCCTTCGACCACCGCCCTCGCCTCCGGCATCCGGGGCGGCCACATCATGGCCGGCGCGACCATGCCGCCCTCGGCGGCGGCGGGCGCCGCAGTCAAGGGCATCGAGCTCCTCGGAGCGCACCCGGAATGGCGCGCCAAGCTCTGGGCGAACGCCAAGCGGCTCAAGGCCGGGATCAAGGGCATGGGCTTCCCGGTCAACGACACCGTCGTGCCCGTTGTTTCGTTCGCCCTGCCGAAGGCCGAGGACATGCAGCGCGTCCACGCCGCGCTCATGGACCGCGGCATCATCGTCCAGCTCTCGCACTACGTCGGGGCGGGCCCGGCCGGCGTCCTGCGCATGGTCGCGTTCGCGACACATACGAACGAACAGATCGACCGGCTGCTCACGACGCTGAAGGCCGTGATCTAGGGAACGGTGATGACCACTTTCCCCCTGGCGTGGCCTTCCTCTAGATAGCGGAGGGCGGCCGCGGCTTCGCTCAGGGGATAGCGCCTGTCGATCACGGAGACAACCCGGCCGGATCAAGTCTCTCGACGCCGAGTCCGTTGACCGTCCGGCCGCCCGGTGCTAGGATGGCGGGCATGAAACCGCAAGACGGCCGCAGTCACTTCGACCGAAGGGCCCCCCGCTATGACCGGAGCATTCATCAGAAGCTCATGTTCGGGCCGGTCCATGAGACGGTCTTGAGCGCCTTCGGCGCGTTCGCCGCCGTTCCCCGCGACGTCCTCGACGTCGGCTGCGGGACGGGGCGCCTGCTGGAGTCGGCCGGCCGGCTCTGGCCAGGAGCCAAGCTGGTCGGGGTCGACGCCTCGGAGCGGATGATCGCCGAGGCCCGGCGCAAGCACGACGGAGACGCCCGTTTCATGTTCGAGCAAAGGGACGCCTCCGACCTGCGCCTGGAAGACGCCTCATTCGACGTGGCCTTCAGCACCATGTCATTCCATCATTGGGGAGACAAGGCCGCCGGGATCCGCGAAGTCGCCCGGGTCCTGCGGCCCGGCGGGCTGTTCCTGCTCGCCGATGTCGCTCCACCACTCCTTTTCATGCTCCGCCCGCTCCTCAACCGGGGCGAGCGGGCGGACTTCCGACGGCCCGCCGCCGTTCGGCGGCTCTTCGAGCAGGGAGGCCTTTCCGTGGTCATGGAACGCCGTTTCTGGCGCTTGGTCCGCGTCCGTCTCTTCGTCACGCGGAAAGACCACGAGTAAGCGATCCCCGCCGTCCGATCAACGGGGAGCGGCGGCCGATTGATTCTTTCCTGACCCTGTGCTAAAAGGCTCCTAGCGGTTCTGCCTTGGACGAGACAAAGGGCTTTTGGCTGGTCGTCGCGGCGCTCGCCGCCGGCCTCGTCATGTCCGCCCACGGCCAACAGGCGACCGCCGTCCCTTCCGCGCCCTCTTACGTGGAAGACGCTCCCTGGGCTCTTCGCCGGCCCGGAGTGGACCTGGATATTTCCTTTTACATCAACCACTGGCGGAACTCGCCGCCCCGCGAGGGGCACGGCGGGCTCGTCGAGCGGGACATCCTGACCCGCGGCGACCCCTTCCACCCCGCAAAGAAGGGCGCCGTCCTTCGCTACCTCAAGGTTTACCTCCGGGCCGAGCTCCCGCCGGGGGCCGTCACGCGGGAATACCGGGATGCCCGGGAGCAGGTCTTCCTTTATGTCCTGGGCGGGACGGGGAAGATCGAGGCCGATGGCCGCCCCGTCGAGCTCGAGGCAGGGACGGCCGTCGTCATCCCGGCCGGGCTTTCCTACCGTTTCTCCAATCCCGCCGCCCTTCCGCTCGAGCTCTTCCTGGCCGCGGAGGAGACGCCGGCCGATTTTGTGCCGCAGCGGGAGCTCTCGGTCGGCCGCTACCGCGATTCCCTGCCGCTCGTCGGCGCCCATTGGGCCCATATCGCCCGGCCGTTCGTCTACGACCACGAGCCGAAATTCGCCAACCCGATGGGCTTTGTCGTCGTATCTATGGACGCCTTTGACGTCGCGCAGCCGCATGCCCATCCGGCGCCCGCGGAGGAGATCTGGCTGCAGATCAAGGGCTCGAGCCTCCTTTTTCTCGGCAACCGACTCTTGCGCATGGAAACGGGCGAGGCGTTCCTCGTCCCGCCGACGAACACCGTCCCGCACAGTTCTATCAACCCGGATGGAGGACGGCCGCAATGGCTGTTCTTCGGTTGCCGGAAGTGAGGAATGGGTCATGAAGCCGAGTGACCGAACGAAGAAGGAAAGCCTCCTTCGGGGGCTGTCCCCAGACTCTCCTTATGACCGG
>DATKJS010000044.1:0-63707 GCA_035543515.1 Terriglobales bacterium | reverse complement strand
GCTAGTGTACAGTGACGTTCGCAATTTGGCATAGGAGGTAGGCCATCGTAAACTCTCTTCGATCGCCAAATCGATTGAGAGGAGAAGTTTTACTACGATGGCCCAACAGCATTATAGGACACCCTTCAAGAAGGCGCTATTGCAGTTCATCACGGAGCCGGATCCGTTCCTGGCCATGCTCAAGTGGGTGATGACGGAGATGATGAGGATCGAGGCGGAAGCCAAGGTCGGGGCGGCCAAGGGCAAGCATGCCAAGGAACGCACAACGTATTTTTCGGGGGCGCGGGCCCGGAGAGTTGATACCCGGCTCGGGACGGTCTATCTTCTCGTGCCCAAGGTTCGTAAGGGCGGCTATGTGCCGTTCTTCATCTCGGAGAGGAAGAGATCCGAGCAGGCGCTGATCGCGGTTGTCCAGGAGGCCTTCGTCAACGGGGTCTCGACCCGGAAAATCGAGCGGCTGGCCCGGGCTATGGGCATCGAGAACATCTCCGCTTCCCGGGTCTCGGAGTTCAACAAGGAGCTCGACGCCCAGGTCGCCGATTTTCGGAGTCGGCCCCTGGAGGAGGAGTATCCGTTCCTCTGGATCGACGCCCTGTACCAGAAGGTCCGGGTCGAGGGACGGGTGGTCTCGGTGGCCGTGATGATCGCCTGCGGGGTCAATAAGGCCGGGACACGGGAGATCCTGGCTGTGGAGCCCATGTTCGACGAGTCGGAGGACTCCTGGCGCGTCTTTTTCCGCAATCTCAAGGCCCGGGGCATGAAGAGGACCGCGCTCTGCGTCTCCGACGCCCACGCCGGCCTCCAGGCCGCGGTCCGGAAGGAATGGCTGGGCGCTTCCTGGCAGCGTTGTAAGGTCCACTTCATGCGCAACATCCTGGCCAAGGTGCCCCATCGGGAAAAAGCCCGGTTCGCGGCCCATCTGAAACAGATCTGGCTCGAGCCGGACAAGAAAAGCGCTCGGCGGGCGGCCGCCGCTCTCATCGACGATTACGGGAAGCGGTTCCCCGAGGCGGTCTGTTGCCTGGAAGAGGGCCTCGAGGACTCTCTCTCGTTCTATGACTTCCCGGACGTCGACAAGAAGAGGATCTCCTCGACCAATGGACAGGAGCGGCTGAACATGGAGATCCGCCGGCGGAGCCGGGTGGTGGGCGTCTTCCCCTCGGTCGAGTCCTATGTCCGGTTGACGATCTGCTATCTCGTCGAATACTCGGAGGACTGGGGAGGTGAGCGCAGCTATATCCGAGAGGACAAGGTCCTCGGGTCCTTGGACAGGCTCCATGAGCTGATGGCTCAAGCGGCTAACTGAAGAGGTTTACGATGGCCCCGAAGTTGCGAACATCGGTTGACACGGCCCGGCGTCGATGTCTATCGAGTGTTAGAATAATGGAGTATTATGCCGTTCCTGGCTCTTCATTTTTTCCAAAACCGCCACTTTGTCCACGGCGTTTTCAGCCTGTAACTTCAGAGCTTATATGAGAGGAGAGCGAAAGCCATCCAAAAGGACCTGCCATGACCCGCTCCTCACCTGCTCCCACAACTCACTGGGCGATCCGACTCTGATGCCAGAGGAAAGAATGGTTGAAAATGTCGTTCTTGAGGTGGTACATTGGTCGCGTTAGGGTCGCATAGGTGTTAGGGCTCATATGAGTTTTGCCGCTGCGCCGCCCTCAGGAACGGAAAGAATCCTGGTGGCCTATTTTTCCCACAGTGGCAACACTCGTGAGGTCGCCAATCAAATACATAAGAGCGTGAGCAGCGATATTTTTGAGATTCAGACCGTAAATCCCTACCCCAATGATTATGACGCGGTTGTAAAACAAGCAAGGCAAGAACTTGACTCCGGTGATAAGCCTGCCCTGAAAACCAAAGTCGAGAATATCAACTTATATCGTTCGGTCTTTATAGGCTACCCTATTTGGTGGTACACGATTCCCGCTCCAGTCAAGACCTTTTTGTTGGAATACGATTTCACGGGGAAAACCATCGTGCCGTTTTGCACTCACGGCGGAACCGGGTTGGGACGAAGCGTTGCGGATATCTCAAAGCTCTGCGCAAAATCGATCTTGCTGGACGGTGTGGCGATTTGGGGAAGGGACGTAAGAACCGCGCAAGACACGGTCTCTGAGTGGTTGCGAAGAATCAGGATCACGAAATGAGAAGATCGAACCAACCGGCAAAATACAATCGACACTATGGGGGATAGTCCATGCTAAAGCGTAAATTGGGGAAAAGCGGTCTTGAAGTTTCGGCTCTCGGGCTCGGCTGTATGGGAATGAGCTTCTCTTACGGCCCCGCTGCGGACAAGCACGAGATGATCTCTCTTATCCGGACCGCGGTTCAACGTGGCGTGACATTCTTCGATACGGCCGAAGCCTACGGCCCGTTCACAAACGAAGAGCTCGTGGGAGAAGCGCTTGCCCCTTTCCGAGATCAAGTCGTGATCGCCACCAAATTCGGATTCAAATTTGGCCCCAAGGGGGAGCAGGTGGGCGTGGACAGTCGACCAGAACACATCAAGAAGGTCGCCGAGGACTCACTCAAGCGGCTCAAGACAGAAGCCATTGATCTGTTCTATCAACACCGCGTTGACACTGAAGTGCCGATTGAAGAGGTGGCGGGAGCGGTCAAGGATCTGATCCAGCAAGGCAAGGTCAAGCACTTCGGCCTATCTGAAGCGGGCGCGCAAACGATCCGCCGGGCACATGCAGTCCAGCCGGTCGCTGCACTCCAGAGCGAATATTCGCTATGGTGGAGGGAACCCGAAGTAGAAATATTGCCGATCCTGGAGGAGTTGGGTATCGGCTTGGTTCCCTTCAGCCCGCTGGGAAGGGGCTTCCTCACGGGGAAGATCAACGAGAACACGACCTTCGACAGTTCTGACTTCCGCAACACCCTCCCCCGGTTTACGCCAGAGGCCCGGAAAGCGAATCAGGCCTTGGTCGGCCTGCTTGGCAGGATGGGAAAACACAAGAGGGCGACCCCTGCTCAGATTGCGCTCGCCTGGCTGCTCGCCAAAAAGCCGTGGATCGTGCCGATCCCGGGCACCCGGAAGCTGGAGCGCTTGGACGAAAACATCGGGGCGGTCGCCGTTAAGCTCACGCCTGACGATCTTCGCGAGATCGAAAGCACGGCCTCGAAGATCACGGTGCAAGGGGCGCGGTACCCCGAGAAGCTGGAGAAAATGACCGGGCGTTAATCGGCGGGGACATTGATTATTGTCGCGCTCTCGGAAAAAGACCTGTCAGGCTTCAGTTAGGAACTCAGAGTCCCAACGTCTAATAGCTAACCCACAATTCGGCCATATTGCGGAGAAGAGCGGTTCATAGTCCGTTCCGCATTAATAGCTTCGCCATAAGGCTCCCTGGGGTCAAATCCGGCATGGGGCTATCGACGTCCCGGGTGGGTTCGATTCCCGCACCTTCCCGCCATTCCTCCCCTCCCATCCGGCCGTCCTTTCTGATTCCGGCACGGCTCACCACGGGTGACCCTTTCGCTCGGGCTTGACATGCCGCGCCGCGGAGAGTTTTAATAGGGCCCGGGAAGAGCGGGGGCGAATGAACAAGCAGCCTGTGGCAGCAGTCCTGGGGGTCTTAGCTTTTTCGTTCATCACACTATGCATCGCCTGCGGAGGCGCCGACAGCTCCGCGACTCCTCCGACGACAGAGGCCGGATGGACATGGATGTCCGGCAGCAATGCGGGAAACCAGGGTGGTATCTACGGGATAAAAGGCAAGGCGGACCCTCAGAATATCCCCGGAGCGAGGGAATCGGCCGTCTCCTGGGTCGATTCCAAAGGCAACTTCTGGCTGTTCGGAGGATATGCCTACGGTGCGCCCGAGCATTATTGGGGACAGCAGAACGACTTATGGAAATACGATCCCACGACCAATGAATGGACCTGGATCTCGGGCGACGACGGCCCAGGCGCGCCGGGCGTCTATGGGACGAAGGGCATCGCTTCGCCATCAAACGTCCCGGGGGCGAGACAATCGGCCGCCTCCTGGTCCGATGCCTCCGGCAAGCTCTGGCTCTTCGGAGGATGGGGATGTGACGCCGACGGTCATTGGTCGGACCTTAATGACCTCTGGCGATTCGATCCCGCGACCGTTGAATGGACCTGGATCGCCGGCAGCAAGATCTTCTATCAGCCGGGGATCTACGGAACGAAGGGCGTGGCCGCGCCGGAGGGCACGCCCGGCGCGAGAGAATCCGCCGTGACCTGGGTCGATTCCAGTGGCAAGCTCTGGCTTTTCGGAGGAGCCGGCCTGGATTCGATCGGCGAACTTGGCGGAGCCCTCAACGACCTATGGCGATTCGACCCGAGAACGCTCGAATGGAAATGGGTCTCCGGTGACGATATCGCTGACCAGGAAGGCAGCTACGGGACGAAAGGCGTGACCCTGCCGTCGAACGTCCCCGGAGGAACGGGTGGCGCGGTTTCCTGGATCGATCCCGAAGATAATCTCTGGCTCCTCGTCGGCGGCGGGAATGCGCTCTGGAAGTTCGATACGACGCAACTCGAATGGACCTGGATCTCGGGAAGCGATCGTCCGGACGAGCCGGGCAGCTATGGGACGCAGGGAGTTGCCTCGTCCTCGAATGTCCCCGGGGCGAGGCAGGCGGCCGTGTCCTGGCTCGGTTCCAATGGCCGACTCTGGCTTTTCGGCGGATACGGCCGCTCAGCCGCAGACTCCGGCCTTCTCAACGACCTGTGGATGTTCGACCCGGCGACGCTCAAATGGACCTGGGTTGCCGGCACCTCGACAGTCGATCAGAAAGGCATCTACGGGACGAAAGGCACGCTGAGCTTCTCGAACGTTCCGGGGGGGAGAACAAAAGCCATATCCTGGAAAGCCCCCAATGGCGGACTCTGGCTCTTCGGAGGAGGCGGTTGTAGCGCCGAGGCACAAGATCAAAGGCTCAGTGATCTATGGCGATATTCCGGCGTCGGTCAGACCATACCGCCCTCGTCGGCTGTCCGCGTAACGATAGCTCCCGATGCTCCCAGCGTCTATGTCACCGAGTCCGTCCAGTTCAACGCCATGGTGCACAATTCGGCGAACGACGCCGTGAGCTGGAGCCTGTCCGGCGTCGGATGCGGCGGCGGGGCGTGCGGGACGCTCAGCAACTCCGGATTCTACACGGCCCCTGCGAGTGCACCCAGCCCGGCCACGGTGACGGTCAGGGCCACCTCCGTAGCTGACCCCTCCAAGTCGGCCAGCGCCACGGTAACGATTGTCGACGCCGCCGTCAAGGTCACGATGACGCCGGATGCCGCCAGCGTGTATGCCGGCGAGTCCCGGCTGCTCAGAGCCTCCGTACAGTACTCGACCAATCACGAGGTGACCTGGAGCGTGTCCGGCGCCGGATGCGACGGTGCGGCGTGCGGAACGGTCGGCAGCGACGGCCTGTACACGGCTCCGGCAATCGTCCCGGGCTCGGCCCCCGTAACGGTCACCGCCACTTCGGTCGCTGATCCCACCCGGACGGCAAGCGCTTCCGTCACCATCCTCGAACCCGTCGCCAACCAATGGGCCTGGATCTCCGGAAGCGACGACGTGTCCCAGGCGGGGATGTATGGCACGCGAGGAGTCTCCGGCCCGACGAATGTGCCGGGCTCGAGAGAGAGTGCGACCGCCTCGGCTGACCGTTTGGGCAGACTCTGGCTGTTCGGAGGATCATCCGTCTGGCCCCACCATCAAGGCTCTTATAACGAACTCTGGGTGTACGACACCTCGACCGGCGAATGGACCTGGGTCTCGGGGAGCACCATAACCAACCGGCCGGGCTCATACGGCACCCAGGGAATGCCCGATCCGTCGAACATCCCCGGGAGCAGAGAGCAGGCCGTCTCCTGGATTGATGCCAGCGGCAACTTCTGGCTTTTCGGCGGATACGGCTATGCTCTCTCCAACGATACGGCCGGTGAGCTGAATGACTTGTGGCGTTTCGACACGGTGACCGGCGAATGGACTTGGGTTTCCGGCAACAATGGGCTCGATTGGCACGGATCCTATGGAATCAAGGGTGTCGCCGATCCATCGAGCAGGCCGGGAGCCAGACGTGGGGCGGTCCCCTGGGCGGATTCCATCGGAAACCTCTGGCTCTTCGGGGGATATGGCTACGATGCGACCACGAGCTCGTACGAGGGCAACCTGAACGACCTCTGGAAGTATGAGACCGCCACCGGTCTTTGGACGTGGGTCTCCGGCAGCGACACGAGAGACCAGGCAGGGTCTTACGGCACGAAGGGCGTGCCTGACCCGTCGAGCATTCCCCCGGCGAGACACGGCGCAGTCGGCTGGCTCGACCCCCAAGGGACACTCTGGCTCTTCGGGGGCGGCGAGCTCAATGACCTCTGGAGATTCGACCCGGCAGCTCTCGAATGGACGTGGGTCTCGGGGAGCTCCATCGGGGGTCAGGCGGGAATCTACGGAACGATGGGCGTCGCGGATGTTTCGAATGTCCCCGGTGGACGGTGGGGGGCTGTGCCCTGGTGTGATGCTGGCGGCAGGCTTTGGCTATTCGGCGGGTATGGCCGTGACTCGACTGGCTACGATTCGGAGCTCAATGACCTCTGGATGTACGACCCTGCGACCTCCGCTTGGACCTGGGTTTCAGGAAGGAGTTCACTTTTCCAATCCCCTTATGGGGTCTATGGAACAAGGGGCATCGCAGATCTGTCAGACACCCCAGGCTGTCGGCATGGGGCCGTCTCCTGGACAGACTCCCGGGGCAGGTTCTGGCTCTTTGGAGGCAACGGGTACGGCGGACTCATTGCGGGACAGCTTAACGACCTCTGGCGGTTCATCCGCTAGGGAGCCCTCTTTCCTTGACACCCGCCGCCGGGCGCAAGTATAGTCATTCCGGCGGACGGAGGCCGCGATCGCCCATGCCCCGCAACAAGCCCACGTCGCGAGCGAAGCCCGCTCCCCCGCGCGTCATCAACAGCGTCGCGCCCATCCGCATCTGCGACAACGGCGGCTGGACCGACACCTGGTTCGCGGGCACCGGCCGCATCTTCAACATCGCCGTCTACCCCTATGCCGAGGTCCAGGTCGAGGTCTTCCCGGTCCGCAGCCGCAGGGACCGCGTCGTCATCAACGCCGAGAACTTCGGCCAGCGCTATGGCCTTAAGTCCCAGCGCAAGACATGGGACCGCCATCCGCTCCTCGAAGCGGCCATTGAGTTCATGAAAGTCCCCCGCGACCTGGCCTTTGAGGTGACGATCTTCTCCGAGGCCCCGGCCGGCGGCTCGACGGGGACGTCTGCCGCCGTCACCGTCGCCCTGATCGGCGCCCTCGACCGCCTCACTCCCGGCCGCCTGACGCCCCACGAGGTCGCCGCCGCGGCCCAGCGCATCGAGACCGAGATCCTCAAGCAGCAGTGCGGCATCCAGGACCAGCTCTGCTCGGCCTACGGCGGCATCAACTACATCGAGATGTTCCACTATCCCCACGCCTCGGTCTCCCCCGTCGTCGTGCCCAACACGGTCTGGTGGGAGCTCGAGCGCCGGCTCGCCCTCATCTACCTGGGGCGGTCCCACCGCTCCTCGGAGATCCACGAGATGGTCATCCGCGAGCTCGAGTGCGCCGGGCCGGATTCGCCGAAGCTCGAGGCCCTGCGCCGCACCGCCTCACGCTCGCGCGACGCTCTCTTCGCCGGCGACTTCGAGGCCCTCGGCCGGGTCATGAAGGAGAACACGGAGGCCCAGCGCCGCCTCCACCCCAAGCTCGTCAGCGCGGACGCCGAGAAAGTCATCGCCATCGCCAAGGCCCATAGCGCGCTCGGCTGGAAGGTCAACGGCGCGGGCGGCGAGGGCGGCTCGCTGACCCTCCTCTGCGGCGACCGGTCGCACGAGAAGCGAGCCATGATCAAGGCCGTCGAGGCGGCCGACCCGGCCTTCCGGTCCATCCCCATCTATCTCAGCCGCCAGGGGTTGCGGGTCTGGGAAAGCCCGTGAAGAAGGAGGACGCGAGATGAAAGCCCTCATCCTCTACCGAAGCCACTACGGCAACACGAAACAGGCCGCGGAGGCCATGGCCTCCCAGCTGACCGCGCTCGGCCACGCCCCCGTCGTCCAGGACCTGAGGAAAAGGCTGCCGGACCCGGAGAGTTTCGACCTTATCCTGATCGGCGCCCCGACGAGGATGGCGCGGGTCACGCGGAGGGCGCTGCGCGTCCTGAAACGCCTGCGGAAACTGGGCGCGGCCCGGAAACCCCTCGCCGTCTTTGACACCTACGGGCCGATCCCGACCGACCCGGTGAAACTCGAAAAGGGCCGGAAATGGCTCACCCCCGGCGCCGCAGGCCTCATGCACGACGCCGCAAAAGCGCTGGGCCTGAACGTCTACCCCGAGACGCTCCGCTGCGAGGTCAAGGACATAAGGGGCCCCCTCATCGACGGCGCGCTCGACAAGGCGGCGGCGTTCGCCCGGGAATTCGTCTCGGCCGTCGCCCCGGCGCGTTAGCCGCGCCTGCGCGGACCCGCCTCCCTTCTAGGGCTGCGTCGCGGCGGCCGGAGCGGCCGGCTCGTAGATGACCGCGGCCAGGATGCCGCCAATCAGGCTCGACAGCAGCCCGAACAGCATCCATTTCACGATCAGCTGGTGCGGGATGGGGAAGATGACCCAGAGCTCGAGGTTATACGGCACAATGGTGAACAGCCAGATGATGATTCCGAACCGCACGCCCTCCTGGATTCCCTTCCCCTCGCGGCCCTTGACGAAGATGTAGGTGAACAGGAACGCCACCAGGAGGCCCACGACGTAGAGGACCCACATCCTCGACGTCATGTTCGGCCGCCACAGGGACTTCAGCTGGTCATAGTCGCCCTTCAGGAAAACGTGGTCCATGAGGTAACCCAGGCCCTGGAAGACGACGTAGATCACGAGGCTGGCCAAGAAGATGCGTTTCCAATTCATGACCCCTCCTTTATTCGAGCGGCGAGGGAATCCCCCCGGCCGTCGTGAGGACAGCGCCGCGCTCCGTGCGGGTCGCTATTCCGTGACTTTCAGCACCTGGTCGTTCGGGTGGACCTTCTGGCCGACCTTCAGCGCCACGTCCTGGCCCGGGTTCCCTTCCGGGACGCTCTTGTGCTCGATCTGGAGCGAATCGACCTTCTGCGTGAAATCCGTCGAGTGGCCGTGGAAATGGAGGCTGTCGCCGACCCGGACCGTCCCCGTCAGCTGCAGGACGGCGACGCCGATCCGATCGAAATAGTGGGTCACCTTGCCGATGGCTTCTTCAGGCATCGTCCCCTCCTCACGGGTCCGTTGCCGTTCGGACGGGACCGGTTTCCCCCCCCGGTTGCGCCGAACGGTCCCTGCGGCCGAGTATACCACAACTCGACGCCGCCGGGGAGCCAGTTCCATTCCGGACTCATCCGACCCGGCGCGGCCCTATTTTCCGCCAGGCGGCAGGGCGTTCCAGTTGAGGAGCGCGTTCCACAGGAACCGGAAATCCGAGCGGTTGAGGTCTCTGTGAATCGGCTCGAAGTTGAAGGCGATGACGCGACCCTTGCCCGCCGGAAGGTCTAAGATGGCCGGCCGGCCCTCGAGGTCGTCCTCGCCCCTCAGGGCGCCCGCGACGAGCATCTTGGGCTCTTCCTTCTTGGCCGCCGCTTGGGCATCCTTGGCCTTTGCCGCTTCGGCCGGGGTTTCCTCGCGGTCCTCCGAGCGGAGCTTCGTCCCCCATTGGAGAACGACGCTCCGGCGCCCCGACATGGCGATATCGTAAACGGGCAGCATCGTGCGGAAAACCGAGGTCGTCTCCGGATAGCCGTAGGCGAGCGGATGGTCGGGTCTCACGAACTTCACCCTGAGCTCCGAGCCGGGCGTGAAAAAGGCGCCGCCCTTGTGATAGACGTCGCGAACGAGCCCGCCGTCGAGCGCCAACGTCGAGCCGTTGCCGAGGGTGATGAGGATGCCGCCATCGGCGAGATACTTCTCCAGGTTGGCCATGCCGCCCCAACCGATCCCCCCGGTGATGTCGTCCGATCCATCCGGAACGCCAAGATCGGGGAAGTCTTTCGTCTTCGTGTAGGCCATCGGCGACCACTTCTTGTCGATCCCCAGGATCTGCTCTTGGAGGCCGAGGTAGTTGTGGGGGAAGACGATGATGTCGTAGCGCTCGTGGAGCCGGCCGGCCCGGATCTCGTCGTCGCGGATGTAGGCGTAAGGGATCTTCTCGCGGTCGAGGGCGTAGCGGATCCAGCCGGTCGACTCGGTGTCGGCCCAGGTGTGCCAGACGGCGAGGCGCGGCAGGCGCGACTCGTGGCGGGCGACGTCGGGCGCGGCGGCCCCGCTCTCGAAGTCCAGGGCCAGCTCGGCCGCAGCCTTCTTCAGGGAGTCGGCCAGTCCCTTCTGGTCGGGGAGGATCCATGAGCCGGCCGGATAATCCGCCCCGCCCGACTTAAAGGGCTTTTCGACAATCTCGACCTTGAAGGCGGCCAGACGGTTGCGCAGGGCGAAAAGCGATTCCTGGCCCGTGTCCTTGAGCAGGTAGACCGGACCGGCGCCGCTGACCTTGCCCCGAACCTCGAAGCCGGCCTGGAGCAGGGTCGCCGGGACGTCTTTGACCTTGGCGTCGTCAATGCGCTTGGCCTCGACGCCGAAGTGAAGTGGAAGCGACCAGGACACGTCGTCGTAGGGCTCGTAGGGCGTGTCGGGCGGGTACTCCTGGGCCGTGAGCAGGTCCACGGCGTAATTCCGATAGGGCTGGTCGAGCTTAACGAGGTAGGTCCCGGCCGGGAACTCGCCCTCGTCGAGCTTGAAGGCCGCCGTCGCCCGCGAGACCTCGATGCCGTGTCCCATCAGGAGCCCGAGCATCTCCACGACGCGCCGGCGGTCGCCCTGGTCCTCGCGGATGGCAAAGGCGAACGGCGCGCCCTTGACCCCCTTTTGCCATGAGTTATATCCCTTGCGATAGAAATCGCGGAGCATCTCCTTGGCGTTCTTGGCGGTATAGTCGAGGATGGCCAGGCAGCCCGTTTCCATGTAGTTCGTGTTATCCCGCAGGGACCAGCGGAATTTCCGCGGCGGCGGCAGCGGACGATACCATTCCCTGCTCGTGACGGGCCGGTTGACGTAGCGCTCCTCGTTCGGCCTGAGGACCCGCTCCATGGTCTCGGCCGAGGCGTTCCCGTACGTCTCGTAGCCGCGGCCCATGCTGTTGTGGTTGACGGCGAAGGAGTCGAGGTAGTGGTGGGTCCAGCCCTCGCCGAAGCCCCACGTCCAGACGCCCGGCATGCCCAGGGAGGTTAGGGCGCCGATCTCGGCGAAAGCCATCTCGAAGAACTCGTCGATGAGGATGGCGTCGACGTTGTTGTTCCACGGGCCGGTGCCGTTCCAGGTGTGGAGGAGCGGGATGCTCTCGTGGAGGTCGTGGATAACGGTCGGGTGGAAATCGAAGAACATCCGGGTCACGGCCCGCGTCAGCTCGAGGGCCTGGCGGTGCGTGTCGCGGTTGTTGTCGTGGAAGACGTAATGGCCCCAGTACGGCGGCGAGACGGGCGGGAGGTCGTCGAAGTCCGTCTTGCCCTTGAGATAGCGGTAGAACCAATCGACCATCTTATCGCGGCCGTCCGGCTCCGAAACCGGGTTGATAAGGACGATGACGCTGGCCCGGATCCGCTGGATCATGGGCTGGTCGGACACGGCCAGGCGGTAGGCCAGCTCCATGGCCATCTCGGGGCTCCCCGTCTCCGTCGAGTGAAGCCCGGCATTAAAGTAATAAATAGGGCGGCCCGAAGCGATGAGCGCCTCGGCCGCTTCGGGGGTCGTTTTCCGCGGGTCGGCCAGGGCGGCGGTCGCGGCCTTGAGCTTGTCGAGGCTGCGGATCCCGTCCTCGTCCGAAACGGCGACGAGGAGGATGTCCCGCCCTTCCTCGGTCCGGCCGATCGTCTGGACGCGGACGCGCGGCGTCGCTGCGGCCAGCTTCCGGAAATAGCCGTAGATCTTGGCCGTGCTCGACAGCTCGCCCTCGGCGCCGACGACGTGGCCGAGGGACTGCGTCGGCGAAGGCACGGTATCGGAGGCCGGCACGTAGGCGACCCACGGGTTGCCGAAGCGGGCTTCGGTCGTGAACTTGGCGATGGCCTCGACCGATCCCTTTTCCGGGATATCGGGCGCGTAGGTGTTCTTGTCCTGCGCGGCAACGGACGAAAGGGCCAGGGCGAAGGCCCAGAGCGGCCAGAGAAGCTTCGCAAGCAGGGACGGTTTTGTCATGATCGTTGATCCTAAATCAAAAAAGACGTTGGACAGAATCTTATGGCATGCCGGACATCGATGGACGATGGACAAGCATGACTCCCAGAATGAGCAAGCCGACTCCAATGATCGTCCGCGCCATCAGGGAAGGAGCCTAAACCAATATTTTCTCGATGTCAACCTGACCTGATTCTCCCCGGCGACATCGCTTGACTTGAGCGAGCGGCCGAGGATAGCATCGGCTCGAGTTCGGAACGGAGGGCTTCATGATGCGCAGGTCCCGGTTGGTAAGGAAACTCGCCAAGGGCGCTCTTATCCTGACGGCCCTCTGCTTCGCCGCCGGCTGCGCCTCGCGCCCGGCAGACCCGCTGGCTTATGGTTTCGCCGCGCCCCCGGACGAGGCCCGGCCCTGGGTTTATTGGATGTGGATGGACGGGAACCTCGACCGCGCCGGCATCACCAAGGACCTCGAGGCGATGAAAGCCGCGGGCATCGGCGGCGTCATCATCTGCGAGGTCAACGTCGGCGTGCCGCGCGGGCCGGTCGAGTTCATGAGCCCTGAGTGGCGCCGGCTCTTCAAGCACGTCGTCACCGAGGCGGAGCGGCTGGGCCTGGAGATCACTCTCAACGCCGGGCCCGGCTGGACCGGGAGTGGCGGCCCGTGGGTCAAGCCCGAACAGTCGATGCAGCACCTCGTCGCCAGCGCCGTCGATGTCAAGGGTCCGGCGCGCTTCGACGGCGTCCTGCCCCTTCCCAAGCGGCGGCCCGCCTTTTTCGGGGACGGGATGCTGCCGCCGGCACAGGAAAGAGCGAAGAACGAGTTCTATAAGGATGTAGCCGTGCTGGCCTTCCCGACGCCCAAGGCCGGCGGCGGCGCGATCGCCGACATCGACGAGAAGGCCCTCTATGTCCGGGCCCCCTATTCGTCCCAGCCGGGCGTCAAGCCACTTCTCCCCTCGCCTGCGGACTACCCCCCTCTCCCGGCCGGCGCGGTTATCGACCCTTCGCGCATCGTCGACCTCTCCGGCCGACTCGCAGCGGACGGGCGCCTCTCGTGTGACATCCCGCAGGGACGATGGACGATTCTCCGTTTCGGCCGGACGACGACCGGCGCAAACACGCGGCCTGCTCCCGTCCCGGGGCTCGGGCTCGAGTGCGACAAGCTCGACCGGGCGGCGCTCGACGCACATTACGACGCTTTTGTCGGCAGCCTCCTGCGCGAGATCGGCCCGCATAAAACGGCCGCCGGCGCAGGCTGGACGTCTCTCCACATCGACAGCTGGGAGATGGGCGCCCAGAACTGGACCGGCGCCTTCCGCGAGGAGTTCCGCCGCCGCCGCGGCTACGACCTCCTCCCCTATCTCCCCGCGATCACGGGCCGCGTCGTCGGGACGCTCGAGCTTTCGGAGCGCTTCCTCTGGGACCTCCGCCTCACCGCCCAGGAGCTCATCATCGAGAACCACGCCACCCATCTCAAGGAGCTCGGCCGCCGCGACGGCTTCGGGCTCTCGATCGAGCCCTACGACATGACCCCCTGCGCCGACATGACCCTGGGCACGGTCGCCGACGTGCCGCAGGGCGAGTTCTGGCTCTGCGGCTTCAATACGGCCCACAGCGTCATCGAGGCCGCAAGCGTCGGCCACACCTGCGGCCGGCGGATCGTGGGCGCCGAGGCCTTCACCTCGAGCGACGAGGAGCGCTGGCAGGCCAATCCGGCCGCGATGAAGGCCCTCGGCGACTGGGCCCTGGCCGCGGGCGTCAACCGCATCGTCTTCCACCGTTACCAGCATCAGGCACGGCTCGACCTCCGGCCGGGCATGACCATGGGCCCCTACGGCGTGCACTGGGAAAGGACCCAGACCTTCTGGGACATGCTGCCCGCATGCCACCGCTATCTGACGCGGTGCCAGTTCATGCTGCGGCAGGGGCTGCCGGT
This sequence comes from Terriglobales bacterium, assembly GCA_035543515.1. Taxonomy (GTDB): domain Bacteria; phylum Acidobacteriota; class Aminicenantia; order Aminicenantales; family Saccharicenantaceae; genus DATKJS01. The sequence continues at coordinate 49,562 of DATKJS010000044.1, read as the reverse complement.
GGCGGACGTCTGTTACCTGGTCGCCGAGGGCGCACCGCAGGTCTTCCGCGCGCCGGAGTCGGCGCTGCGCGGCAGCCCGCCCGACCGGCTCGGCTGGAACTTCGACGCCTGCGCCCCGGAGACGCTCGTCGCTTCGATGTCCGTGCGGGACGGGCGCCTCGTCCTCCCGGACGGCATGAGTTACCGGCTCCTCGTCCTCCCGGAGCGGGAGACGATGACCCCGGGATTGCTGCGGAAGGTCCGGGACCTCGCAGCTGCCGGGGCGACGGTCGTCGGCCCGCCGCCGCGCAAATCTCCCGGCCTGGCCGGCTATCCGGAATGCGACGCCGAGGTCAGGGCGCTTGCCGCCGAACTGTGGGGCGATGGCGACGGTGTCCGCGTCACGGAGCACGCCATCGGGAAAGGCCGGGTCATCTGGGTGAGGGAAGCCGAGGGCGCCAAGGAGGGGAAGGCGGTCGCCAGGGGACCGAAAGCAGGCGCGGGCCTTGGGAATCCCGGAGACGGTCGGGAGACCGAGGCGACGGCGGCCGAGGCGACGCTCGCAAAAGGCCGGGAGCGCCTCGAGGACTCGACGTGGCACGTCGGCGCCGCCCCTCTTTCCGAACCACGGCAGTACGGCGATTTCGCCGTGGCCGCCCGTGTCCTCTCGGAGATGAGCATCCCGCCGGACTTCGAGTCGGATGGCGCCGTCCGCTATGCGCACCGGCGGGACGGCGACACCGACATCTACTTCGTCGCCAACGCGGCCGCCTCGCCACTCGAGGCGACCTGCGTTTTCCGCGTGACCGGCAAGCGGCCCGAGCTTTGGGACGCGGTGACGGGCGAGGTCCGGGACCTCACAGAATGGACGGGTTCCAACGGCCGGACGTCGGCGCCCCTTAGCTTTGCACCCCATCAGTCGTTCTTCGTCGTCTTCCGGAAAGCCGCGGCCGATGCGCCGGCAGGGGAAAAGGCCGGAGGGAACACGGGCGGCGCGCTGAACTTCACTCCGCTCGTCGAGGCCGGGAAGGTCGACGGGCCGTGGGACGTCTCGTTCGACCCGAGATGGGGCGGACCCGAGAAGGTCGTCTTCGAAGGCCTTGACGACTGGAGCCGCCGCCCCGAAGAGGGGATCAAGTACTATTCGGGCCACGCCACATACGAAAAGGTCTTCGACCTGCCTGAGGCCGTCGGTTCAATGGCTTCTTCGCGCCTCTGGCTCGACCTGGGTGCAGTGAAGGACATCGCCCGCGTCCGTCTCAACGGCCGGGACCTCGGTGTCGTCTGGTGCGACCCCTGGCGCGTGGAGATCACGGGCGCCGTGAAGGCCAGGAGAAACCGGCTGGAGGTCACCGTGGCCAACCTCTGGCCCAACCGCCTCATCGGGGACGAGCGCCAGCCCGCCGATTGCGAATACGGCCGAGACGGCAGCCTCTCGCGCTGGCCCGAGTGGCTCCTCAAGGGCGAGCCGCGTCCTTCGCCCGGCCGCTATACCTTCTCGACCTGGAAGCACTTCGAAAAGGACTCTCCCCTTCTCCCGTCGGGTCTTCTCGGTCCGGTGACGTTCGTTACAGAAGGCCGGGCGCGCTAATCGACGGCCCGCTCCATGAAGGCGTAGGCCAGGATGTGGGCCATGACCGTGAAGCTGTCCTCGAGCCGGCCCAGGTGGCCGCTCGGGACGGCCAGTCTGAGCCCGACCAGGCCGCGGAGCGCACCGCCGTCCGCCCGGGTCATGCCGATCGTCCGGCAGCCGATGCCGTTCGCGTATTCGACGGCGGCCAGGACGTTCGGGCTGTCGCCGCTGCCGCTGATGGCGATGACGACGTCGTCCGTGCGGGCGAAGTTCTTGAGCTGTTCGACGAAGACCGCGTCAGGACCAACGTCATTGAGATAGGCCGTGACCGTCGGGATGTTATCGGAGAGGCTCATGATCCTGAAACGCTCCCGGCGGCCGAACGAGGCCCCCTTGAGGAGGTCGACGACGAGGTGCGAGGCGATGGCGGCGCTGCCGCCGTTTCCCAGGACGAACACCGAGCGATGGTTGTCCCGCGCTTCCCCGAGGAGCGCGGCCGCCTTGCCGATCTCGGCGGCGTCGAGCCGGGCCAAGGTCTTTTTCAGGTCTTCGAGGTAATCGGCGGCGAATTTCATCGGCGCTCCTCCTTTTCTACGTTTGTGAAAGCCACATCTCCAGACGGGGCCCGAGCTCGTCCGGCCGCGCGGTGCCCGTCGTGGCCAGCTGCTGCACGGTGATCGAGGCCACGAGGTTCGCCACCAGGGCCGCCTCGGGCGGCGTCGCGCCGGCGCAGAGGGCCAGCAGGGCGCCGGCCGTGGCGCTGTCGCCCGCCCCGGTCGGGTCGGTCGGCTCGGGCACGCGGACGGCCCGGACGAGGTCGGGCGCGGGGTCGCTCACCCAGACGCCGCGCGTCCCGGCGGTGACGAAGACGGGCCGGCCCGTCCGGGCCCGGAGCCCGGCCATCGCCCTGACGACATCGGCATCCTCGGGCTCGTTGGCCCCGGGCCGGAAGGCCCGCTTGAGGGCCTCGCGCGCGTTGACCTTGATGACGACGTTCCGAAAGAGCCCGCTCCGCGAGCGGCTGTCAGCCCAGATGACCTTCTCCGGATGGAGGCGGCCGATCTCGGCCAGGCGCGCCCGGACGCGCGTCGTGACGACTCCACAATCGGCCTCCTCGACCTGGTCCTCGACGGCCACGGCGTCGAGGCGCGGCAGGAGCCGTTCGAGGCGTTCGAGGACCGCGTCCTCCGCGTCCCGCAGCATGGGCGTCCGGTTCTTGGTGTCGTAGCGGTCGTGCTCGCCCGCGAGCCCGGGCTCCCGCATGTTCCTTGGCTTGAGGTACGTCGGCGTGAAACGCCCCGGAACGACCATGAGATCTCCGGTCCGGCAGCCGCGGCCGGCGAGGGCTTTTTCGAGGTCATATCCCTCGCCGTCATCCCCCCTGACACCCAGGGCATGGACCTCCCCGGCGCCGAGTGAGGCAAGGTTGTTGACGATCGTGCCGGCCGCGCCCGGGCTCGTCCGGATGGCTATGACTTGGTGGGCGGCTCTGCCGGTTTCGACGGAGGTCTCGGCGAGCTCGGGGTCCGTGTCGAGGTACTTGTCGAGGAAGAAATCGCCGAGCACGGCCACCCGGCAGGAAGCGAACCGCCCGACGATCTCGTGCAGTCTGGCCGCGGTCATCACTTCCCGTCCTCCACGATGAGATGATAGAGAGCGGGCACGGTCGCCGCGTGGTCGCCGCGGACATAAAAGCTCTCGCCGCCGTCCGCCACCGTCCGGACGAGGACCGTTTTATAGGGCCGGAAGTAATAGGACGGGTCGGTCTTGGCCGCCTCGCGGCGGAGGTCCGCCTCGCCGAGCGCCAAGAGGTCGAAGACGGCCGTCGTGAAATGCCTGATCTCGCGCCCCTCCTGGCGGGCGACGTTCCGGGCCATGGTCAGGGCCTTCAGGTAGACCTCGGGACCCATGACGGCCGTGCCGATGTTGAGCAGGACGCCGCCCTCGAGGCCGGAGATGCTCTCGGCGAGGACGAGGAAGTCCGTATCGCTCGTCGCGCCGGTCGCCGCGCCGTCGAAATTCGGGTGCTCGTGGACAATGTCTTGGCCGATGGCGACGTGGACGGTCACGGGCACGCCGAGCCGGACGCCCGCGGCGAGGACGCTCGTCTCGGCGAACGGGAAGCCGCCGTCGGCAATGGCCCGGCCGACGGCCTCGCCCAGGCCGATGCCGTCGCGCCAGCCGGCCCGCGCCGCCTCGTTGATGCCGCCCGTCTCGTTCCACAGCCCGAACTCGCCCGTCCGGACATAGCGGGCGACGCTCTCCGAGGTGCTGCCGACAAGGGCCAGCTCGTAATCGTGGACGGCTCCGGCGCCGTTGAGGGCCACGTGGCTGACCAGGCCGCGGCGAATGAGGTCGATGAGGAGCGGGCCGTTGCCGCGCCGCAGGACGTGGGCCCCGAGCATGAGGATGACGGAGCTCCCGGCCGCCCGGGCCTCGCGGATTCTGGCCGCCAGGACGGGAAGCGCCGGATGGTCGAAGGGCTCACGGGGGCTCCCGGGATAGATGAAGACGTCGCGGCCGAGGGCGTGGTCGCGCTCGGCGAGCGGCCTCAGCTTCAGCCGCGAGCGGTCGAACGTCTTGAACGGCATGGTCCGCCTCCCTACCCCCGCCCGAAGAGATAGCCCAGGAGCGCTTCACCGTCGCGGTAATCGGGAATGACGAGGTCGGCCCCGACGCCGATGAGCCGCTCGCGCTTCCAGGGGTCGGTGCGGCCCGTCCGGCCGGCCTCGTCGCTGGCCACGGCCACTGCGACGCCGCCCGCTGCCTTGACATTCGCGACCTCGACGTAGCCGTCGCCGAAGCCGAGGAGCGACGCCCCATCCACGCGGTTCTCGCCGAGGATGCGCTCGATGACCATCCGCTTTGAATAGTTCCTGTAATCGTCGATGGCGCCGTAGATGCGGTCGCCGAAGAACGGCGTCAGCCCGAGCAGGCCAGCCTCCTCGACGACGTACTTCATGTCGGTCCCGCTGGCCAAGCACATCGGCAGGCCCCGGTCCCTCAGCGCGGCCAGCACGGCCAGCGCGCCGGGCACGAGATGCTGCTCCGGCCGGGCCGCGCCGGAGCGGAGGGCGTCGCGCCTTGCCGCGATCCGCCCCATCAGGCGGCCGTGGTATTCTTCCTTGTACGAGAGGGGGTCGCGCGGCCGGCCGCCCCGCCGGCGGACCTCCTCGGCCAGGCGGATCATCTGGTAGATCGTCTGCTTGCCGGTGAGCTCGGCCACGAAGGCGCGGCAGGCGCGGGCGACCTCGTCGGGCGTCTCCCGCGTGCCCGTGGCCAGGATCTCTTCCGCCATCATGCCGACCATGACCTCGGGCCAGCCCTCTCGGATGAGGCTGAGCGTGCCGTCGAAATCGAACAGGACGTGGCGGAAGGCCGTGCCCGGGGCGACCTCGCGGACGACCTCGACGGCCGTCCCCGGCAGGGTCCTCGGCCGCGTCACATCGGCAACGCTGCGGCGGTAGTCTTCCTCGAGCCAGGCCACGAGGAGATGTTACACGAGAACGGAGGGCGCCTTCAAGGACCGCGGCCGATTGACTCCCCTCCCCTCCGGTGCTATCCTTCCGCTCGGAAAGTGAATGTGGCGGAGTCTTCCGAATCTCCCTCCGGAGGTGAAGGCATGTCCCTGAAAAGACAGGTCCTCTTGGTCCTGGCGCTCTTCCTCGTCTCGGGCGTCCTCGCGGCGGCTGAGGTCCAGATGAAAGCCCTGACCCTGCCCAGCGGGAAGACCATCGGCGTCAATTTCTCGCGCACGGGCCGGGCGCCGGCCAAGGCGACAATGACGGCGACGCTCCTCTTCGACAAGGCCCAGACGTCGATCGCCCTGAGCTTCGACAAGATGGAGCCGGCCCTGCTTTTCGCGGGCGACATCTCGTCCTATGTCCTCTGGTCCGTGGCCATCGACGGCACGGCCGACAACTTGGGCGAGGTCCCGGTCGACCGCAAGAACGCCTCCGGCAGCCTGCAGTACTATACGAGCAAGAGGGTCTTCGCCCTGATGGTCACGGCCGAGCCCTACACCGCGGTCCGCAAGCCGACCGAGCTCGTCCTCTTCACTTCGGGCGAGGTCCTGACGGCCGGGGTCAAGACGACTCCGTTCACCTTCAACGATTTCCAGACGGGGGCCAAGCCGGCGCTGGACAGCATCGCCGGCTTCCAGTACGCGGACGATACGCCCGTCGCCTATAGGCAGGCCCAGAAGGTCATCGAGGCGGCCACGAAGATGAACGCGGCCGAGGTCAATCCGACGGCCATGAAGAATGCGGCCAACGCCTTCACCAGCGCCGACAACCTCTTCAAGGCCAAGGGGAACAAGAAGGAGATCACGGATTTCTCGCGGATCGCCGTCCAGCTCGCCTCCCAGGCCATCGGTGACAAGGTCAAGGCCGACGAAGCGAGGGCGGCGGCCGAGGCCGAGGCCAAGCGCCTGGCGGAGAAAGCCGCCCTCGAGCAGCGCGCCGCCGCGGCCGAAACCGAGGCCCAGCGCGTCGCCCGCGAGCTCAAGGAGGTCGAGGCCCAGCGCGAGGCCCTGGCCGTCGAATCCAAGGACCTCATGCAACAGCGTGACAAGCTGGCGGCCGAGAAGGAGATGATCGCGGCCGAGCGCGATAAGGTCGCCGGGGAGAGGGACGCCGTGGCCGCCGAGCGCGAGTCCATCCGCAGGGAGCGCGACGACCTGGCAAGGACGCTCCGCAACGCCCTCTCGAGCGTGGCCGAGACGAACGAAACGGCCCGCGGCGTCATCGTCAGCCTCCCGGGCATCCTCTTCGACGTGAACAAGGCAACGCTCCCGTTCGCCTCCCAGCTGACCGTGGCCAAGCTCGCCGGGATCCTCATGGTCTTCCAGAACATGAACCTGAGCATCGAGGGCTATACGGATTCGACCGGCACGGAGGAGTTCAACATGAGCCTTTCCTCTGAGCGGGCCCGGTCGGTCTACGATTTTCTGAAGGGCCAGGGGATCGCCGAGAGCCGGATGAGATACCAGGGGTTCGGGCCGGCCAATCCGGTGGCGCCGAACGATACGGAGGCCAACCGGGCCAAGAACCGGCGCGTGGAGGTCGTCCTGACCCAGGTCAAGAACTAGCCGACGTGGGCCGCCTGCTCCCGAACCCGCCAGCGAGCACCGCCATGTGTTCCCCGAGGAGCCGGCGCGCGATGGCGACCACGGCGGCCGTCCGGTCGCCGGGCCCCAGCTCGTCCCCCCGCACCGCTCCGGCGAAGGAGATGTGGACGTCCGTCCGCACCGTCCGGGGGGAGAGCATCTGCCAGAGGATCTGAAGGACCTCGGCCAGCTTCTGACGGCGGGCGGGAGATCTGCGGACCTTGACGAGCGGATGGCGCAGGAACTTGCGCATGACGACGCCGCTCGCGATGACCACCTGGACCCGGGCCGCCGGGACGCGGCGCAGCATGAGCTCGATGCTCCGCGACCACTCGCCGAGCGCCTCCCACGCGCCCGGAGCCATCTCGGGGTCCGGCTCGACCTCCTGGTGCGCGAACACGAGAACGGCCCCGCCGCTCCGGAGGTGCCCGACCGCCTCGCGCAGGGCCCTGCCCCGCCCGGCGTCATCCTTGGGGACATAGATGAAATAGCGGCTGGCGGCGACGAAGGTCCGGGTGAAGCCGGCGTCCGTGATGAGGACCTTGACGTCCGGCCGGGGAAGGCAGGAGAGGATGCCCACCGAATCGTAGCCGCCCGGGTGATTCGAGAGGACGAGGAGCGGCCCTTGCCGCGGGATGTCCGCCGCGCCGCGCGAGGCCGGCCAGAGGGAGAGCTCGGGCAGAATGGCCCTGGCGGCGCCGCTGATGCCGCCCGAGGCTACGGCGGCGTCGGCGCGGGCCGCGACCGCGGCGAAGCGCCGGGCCGGGACCCTGACGACGGGCGACAGGAGCCGGCGCATGATCCCGGTCCGCGAGAATCCGAGGGCGTAACAGATCTCGCCGACGATCTTTTCCCGGTAAGGGCGCGGGTCCGCACCGGCCGTCGGGCCGCCCCTGACGCCATCGGGGCCCGGTCCTTTCCCGGCCGCGTCCGGCGGGTTCACGCGGCTCCCCCCAGGAGCTCCCGGTAGAGTTTCAGGTACGCCTCAGCCGCCGCGGCCAGGGGGAACGCATCCCCCAGCCGGGCTGATGCTTCGGCCGCCCGCGCCCGCAGGCCATCACTGCCAAGGACATTCGACAGGGCCCGCCCCAGGGCGCCGACGTCCCCCGGCCGGACAACGAGCTCGGGCAGCTCTCGGCCCCAAGCGTCGATGGCCTCGGCGAACGTGGGCACGTCAGTGCAGATGACGGGCCGCCCGGCGGCCAGGACCCGGTGGAGCATGCCGCTCGACGACCCGTAGGGACGGAGGTAGGGAAAGACGACCGCGTCCGCGGCGGCGATGGCCGTCGAGAGGTCGGCCTCGGAGACGTGCCCGGGCCGGAAGTCGAGCCATCCGGCGCGCCGGCCCGGTCCCGTCAGCCGGTCGAGCCAAGCCCGGTAGGCCCAGTCGATAGGGCTGGCCATGCGCACCCGGCCGACGGCCAGGAGGCGGGCTCCGGGAACCTCACGGGCCACCGCGTCGAAGGCGCGGACGGCGATGTGGAGCCCCTTGCGTCGGAAGATGAGCCCGGCAAAAAGCGCCAGGGGACCGTCCCCCAGCCCGAGCGCTTGGCGGGACGGGCCGCGGTCAACGGCCGGGGCGGGCCTCGTCCAGTGGGGGATGACGGCGACGCGACCGGCCGGGACGCCGTGGGCCATGAGGACATCCATCGAGCCGGCGCGCTGGTGGATGACGATCCGGCCGGCGGCTCGCCCCAAAGCCCGGTGGAAGCGGCGTGGCCAAAAGCGGACCGGGGAGGTCGGCCAGACGCCATGGAGCGTGACCACCCCGGCGATCCCCCTGGCCTTCAGCCCGTCGAGGAACCGCGGCAGCCGGGCGTCATGGCCCATGTACATCCCGTGCTGGACATGGACGACCCGGGGGCGGGTCTCGTCGACCGCGGCCAGGAGGCGGCCCGGCCAGTCGGAGCGCGGCTCCCAGCACCGCCAGACGCCTGGCTCGCGCTCGGGCGCGCCTGGGGTGCGGCAGGTCAGGACGAGCGTCTCGACGCCCGGGTCCCGCTCCCGGAGAGCGGCGGCGAGGTCGGCGACATAGTCGCCAATACCGTTCTTCTCGGGCGGATAGGGGCCGACCTGGGCCACGAGCATTCGGGGATCGGTCGTCACGTCGCGCTTCGTTCGCCGGAGGTCCTTGCGCCTTCCGCGCTATTATAGGGCCCGCGGCGGGGGAAGTCCAGCCGGCCTGGATGCCTTGAGCCTCCGGGGCTTTGGGACTATAATAGCCGGCTTAGGCGGACGCGTCCGCGGCCGGCTCCGGCCGCCGGGCGGACCGGCGCCGCCATAGAACAGGAGAAGAGGATCGTGCAAGGCCTGATCATCGCGGCGGGCCGCGGCAGCCGGCTCGCCGGCCGGCCCCAGAGCAAGCCGCTCCTTCCCGTCGGGGGGAGGCCCCTCGTCGACTGGGTCCTCCTGGCCGGGCTCGAGGCGGGCCTGCGGGAGTTCGTGGTCGTGACCGGCTACGCCCGTGAGACGCTCGAGCGCCATCTCGAGGGCTTCGGCCGGGAGAACCGCGTCTCCATCGCCTGCGTCGCCAACGACGAATGGGAGAAGGAGAACGGGCTGTCCGTCCACAAGGCCCGCGAGCGCCTCCACGGCGCCTTCGTCCTGATGATGTCCGACCATATCGTCGAGCCGCGGCTCGTCGAGCGGATCGCCGGCCAGCGCCTCGGAGCGGACGAGATCATGCTCGCCGTCGACCTTCGCCTCAGCGACCATCCGACGGCCGACCTCGACGACGTGACGAAGGTCCTGGTCAGGGACGGGTTGATCGAGGGAATCGGGAAGATGATCGGAACCTACAATGCCTTCGACACCGGCGTCTTCCTCTGCTCGCCGGGAATCTTCCCGGCCCTCGAGGAGAGCCAGCGGCGCGGCGATTTCAGCCTGTCGGGCGGCATCCGGGTGCTCATGGAGGCCCGCAGGGCGCGGGCCGTGGACATCGGCGACGCATTCTGGATCGACGTCGACGACGAGGGGGCGGTGGGGCGGGCGGAGCGCCTGCTGGCCGCCCGGCCGGCGCCATTGCTGGCCGGGCCGGCGCTGCCCGGAAGCGGCGGGCGATGAAAGTCTTCGGGCTTAGAACCGTCCGTGACTGGGTCAAAGTCCTCCTGACCCTCATCGGCGTCGTCCTCTTCGTCTACCTCCTCCGCCGGACCGGGCTCAAGACGATCGGCTCGAACCTGGCCAGCTTCGGACCCTGGTTCCTCGTGACCTGCTCTCTCGGGGCGACCTTCTTTCTCCTGCAGGCCGCCTCCTGGTGGATCATCCTGAGATCCTTCTTCCAGCCCGTGCCGTTCTGGGCCCTCTTCCGGATCAAGATCATCAGCTCCGCCTTCAACCTCGTCCTGCCCTCGGCCAGCCTGGGCGGCGATGCCATGCGGGCCTTCATGATCCGGGAGCATATCCCCCTCAAGGACGGCATACCGAGCGTCCTTTTCGACAAGACCATCGAATTCGTCGCCTCCCTGATCTTCATGATCTCCGGGTTCGTCCTGGGGCTCCTGACCCTCCGCCTGCCGAAGAGCTTGATCATCCCGGTCGTTATCAGCCTCGCCATCACGGCGGCCTGCACTTTCTTCCTCATCTTCGTCCAGAAGACCGGGGTCACCAAGGCGCTGATGACGGTCGGCCGCTTCATCCCTGGGGGCAAGGCCTGGGCAGCGAGGAACGAGACCCAGTTCCGAACCCTCGACGAAACGCTGAGCCTCCTCTACTCCCGCTCGAACACCAGGGCCCTCATCCCCATCGGGCTGAACGTCCTCAGCCGTCTGGCCGGGGTTGCCGAGGTCATGATCATCATGGCCGTGCTCAAGGCTCCCCTCAGTTTCATCCAGGCCCTGCTCGTTTCGACAGTCATCACGGTCGGCAACACGGTCTTCTTCGTCCTGCCCGGACAGTGGGGCGTCATGGAGGGCATCAGCATCCTGGTCATCCGCAGCCTGGGCTTCCCGGCCGGCGTGGGGCTCAGCCTGTCCATCATCCGCCGCATCCGGACCCTCATCTTCGCCGGGCTGGGGCTCCTGCTCTTTGCCCTGGAGAAGAGGAAGTCCGCGGAGCCGGGGTCCTCGTGAGCGCCGTCGAGCGGGCCATCATCCTGCTCCCGGGCCGGGCGGAGGAGAAGCCCCGTCCGGCGGGCTCCCCTCTCCGGCGGCTGCTCGGACTGACGCTCGTCCAGCGCACCGTCCTGGCGGCAGCCCAGTCGGGGGTCAAGCGGTTCCTGCTCGTTGGCGAGGACGGGTCGGGATGGGAGGCCGTCACGGCGGCGATGGGCCGGGACCGCAGGGTCGTGAAGAGCGCCATCGGCCTCGAGTTCATCCCGGCAGAGCGCCTGGCGGAGGTGGCCGGAAGAGGATGGGCCGGGACATCGTTCTGGCTCCTCCGCGGGAACCTCGTCTTCGACCCCGCGCTGCTCGGCGAGATCGCCGGGGAGGACCGGGCCGAGGGCAAGCCCCTTCGTCTGGACGGCGGTCTCGCTCTCTGTCCCGCCGGCCGCTTCGCCGTCCTCGTTGAACGGCTCGCCGCCCCGGGCGGCCTCCAGGCAGGGGCCGATATCCTGGCCGCGGCCGCGGGGCCGGCGGCAGGCGGCCGGACGGTCGGGCCGGGCGCGCGCTTCTGTCTCGAAGTCTCGGACCGGGCCTCGTTCCGGACGGCGGAGCGGCGCCTGCTCAACACCGCCCGCAAGCCGACCGACGGCTTCTTCTCGCGGCACTTCAACCGCCGCATCTCCCTTTTCCTGACCCGGGTCTTCCTCAAGACGGGCGTCGCCCCGGCCGTGCAGAGCGTCGCCACCCTCCTCATCGGGCTGGCCAGCGGCTGGTTCGTCGCCCAGGGCGGGTACGGCCCGTCCGCGCTCGGGGCCTTCCTCTTCGACTTCGCCTCGATCTTCGACGGCTGCGACGGGGAGAACGCGCGGCTGACCTATCGGATATCGAAATTCGGCGGCTTCCTCGACATCACCGGCGACGCGTTCATCTTCGTCTTGTTCTTCCTGTGCCTGCCGGTCGGGCTGTACCGTGCCTCGCGGAACGTCGTCTGGCTCTGGCTCGGCGGCCTGGCCCTCGTGTCGATGGGCCTCTTCTACGCCCAGCTCGTGCGCTACATGAAGAGGAAGCGGCTCGGCAACAACATCGTCGCCATCGCCAGGGAGATCGAGGCGAGCGGCGCCAGACCCGGCCTCCTGGGCCGGGTCGACGCCATCGCCGGCAAGATGGCCTTCATCTACCGGCGGGACTTCTTTTCCACGGCGGCCTGCCTGATCGTCCTGGCCGGCGGGGCCGGGGTCCTGATGGGCCTGCTCGGGGTCTTCATGCCCCTCCAGGCGGTCTACATGTTCCTCTTCTCGCGCCATCGCCTCAGTCAGGCCGGCCGGCCGGCCTGAGACGCCCGCGCCGCCCGCCCCAGTCTCAGAACCGGCGCGTCGGCGCCGGGGCGTTGGGGTCGAAGAACTTCCGCGGCAGCTTCTGGTCCCGCATCGAGGCGTTGTAGACGAACCAGGCCATGACCGTGGCCGCCTGCATCAGGTCGCCCCGCGAAAGGTGGTCGAAGACGTCCATGTTCGAGTGATGGGTCAGCGAGTCATACTCGAGCACGTCCTGGATGAACTGGAAGCCCGGCAGGCCGATGCCGTCAAAGGACAAGTGGTCCGTGCCGCCCGTGTTGCGGATGGTGACCGTGGCCGCGCCGAGGTCGTGGAGGGGCTCCAGCCACTGCTCGAAGATCGGCACGACGGCGGTGTTGCCCTGGGCGTAGATGCCGCGGATCTTGCCGCTGCCGTTGTCGAAGTTGAAGTACCCGGCCAGGCGGTCGTACTCGGGCTTCTTCTCCTTCTTCCCCCGGTCGAAGAAATGGTTCCTGATATAGCCGAGGGAGCCGATGAAGCCCTGCTCCTCGCCGTCCCAGAGGCCGATGCGGATGGTCCGGCGAGGCTGGACGCCGGCGGCTTTGAGGATCCGCACGGCCTCCACGGCCACGGCGCAGCCGGCGCCGTTGTCCGTGGCGCCCGTGCCGGCGTGCCAGCTGTCGAAGTGCCCGCCGAGCATGACGATCTCGTCCTTGAGCTTCTTGTCCGTGCCCGGCAGCTCGGCGACGACGTTATAGCCCTGGAGGTCGTCCTGGGTGAAGCGGGCCTGGACCTCGACCTCGAGCGTTACCGGGACGTCCTTCTGAAGGATGCGCACGATGCGGTTGTACTGCTCGACCGAGACGACGACCGCGGGCAGGGGCACCGCCGCCGTCGGGCTCTGGTTGCCGCCGCTCTGGACGAAGATGGTCCCGTCCTTGCCGCGGCTGGGCTCGAGGCAGACGGCCGCGCCCTCGTCCTTGAGGAACTTGCTCACGGCCTGCTGGAGCTGCTGGCGGGCCATGAACTCCTCCATCCGGGCGGCAAAGGGCGAACGGGCCGCGGGGTCGGGGACGAAGTAAAGCTTCTTCAACTCGTCATCCGTCAGCCGGGAGGCGGCCGGGTCGAAGGAGATCTCGAGCGGCTGCTCGCCCTGCATGAGGACGATGGCCTCCCTGAGCTTGCCCTTGTACTTATCAAGGTCGGCGATCTTCTTGACGTCGAGGAGGACCGGGCTCCCCTTGACGAGGCCGTTCGTCCCCGGCGTCCAGGCCTTGGGATAGGCGATGAGCGGCATATACTGGGGGGCCGTCATCGCGCCGTAGAACTTCTGGAGCTCCCAGCCCCGGCCGTAAGTCCCATAGGGCTCCATCTTGGCGCTGGCGAGCCCCATCTCCTTAAGCCGGCCGACGGCCCACTCCCCCGCTTTGCGGTACTGCGGGCTCTCGGCGAGCCGGGGCCCGTAGACGTCGCAGAGGTAGATTAGGAAGTCTGTGATCTTGGAATTCTCGAGGCCTTCCTTGCGAATCCGCTGGAGGACCTGGAGGTCGACTTTCTCCTGCGTCGCGGCCGACAGGGCCAACAGCAGGACCAGGGCAACGGCCGCCGCCGCCCGCCGCGTGCATCGATAGTTCATGGCACCCTCCTCGTGGCGTGATTCCGAAACCATGAACGCCATTCTACATCAGTTCGCCCGGTCAACCAATATGCTGCCCGTGCCGCCCGCCCGGTCCGCAAGATTGACATCCCGCGACTCAGGGTATATGTTCGTCCCTGGAGTCGACAGCGAACGCGGAGGAGGACGCCATGACGCATCCGTCCCGGAATCGAGCCCTCTCGGCCCTGGCCCTCGCCGCCGGCGCCGCGGCCCTGGCCGTGCCGGCGCGGGCCGCGGACGTCTTCAGGGCCCGGCTGCTGACCGGCAAGGCCCCCATCGAGCCGCCGGCCGTCGCGCTGCGGATCGAGGTCCAGTCGTACACGGCGCCCGAGGAGCTCATCCTGCTGCAGCAGGCGCTGAATACCAGCGATGACGCCTTCCTCACCGTCTTCCAGAAGCTGAACAAGGGCGTCGTCCGGTTCATGGACAGCCGCGGCTGGAACCTCCCCATCCACGCCGCCCAGATCGTCACCACCGACAAGGGCCGGAAGCTCACCTGCGTCCTGTTGCGGCAGGTCTGGGACCCGGGCTCCCAGTTCGTCCGGACCGGGCCGAACTTCTTCATGGTCCTCGAGCTGAACCTTCCCACCAAAGGCGTGGGGGACGGCCGGCTCTACGAGGACGCCAGCGTCAGATTCGTCCTTCCGGACGGAAAGATCGAGATGACCAAGTACGAAGCGGCGCCCAAGATCCTCATCCAGGTGAACGAGGTCAAGCCGAAGTGACGGCCGCCGGGACTCTCCGGGGCCGCGCCTAGGCCGCGGTTTTGCGGACCCGAAGGTCCTCGGCAACCTCGCGCCGCTTCAGGAATTCGTAGCTCACCGCCCCGTACTTGCACGAATCGACGCACTTCAGGCAGCGGACGCAGTCCGGGCTGTTGGCCGATGCGTAGATGCCGATGCCCACGGGGCAGTCCCGGCGGCACTTGTCGCAAAGCGTGCATTTCGCGTCGTCCACGGCCATCCGGAAGAGGCTCGCCTTGTTGAACAGCCCGAGGATGGCCCCCAGCGGGCAGACCGTCCGGCAGAACGGCCGCCGGCTGACCGTCATCCAGCCGAGGAAGAGGACGAGCAGGCCGACCTTCCAGTAGTACATGAACCCGACGAGGCTGCGCAGCCCGGCGTTGAGCAGGATGAGCGGCAAGCCCGCCTCGAGCGTCCCGGCCGGGCAGACCCACTTGCAGAACCAGGTCTGGCCGAGGCCGTACTGGTCCACGACGAGCAGGGGCAGAGCCACGACGAGAACGGCCAGGAAAACATAGCGCCCATAGGAAAGGGCGCGCGGCACCTTGAGCTTGGGCGTCGGGATCTTGTGCATGACCTCCTGGAGCAGGCCGAAGGGGCAGAGCCAGCCGCACGGCATGCGGCCGACGACGCTGCCCACGACGCCGAGGAGCCCGATGACGTAGAGGCCGAACTTGGCCTCGGCCGCGGCCAGGTTGAGGCGGAGCCCGGCCATGAACGTCTGGAGCGCGCCGATGGGACAGGCGCCCATGGCCGACGGGCAGGAATAGCAGTTGAGGACGGGGACGCAGACCCCCTTGACGCGGCCCTGGTAGATCTGGCCGCTCAGCCAGCCCGGCAGCCAGGCGTTGATGGCCAGCCCGCCCAAGGCCTGGTACCAGATCCGCTTGCGCCGGGGTTTGGCCAGGATGCCCACCGCCGCTGCCTCAGCCGATCCCGATGCAGTCGAGACAGACCGTGACGGCCTTCTCGAGGACGGCCTTGTATTCGCCGAGGAGGAGCCCGGCCGCGACGAGCCCGAGCGAGAGTCCGAGGAGGATCCAGGGCAGGCGGCGCTTCACGTCTTTGCTCCGGCCAGCGCCTTCTTCACCGCCTCCTCGAACCCGGCCGCCTCCTGGAGCTTGAAGCCCTGGTGGACGTGGACGATCGTGCCCGAGGCGTCGATGAGGTAGACGACCGGCAGGGACACGGCGTCGTAGGGGCCCTTCATCTCGAGCGGCGAATGGAGGAGGCCGTCCCCGGCGTTCCCCGGCGTGGGGTCGTAGAGCATCGGATAAGTAACCTTCGACATGTCGTAGAGGATCTTGACCTTCTTCGACCCGGGATTGTCCATGGCGACCGAGAGGAGCCGCAGGCCGCCCTCTGACTGGCCGGGGGCCGGCTTGTATTTCTCGTGGAGCTTTTCCATGGTCGGCATCCCTTCCCGGCAGGGGATGCACCAAGTCGCCCAAAAATCGATGAGGACGGCCGCGGGGTGGGATTTCATTGTCTGGGCCTTGCCGTCGACGGTCTCGGTCACGGCATGCGTCAGCCGGCCGCCCTCAAGGGTCAGGGCGTATTCCCGGCCGTCTACGCCCTTGAGGGCGAAAGGCAGGAACTTCTGGCCCGGCTTCATGAGGGACCGGGCCGCCGGGGCTGCGAGCAGGACGGCCAGGACCGCGGCCGCGGTCATTCGGGCGGCCCGCTTCATCTCATGCTCCTTGAGCCTCGGGCTTTTCATCAGAGAATAGTCTACCGTGCCGGCATTGATTTATCAACTTCGCCTGGAGGGACGTCTCCCCGGCGGCCGTGACGCGGGGTGTCTCAAGAAGGGCCCGCCGTCAGAAGCCCACGGCGATCCCTAGACCGCCCTGAAAGCCGCCGAGCTCGGTGGCCACGGCGTCCGCTCCCTGCCCCGCGGCCTTGACCATGGTGTACCGCGCGTGGAAGTCGAGCGAGACCCGTCCCTTGAGCCTGACGAGAAGGCCGGCCTGGGCGACCAGCCCCAGACGTCTGCCGCTGGCCGTGCCGATGACGTTCGTTTCCTTGTAGGAGAAATAGCCCGCGGCGGCCGCCGCGTATGGCCGCACGGCGCGCGAGCGGCGGACGGAGCCGAGCTTGAGCCCCAGGAACACCGGCATCACACGCAGCATCGTCGGCTCCTCCGTGTAGGTGAGCTTTCCGGTTTTGCGGAAAATGTCGATTCCGCCCCAGACGGAGATGACGTCGAGAAGGGGGACGCTGATGTCCGCGCCGAAGGGCACGCCGTTCGGATAGACGGCGCGGACGTCGCGCGACGAGGGAATGAAATAGCCGGCCCGCGCCTCGACCTCGACGGCGGAGGCGGCGGCCGCGAAGAGCGAAGCCGCGAGGGCCGCAGCGACGACGGCCCGCAAGAGGGCCTTCATGCGGCCGATTCTACGGGACGCCCCCCGCCCTGTCAAGAAAGGTCTCCGGCGCCGGGAAGGCGGCGGTTGACAGTCCGCAGGCCCCTCCCCTAGAATTGTTGCTAAGCCGGGCAGGAAATAGAGGTGAAGGATGGTCGCCATCGGCGTCGACTCGGGAACGCAGGGCACGAAGGCCCTGGTCGTGGACTTCGAGAGCGGCCGCGTCCTCGGCCGCGGCTACGGCCGCCACGAGATGGTCGCCGGCCTGGCCCCGGGCGCAAGCGAGCAGGACCCGGCGACCTGGGTCCGGGCCATGGACGGGGCTCTGGCCGGGGCGCTCAAGGAAGCCCGGGTGGACGCGAAGAAGGTCGTCTGCCTGGGCGTCTCCGGCCAGCAGCACGGCTTTGTGCCGCTCGACGGCCGCGGCCGTCCGCTCCGCCCGGCCAAGCTCTGGAACGACACCTCGACCATCGCGGAGACGCAAGAGCTCCTTGCCCGTCTCGGCGGCCCGGCGGAGTGCGTCCGCAAGCTCGGCATCCGCCTCGCCGTCGGCTTCACCGCCTCGAAAATCCTCTGGCTGAAGGAACACGAGCCGGACCGGTTCGCCCGGCTCGCGACCGTCCTTCTCCCCCACAATTACCTGAACTTCCACCTGACGGGGCGGGCCCACATGGAGTACGGCGACGCTTCGGGCACGGGCCTCATGGACGTCCGGAACCTCCGCTGGAGCGAGGAGGCCGCGGCGGCCGTCGACCCGGCCCTCATCGGCAAACTCCCGCCCCTGAGCCATCCGCGCGAGCCGGTCGGCGTCGTCCGCCGTTCCGTGGCAGAGAGGTACGGCTGGGGCCGTGTCCTCGTCTCCGCCGGCGGCGGCGACAACATGATGGGGGCCATCGGCACGGGCAACGTCGTGGCGGGCGTCTCGACGGTCAGCCTGGGCACCTCGGGCACGATCTACTCCCACGCCGCGGAGCCCTTCATCGACCCCGAGGGCGAGATCGCCGCCTTCTGCGACAGCACGGGCGGATGGCTCCCGCTCCTCTGTACGATGAACGTGACCAACACGACGGAGCTCCTGAAGAAGCTCCTCGGCTGGACGAACCGCAAGCTCGAGGCCGCGGCGGGCCGGGCCCCGGCCGGGGCCGACGGGCTCGTCTTCCTGCCCTTCGTCGACGGCGAGCGCGTCCCGGTCCTGCCCTCGGCGAGCGCCGTCCTCTTCGGCCTCGACCGCCGGACCTTCGACGCCGCGCACCTGGCCCGCTCGGTCATGGAGGGGACGATCCTGAACCTCGGCTACGGGTTCGCCCGGATGCGCTCGCTCGGCCTCCGCCCGGCCGAGGTCCGGGCCACGGGGGGCGGGGCCAAGAGCCGGCTCTGGCTCCAGGTCGTCGCTGACATCCTCGGCGCCCCGGTCGTGACGCTCAGGGAGCGGGAGGCCGCGGCGCACGGCGGGGCCCTGCAGGCCATCTGGTGTTATCTCCGGGACGAGGGGCGGCCGGCCGACATCCGCGACATCACCTCGGCCCGGGTTTGCCTGGACAAGCTGGCGGCGGAGCCGGAGCCCGCGAACGCCGGGACATATGCCGCCCTCCGGGAGCGGTTCGATTCCCTATGGCGGACCCTCGGGCCGGAGTTCAGGGCCCACGAGAAGGTTTCGGGGCGGCTTTGACCTCCCGGGCTCAGTGCTTGTGGAGGTCCTTGTGCATGATCTTGCGGACCTCGTGGAGCCGCTCGTGGGCCGGCAGCCCGGCGAGGAGCTTGTTCATGAACTCGTCGTTCTCGGCCTCGAGCATCCGGGCGACGTAGTCGATGACCGAGGACGGGAAGACGCCGTCCCGCTCGTAGAGGTCCCGCTTTTTCAGCAGGAGCCGCGACGACTCGACGCAGCTTGCCGGCAGGACCGGGAGCCTGGCGAGCAGCTCCTTGTCCGAGAAGATGTTCCCCTTGACATAGAGCCTGTCCGCAAGCTCGAGCGGCCCGTATTCCTTGAACAGGGAGCCGTCCCCCCCGAAGGCCCAGTTCGCGGCCATGGCGATGCCGGCCAGGACGAGGTGGATGAGGGCGCTGCCGTCCGGGCTCCGCAGCTCGACCGTCTGCCGGGCGCCGGCGGCGCCGCGGGCGACCTCCGGCTCACGGGGATTGACCTTCCCCGCCAAGTGGGAGACGTTCGTCCAGCCGAGCGGGACGCGGATGAGGGCGCTGCGGTTGAGGTCGCTCCAGCAGACCCGGGTCGGCGCCTCGTGGTTGGGGACCAAGCGCAGGTAGGCCGAGGAGACGGTGTTGCCGAAGGCGGTCAGGGAATCGGCGTACTCGCACAGCCCGCCGATGAGCTTGCGGGCCGCCTCGGACAGCCGGCCGTCGGGCATGGTCATGACGTTCCGGCCCTCCTGGGCGAGCTCAAGGTGGAAGTGGAGGCCGTTGCCGGCAACGCCTTCCTCGATCTTCGGGGTGAAGGTGGCGATCGCGCCGTGCCGGAAGGCCGTGTTCCGGATAACCCAGCGGCCGAGGACGAGGGCGTCGGCCATCTCCTCGACCGGCCGCGGCAGGTACTCGATCTCGAGCTGCTCGGCCCGGCGGCCCTCAATCTCCTCGACGTCGCTGTGGACGGAATCGACCAGGCCGACCTCGCCGTGGGCGTACTTGACCGCTCCGGTGACCCGGCCGATGTGACGGACCATCTCGTTGAGGATGGGGCCGCTCTTAGTGAACGGCTGAGAGCCGTGGTAGCCGCTCTGGCCTGGCACGCAATAGCCCCGCTCCCCGGCGGGGAGGAGCAGGAAGAATTCGAGCTCGCCCAGGGCCCGGAGGTCGAGCCCGGTCGAGGCGCGGAAGAGCCCGGCGGCCCGGCCGAGGATGTTGTCGAGGGTGAAGGGCGCCGGGCTGCCGTCCCGGGCGAGGTAGCGGCAGACGAAGTCGAGGCTGCCCTCCTCGAAGGGGTTGAGGAAGGCCGTGCGGTACTGCGGGACGACGTAGAGGTCCGAGAGGGCCATGTCGACCATGCCCTTGAACAGCGACGAGCCGTCCACGCGCTCGCCCTCGGCGAGCACGGTCTCGGCCTGGGCCCGGTCGGTCGCCGGGATCTTCAGCTCCTTGAGCTTGCCGTCCAAAGCCGTGTAGTGGAATGTCAGCCGCTCGATGCCGAGCTTATCGATGACCTTGAGGATGTCGGCCCGGACGAAATCCCGGGGGGGCTTGTCCAGGACCTGGGACAGGGGGCCCGACGGGGCCGACGGGAACTCTGGATTGGCCATCTCTCGTCGCTCCTCGGTCGAAATCGGAAAGGCATTCATTCTAAAGGAAAAGGCGGGGCAGGTCAACCGTGCCTAAAAAAAGACAGCAACTGTCCCCGCGGGCCTGAAAGACGGGGAATGTCCCCCTGGGCTGACCTCTTTACTTATAGAGCAAATAGGGTCTGCGCAGCTGCAGGAAGGCGTCGAGGCCCGGCTTGAGGCCGTCGACGATCGTCTTCACCGGGGTCCCGGCCTCGAGGGCCTCTCGCACGCGGGACGTCCCCATGACCTTGTCGAAGTAGTCCTTGTGGAACTCGAACTTGTCGGGGGCCGCGTCGCGGATGGCCTTGACGACTTGGAGGAAGGCCTCGAAGGAGCGAAAGGCGGCGCGGTCGATGACCTGGACCTGGCAGCCGCCGCAGAGCCGGCCGGCGAACTTGGAGAACGTGGGCGTGAACCAGGCGCCGCGGAAGATGACCCCGGGGAGGCCGAGCCCGTTGAGCTTCGCCGCGAGGTCGTCGCCGTCGACCCACGGGGCGCCGAAGAGCTCGAACGGCCGGGTCGTCCCCCGCCCCTCGGAGACGTTCGTCCCCTCGAAGGCGACGAACCCGGGATAGACGGCCGCGGTGTCGAGCGTCGGCATGTTCGGCGACGGCATGACCCAGGGCAGCCCCGTCCGGTCGAACCACATCGCCCGCGTCCAGCCCTCCATCGGGATGACGGTCAGGTTCGCCTTCTTCGCCAGGAACCGGTCGTTGAACAGCCGGGCCAGCTCGCCCATGGTCATGCCGAAGCGCTCGGGCACGGGATAGAGCCCGACGGGCGAGCTGTAGGCGGGATACTCGAGGACCGGGCCCTCGACGTCCGCGCCGCCGATCGGGTCGGGCCGGTCGAGGACGATGAAATCGATGCCGTTCTCCGCGCAGGCCTGCATGGCGTAGGCCATCGTCGCGATGTAGGTGTAGACCCGCGTGCCGACGTCCTGGATATCGTAGATCATGACGTCGACCCCCTGGACCATGTCCTTCTCCGGGACCTTCCCGGCGGACCGGGTGTCGTAGGAGCGCATGAACTCGTCGATCCTCTTGAGCATGCCCGGCTCGGGCTTCATCGACTGGCCGTAGAGGCTGAAGACGGGCAGCCCGGCCTTCCTGTCGAAATAGTACGGGACGTATTCCCCGGCCTGGGCGTCACCCCGCACGCCGTGCTCGGGCCCGTAGAGGGCGACGAGCTTGACCTTGGGGTTGCGGGCGAGGAGGTCGACGGTCGACCGGAACGCGGCGTCGATGCCAGTCGGGTTGGTGATGAGCCCGACGCGCTTTCCCTCGACCAGCCCGAGGTTTCTTTCGAGGAAGACCTCGAGTCCTGTCCTCACCCGGACCGGCGCGGCCGGGGCGGCCGGCCGTCGCTCCGGCGAACAGCCGCCCAGACCCAGGATCAGGAGGAGGAGCGCGGCCGCTCCGAGCCCCGCCGCCCTCGAGCCGGCGCGGATTCCATCGCCAAGTCGATTGCTCATGCGTCACCTTCCTCGTCCGGCGGCCCGGACCCGGTCAAGGATAGCAAGTCCCCCGCCGGGGAGTCAACGGCCGGAGTGGTATTGATTCCTGGCGGGAAATCGCATATATATGAATGGCGTCGATGTTCTCATTTGAAAGGGGCGGACCTTGCCGGCGGCTTCGAGGGCGTTTCGCCTTCGCCCTGTCCCTCGGCGCCGCGCTTCTCGCCCTGGCCCCGGCCACCCGCGCCGCCGACATCCCCTGCGAATGGACCGGCGTCGAGCGGATCGTGGCCGTGGGCGACCTCCACGGGGACTTCGACAACTTCGTGACCATCCTCAAGGCGTCGAAGGTCGGCCTCGTCGACGAGCGTCTTCACTGGACCGGCGGAAGGACCCACCTCGTGCAGATTGGCGACGTCCTGGACCGGGGCGACAAGGCCAGGGACATCTTCGACTTCCTCATGCGCCTGGAGAAAGAGGCCGCGGCCGCGGGCGGCATGGTCCACGTCCTGCTCGGCAACCACGAAGAGTCGACGATCACGGGCATCGCCCTGAACTATCCGCAGTACGTCTTCGTCGACCAGTTCTACGCGTTCCTTCCCGACGACTTCAAGAAGGCCCGGGCGAAGCAATACCTGTCGGGCCTGCCGGCCGCCGAGCGGGCCAGGCTGGGGCCCGGGGGTCCCGACTTCGCCAAGGACGCCGGCTACCGCGCCTTCTGGGAGAAGATCCTCGAGACCTCCAAGAGGGTCAGGGGCATGGACGAGGCCGGCCAGGCCTATACCGAGAACTTCAACCACACCTATGGAAAATGGCTCCTGACGAAGAACGTCGTCATCAAGATCAACGACGTCGTCTTCGCCCACGCCGGGGTCAACCGCCAGTTCTCGACCTGGAAGCTCAAGGACCTCAACGACGCGTTCCGGCTGGAACTGGGGATGTTCGCCCTCCGAGGACCGAACTCCCGGGTCCTCATGCAGGAGTTCCGTCCCAAGCTCGTCTACAACTCCGAAGGCCCGCTGTGGCTCCGCCAGATGGAGAACACCATCTCCCAGGAGGACATGGACCGGATCCTGGCCAACCTCAAGGCGACGAAGATGGTCATCGGCCACAACTTCATGGCCATGGGGGAAACGCGGAGCCCGATCGCGCCGGCCGGGGACATCATCCCCCTCTTCCACGGGAAGCTCTGGATGATCGATACCGGGATCGGCTTCACCCTCTACGGCGGCCGTCTCTATGCCCTCATCATCAACGGCGGGACGCTCGACCACTACACGGATGCCGAGGAAGCGGCGCCGCCGGCTCCCGGCGGTTCGCCGACGGCGAACGGGCCGGGGGCCGCGGACGAGGTCGAACGGTTCCTGCAGACGGCGACGCCGGCCTTCGTCATCCCCGGCGAGGCAGGTCGGACCGACCCCTGGAAGGTCCGGCTGGAGGCCGGCGGGGCCAAGCACTGGGCCCAGTTCAAGTACATCGACCGCCGCCGGCCGGACCCGCTGGCCGACAGCTATGAGTACGAGCTCGCCGCCTACGCCCTCGACAAGGCCCTCGGCTTGGGCCTCATCCCGCCGCTCATCGAGCGGACGATCAACGGTTACCCGGGCTCCCTCCAGATCTTCGTCGAGGACGCCTTCTCCGAGACGGCCCGGAAGGGCCAGGGACTCCCGATCGGCGACCCGGAGGCCTTCGAGCGGACCATGGCCGACCTGAGGGTCTTCATCAACCTCGTCGCCGACACCTGCGGCCCCGAGCGAGAGCGTGACATCCTCATCCAGAGGAATACGGAGAGGGTTTGGGCGGTCGACTTCTCCAGGGCCTTCGCGCCCGTGACGGAGACGGTCCCCGGGTGCGAGATCCAGAGGTGCTCGCGGGCCTTTTACCGGAAACTCGTCGATTGGGACAAGGCCGGGGTTCGCCGCCTGGTCGCCCCCTACCTGAACGAGGAGGAGGTCCGGGCCCTCGAGGCGAGGGTGGGGTCGATCCTCCGCGCCATCCGGACGCAGGTCGAGGCCCGGGGGGAGGCCGCGGTCCTATTCTGACACGCGGGAGCGTGCGGCCGAGGGAGGGGCGGATGGCGGAAGCCGGAGCGAGGACGGCGTCGGGAACGGGGTCGCCGGGGGAACGTCTGCTCTACGGGTTCCTCCGGCTTTTCGCCGACATCCGGCCGGGCGAGGCGCCCAAGGCGCTCCTCCTCGCGCTGAATGTCTTCCTCCTCCTCGTCGCCTATTACATCCTCAAACCCCTGCGTGAGGCGCTGCTTCTCGTCGACAAGAACTCCGCCGTGGTCAAGAGCTGTCTGGGCGGCGCCCAGGCCGTCCTCTTCATCTTCGTGATCAAGGCCTTCAGCCGCCTGGCCTCCAAGGTCCCCCGGCACGTCCTCATCACCTGGACGACCCTGTTCTTCATCTCGAATATCGTGATCTTCTACGGCCTCAGCTTCTGCCGCATCCCCGTCAAGACCATGGGGATCGCCTTCTTCGTCTGGATCGGCATCTTCAATTATTTCGTGATCGCCCAGTTCTGGGGTTTCGCCAACGACCTCTATTCCGACGAGCAGGGAAAGCGGACCTTTCCCCTCATCGCCTTCGGCGCGACGCTGGGAGGCGTCGTCGGGACGCTGCCCGTGGTCATCAAGCTCAGGGACCTCCTGGGCGGACGGTGGGAATTCAAGCTCATGCTCATCGCAGGGACTGTCCTCCTCATCTGTATCGGCCTGGCCAGATACATCCATCGCCGGGATGTCCGGAGAACCCTCGATGACCGGGAAAAGGGGCTCGCCGGCTCCGAGGAGAAGGCCCGCGCCCAGGCCCAGCCGCTGAAGGCCGGGGGCGGTTTTCGGCTCGTGTTCAAGAGCCGCTACCTGCTCTTCATCGCCCTCCTGATCGGCCTCTACAATTTCGTCAATGCCACGGGCGAGTACGTCATCTCGGCCGTCACGGTCAACACCGAGCTCTCGAAGACGGCCTCCAGGCCAATGACGGCGGCTCTGCCGGGGGCCGCCTCCCCCGCTGGGGATAGCGCCCGGGGCGCACCCGTTCCCCAGGAGAACGCGCCCGGCGCGGCCATGGAGAAATCGATCCACCGGGCGTTCATGAACTATCAGCTCCTGACGAACCTCGTCGCCCTGATCATCCAGCTCTTCCTTGTTTCGCGCATCTTCAAGTGGGTCGGGGTCGGGGGAGCGCTCTTCTTCCTGCCGTTGATCGCCCTAGGGGGGTATGCCCTGATCTCTTTCGGGGCGGTCCTCGTCCTCGTCCGCTGGGTCAAGTCCCTGGAGAACGGCACCGACTATTCGCTCCAGAACACGACCAAGGCCGCCCTGTTCCTGGTCACGCCAAGGGAGGAAAAATACAAGGCCAAGGCCGCCATCGACACCTTCTTCGTCAGGGGCGGCGACACGGTTTCGGCCCTGGCCGTGCTGGCCGGGACACAGCTGCTGGGCTTGAAGATCGAACGCTACGCCATGCTGAACGTCGTCGTCGTCCTCGTCCTCATCGCGCTCTGCTTCAAGATCGTCGGGGAATACAAGAGGCGGAAGGCCGCGGCCGACGGGAATCCGGCACCCGCGGCTTGATTTCCGGGAGGAAGGGTCCTATAATCCGGGCAACAGAAAGCGGTCGGGGTGACATCCATGAAGCGTGAAGCGGCGCTCGTCGTTCTTTTCCTGGCCTTCGTCGTCAGGCCCGGGGATCTTCGCGGCCAGTTCAAGCCCGAGGAGGTCGCCCGGCGGCCGCAGATGGAGGAGTTCCTCCTCACGGCCGAGATCGTCAAGGCCGAGCCGGCAGGCGAGGGCGTCACCAAGCCCTTCCGGCTGACCCTCAGGAAGGGCGATTTCGAGAGCAGGGCCTTCTGGAAGAACCCGAGCGGCATGATGTACGGGTTCCTCGAGGGCTGGCAGTACGAGATCGCCGCTTACCGCCTCGACAAGCTCATCGGGCTGGACATGGTCCCCGCCGCGGTCGAGCGCGAGTTCCAGGGGAAGAAGGGCGCCCTGTCGCTCTGGGCCGAGAACAAGTACAGCCTTCTCAAGGTCGCCGAGCAGGGAATCGCCATCCCCAAGGAAGCCGAGGCCGGGATCGAGAGGATGAAGTGGCTGACCCGGGCCTGGGACAGCCTCATCGCCAACGAGGACCGGACCCAGCAGAACGTCCTCTACACGGAGGACTGGCGGACGATCCTCATCGACCACTCCCGGGCCTTTCGGTCGACCAAGGAGTTCACTGAGAAGCTCATGTTCGGGGCGGACGGCATCAAGAAAGCCCAGGACGGGCACCCGTTCCTCTTCAGCCGGCTCCCCCGCTGGTTCTATGAAAAGGTCAAGGCGCTGTCCTTCGAGTCCGTCGGAACTGCCGTGGGCGAGACCCTGACGGACCGGGAGATCCGCTCGCTCCTCGCCCGCCGCGACCTCCTCATCAAAGAGATCGACGGCATGGTCCGGGCCAGGGGGGAGGCGGACGTCCTCTACGATTGAGACGACCGCGGCCGTCCGCGGCAGGAATCGATCTCGCGGGAGGGTGAAAATGAAGAAAGCAACGGTGGTCCTCATCGTCGCGGGATTGGCCCTTCTCCGGGCGCCCGCGCTCCTGGCCCAGTTCACGGCCGACGAGCTCGGTCAGTTCCCCCAATGGGAGGAGTTCCTCAAGACGGCGGACATCGTCAACCAGTCCCACATGGTCGGCCCCGAGTCCGTGACCAGCCCCTGGAGGCTGACGCTCCGGAAGGGCGACGTCACCCATGACGCCCTGTGGAAGAGCGCCGAGGGCCGCATGCAGGGCTATGTCGAGGGCTGGCAGTACGAGATCTGCGCCTACCGCATGAGCGAGTGGCTCGGGCTCCACATGGTCTCGCCGACCATCGAGCGGCGCTTCCAGGGCGACCGGGGCTCCCTCCAGTACTGGATCACCGACTGCATCTCCCTAAAGGAGCGGGAGGAGAAGAAGATCAAGATGCCGTCCTACAAGGTCTTCGGCTGGAACCGGGACACGTACCTGCAGAGGTTCTTCGACAACCTCATCGCCAACGAGGACCGCCACCAGAACCAGATCCTCATCACCAAGGACTGGCGGATGATTCTCATCGACCATTCCCGGTCCTTCCGCTCCTCCGGCAAATTCGTTAAGGCCCTCATCTATACCGAGAAACACCCTGAGGGCCCGAAGCTCATGAGCGAGCTGCCGCGGGCCATCGTCGACAAGGTCAAGACGCTGACCTTCGAAGGGATCAAGGGCATCACGGGCGACTACCTGACTGACGACGAGATCAAGGCCGTCCTCATCCGCCGGGACCTCATCTTGGGCGAGATCGATAAGCTGGTCAAGAAGAACGGGCAGGCCAACGTCCTCTACTGACCGCGGCGCTCAGACCTTTTTGAAGACCGTCAGAACGTTCTCCGCACCCTCCCGACGGTACGAGTAGCCGTCCATGAGCGTCTTGAAGAGGTGGATGCCGAGCCCGCCCTTCGCCCCCCGGCGGATCCTCTCCTCGATGTCCGGGGCGGGCCGCTCGGCGGGGTTGAAGGGGACGCCGCGGTCGCGGAACTCCATGCGGAGCGTGCCGTCCTCGCGCCAGACGCGGAGGGACATCTCGCCGTCCCCCTTCGGGTAGGCGTAGCGGGCGATGTTGACGAGGATCTCGTGGAGGGAGAGCTCGATCCTCAGGACGTCCTCCTCGGCCAGGGAGAGACCGCGCAGGTTGTCCCGCAGGAACTCGCGGGCCCGGTCGATGGCCGCAAGGTCCGCCTTGACCGTCAGAGTCTTTGCCCCGGAGCTCATGCCGGCCCGTTCCCGCGGCCCCTCAGGTGCCCCTCTTGACGACGACGACGGTCATGTCGTCGCCCGGCTCGACGCAGGATGAGAAGGCGAACGCGTCCTCGTAGATCCGGTCCCTGATGTCGCGGGCCGGGAGGTCCGCGGATTCCCGAAGGCGGCGGGCCAGCCGTTCGTCCCCGAACTCCTCCCTGTCCGCGTCGCGGCTCTCGACGATGCCGTCGGTAAAAAGGCACAGGATGTCGCCCGGCGCGAGGCGGAGGGTCCGCGTCTCGTAGCTCACGGCCGGGAACATCCCCAGGCAGAAGCCCGTGCTCTCGAGGGTGCGGACTCCGCCGGCGGCGTCGACGACGAGCGGCGGGTTATGCCCCGCGTTGACGTACTCGACCTCCCCCCGCCCGCGGTCGAGGAGGCCGAAGAAGAAGGAGATGAAGGAGTTGGAGTCGGAGCTCTTGTGGACGTCGTCGTTGAGCTCGGCGGCCAGCCGGGCCAGGTCCCGCGTCAGGCCGATCTTGGAGTGGAGCGAGGCCCGGAGCGAAGCCATGAGGAGGGCCGCGCTGACGCCCGTCCCGGAGACGTCGGCGATGGCGAGGCCCAGGCGATCCGCGTCGACGGGGATGAAATCGTAGTAGTCCCCGCCGACATAACGGCAGGCCCGCGTGCCGCCGCTGATGTCGAAGGGCTCGAAGACGGGGTCCTCCTTGGGCAGGAAATTCTTCTGGATCTGGGCCGCCGTTATGAGCTCTTGTTCGATCCGTTCCTTTGCCAGTTCCTGCTCGATCAGCCTGGCGTTCTCGATCTTGTTGGCGGCGAGGTTGGCGAGGAGCGTCAGGAGCCTCAGGTCGTCCTCGGTGAAGGGGCCGTGGAGGGCGGCCCGGTCGCAATAAATGAGGCCGATGATGGCGTCGCCGTTCCAGAGGGGGACGCACATGGCCGAGTGGATCCGGCCCTGGACGACCGAGACCTGTCCCCGGAGCTCCGCCTCCGATTGGATGTCCGAGATGAGGATGGACGAGTTCCTGTCCAGGGCCGTCTGGACGATCGTCCGGCTGACGAGGATGCTCTGGCTGCGCAAGGGGCTGTCATAGACGCGGACGACCTTGTGGACGAGCTCGCCGTCCGGGCCCTCCCGGAGCATGAGAACGCCCCGATCCATGGGGATGTTCCCGGTGATGAGATCCATGATGTGATCCAGGAGCCTGTCGAGGGGCATGTGGTAGATGAGGGCCTGGCTGACCTCGCTCAGCACGCCCAGGAACTTCTGGTCCTGCTGATAGCGCCCCGGCTCGGGACGGCCGGCGACCGGCTGGAGGAAGACCGCCGTCGGAGGCTTGCGGACGATGTCCGGGACGCTGATGATCGTGTTCGAGCTGTGGGTGAAGGTCGTGCCGTCGACGATCTTGACGTTCGTCTGGAACTCGCGGTCGAAGATGATCTTGGTCTCGCCGACGACGACCTCGTCGCCCCGCCTGAGGGCCACCTCACCGCTGATCCGCCGGCCGTTGACGTAAGTCCCGTTCTTGCTCCCCTGGTCCTGGACGGCGTAGCCGCGGTCCTTGGGGACGAAGGCGACGTGGCAACCGGAGGTGTACTGGTCGGAGAGCGGGATGTCGCAGGACGCGGCCCGGCCGGCGGTGACTTTCTGGGCGCCGAGGGCGAAGACGAACGCGTCCCCGCCCTTGGGATAGATGAACAGGTCCGCCATCGGGATTCCCGCCCCCCATTCTAAAGGACAAGGCGCGGCAATGCAACCGGGCCGGTCCCGCCTAGCGGGGCCGCGGGGCCCGGAGGGGCTTCCTCAGGCGGCGGCAGCGCTCCTCCGGCGGCAGGCTCTCGATGAGGGGGAAGAGGAGTTCCTTGAGGTCCCCGTTGAGGATGTTGTCGAGGAGCTCGAGCGAGTAGTCGACGGACTTCTTCGTCCCCCGGAGGATGTTCTGGTAGGCCTTGACGACGTCCTCGGGCGGGGCGATGAGCGTCAGGAGGTCGAACAGGAGCTTGGTCCGGAGGTCGATGGCCGCCTGCCGTTCTGGCCCGGGCTCCCGGCCGGCCCCAGCCTCGGCCGCGGCCAGGTAGTCCTCGGCATTTCGGCGGGCCAGGGAGAGGGCGGCGGCCGCGATCCGCCTCTTCTTGAAGCTGGCCTGCGGATGGTTCGCGCGGACCTTATAGAGGGCCTCGATGAGGCCGGCCTCCAGAACCTCGTCGCCGGCCACGAGCTCCGCGACCAGGGCGTCGGCCGCCTTCTGGTTCCCCAATCGGGCCAGGACGTCGGGGATGGCCCGGCGGACCTCGGGAGGACCCTCCCGGTCCTGGAGGCGCTTCTTCAGGACGTCCTCGACCCGCGGTCCGTAGGCGGCCAGGGTATCCTGGGCGAGCTGCCTGGTCATCGGGTTCTCGAGGAGGTCGACGATCGCGGGGACGTGCTCCTTCCGGAGATGGGCGGCGGCGCTGTGAAGGGCGTAGTTGAGGACCTCGGGCGAAGGGTCCCGGAGGAGCCGGCCGAGCTCGCGGATGACGGCGGGCGTCGGCTCCATCAGGCCCAGGGCCTTGGCCGCCTCCATCCGGGCGACCTCCGAGGCGCTCTTCCCGGTGACGAGGTCGCCGATCTGCTTTTCCATCACGTCCTTGTAGACCGGCAGGGCCATGACCTCCCGCACGACGGAGTCGAACTCCTTGTCGGTGATGATGTCCTCGATCCCCTGGAACGCGGGCTCGCCGTCGACGCCCAGGAGGGCGTCCATGGACCGCGCCTTGAGCTCCTCGCCCCTGAGGCCGATGGCCTCCATGAGCTCCGCCGTCAGCTTCTCCTTCTGGACGAGCCCATAAAGGTTCATGACGTAAAGGGTCGCGCTTCTCTCCCGGCTCTGGATGGTGTCGACGATGCGCCGCGTCAGCCCGATGTCGACGTTCGCGTCGACGACCTTATGGCCGTCCTGCCATTTCCTGGCCAGGTCCGCCTTGACCTTCCCGAGGTACTCGTCGTGGATGATCCAGATAAGGCCCATCCAGAGAAGGGCGAAGGCGACGACGAAGACGCCGAGGGTCCGGACCTGCTCCTCCGGCGTTTTCATCGCGAACGACAGCGCCCGGTAGAGGGTCCAATAGAGGACCGCGCCGAAGCCGAGGGCGAACTTGTTGACGGACATGTCGATGAGGACCTTCGCCTTGTACTTGATCTCGGCCGGGATGGGGATGTAGAGGAGCTCCCGCACGGATTGGCTCATGGTCGTGTCGAAGAGCTTGTCCGCGCCGCGAAGGAGGGAGGCCCAGAGGAGGCCGGCCGCCGTCGGCACGGCGGCGGCCGTCACGATCGTCAGGAAGAAGACCGGCACCGTGCCGAGGATGAGGACGACCGGGGCCACGAGCAGGGCCACGCGGATGCCGAAGCGTCTCAGGACACGGCCCGTGGCGAACAGGTGGAAGAGGGTTGAGACGACGAGCACGCCGGAAAAGAACATCGCCAGGAACGAGGTCCGTGTCGCGTCGTTCCATCCCTGGGCCTTGACGACGAACTTGAACTGGTAATTGATGATCTGCCCGACGAGGACGGCCGAGGCCAGGACGCCGGCGAGGATGCGAAGATAGCGGTCGCCGCGCACCGTCCGGAGGCTCTCCAGGAAGCCGACGCCGGCGCCGGCCGGCCGAGACCCGGCCTCGGTCCCTCCCCGGAGCCTCTCCCCTTCGCCGTGGACGAGGCCGACCACGGCGATCATCAGGAGGAGGATGGCCGGGCAAACAAGAAGGAGATAGTGCGGGGCAACGAGCTTGGGCAGGCTCCAGGCGATAGCCGAGCCCGCAATCCCGCCCAGGAGTCCTCCGGTCACCAGGAAGCCGACCAGCCGCTTGGCCTGGTGGGGATGGAAGATGTCGTTGACGGCGATCCAGAACTGGGTGATCGTCATGGCGATGAAGACGTCGGACCAGAAGCTGAAGGCGTAGATGAAGAGGTTCAGGTGGCTCTGGACGAACACGAGCAGCACCGGGAAGGGATAGATCCGCCGGTGATAGAGGTCGAAGGCGTACCAAAAGAGGGCCAGGCACCCGGCGGAGAAGCCTAGGGTCAGCGACGAGTATTTCCGACGTGGCAGGCGGTTGAGGAGCCTGGTGTTGACGGCGACGGCGAAGCCGATCAGCACCGCCGTGCCGAGGTCGAAGACCCACCACGAGCGCGGGTTGACGCTGATCTGGAGGCTTTCCTTGACCGTCTTGATGACGGAGAAGGTGAGCGTGATGAGGAAGAAGTAGAGGAAGAGGAAGGCCGCCGCCCGCGACTCGTCCGGCCGGACGTCGACGCGCAGCCTGCGCAAGAAGGCGTGCATCCGGCCCTCGTCCAACGGCCGTCCCCCCTCCCCCGGCCCGGCGGGATTCAAGGCGTGCCGAAGCTCTTCAGGGCGCGGTCGCAATCCTCATAGATCTCGAGGACGGTGACGAGCCTGGTGATCTGGAAGAGGAGGAAGAGTTTTCTGGAGACGTGGCAGAGCTTGAGCTTCCCCCCCAGGTTTTGCGTCGAAACGTAGCTCGCCAGGAGCTCGCCGATGCCGAAGCTGTCGATGAAATCGACCTTTTTCAGGTCGAGCAGGATGTCCCGCTTCCCCCGCTCGAGCTGGTCCTTGATGAGCTGGTGCAGGGTCGGCTGCGGCATGGTCGAGATGGTGACCTCCCCGTCGATGTCGAACACGACGATGCCCTGGTGGTCCCGGGTCCTGATGTCCATGTCTACCGCCTTCGCCTATGTGTTTATCAGAAGGCCTCCGGAAAGTCAATCGGAGACGGGTCAAATCTGCATTCTGCCACTCCAACCGATCACTGTTGAGGCTCGGCCTACGGGTCCAATAAAGTGGCGAAATGAAGATTTGCCCCCATCTTTGTTAGAATGGGGCAGAAAGGAGCCCGACATGCCGCTCATCGAGATCCACCTGATGGAAGGCCGGACGGACGAACAGAAGAGGGCCCTCCTCTCCTCGGTCACGACGGCCGTGCACGAATCGATCGGCGCGCCGCTCGAATCGATCCGCGTCTGGGTCCAGGAAATCTCCCCGAAGGAGTACATGGCCGCGGGCGTCCTGGCCGCGGACAAGAGGAAGTAGATCCCGCCCCCTCCCCGTCAATCCGCGGGCGCCTTGGCCAGGGCCTTCCGGACGAAATAGACGGGGATGCCGAGAAGGACGATGGCCAGGCCCGGGATCGTGTACTTTGGCTTAAAGACGAGGAGGTCGACGGCGATGGCCGCCGCGACCAGGATATAGATGGCCGGGACGACGGGATAGCCCCAGGCCTTGTAGGGGCGCTCGGCGTCGGGCTTCTTCTTCCTCAGGATGAAGATGCCGCTGACGATGAGGACGAAGAAGATCAGGACGGCGAAGACGACGTAATCGAGGAGGTCGCTGTACCTCCCGGACAGGCAGAGCAGGCTGGCCCAGACGCACTGGACGACGAGAGCCGTGCCCGGCACGCACTTCTTGTTGAGCGATCCCGTCGCGTTGAAGAACAGCCCGTCCTTGGCCATGGCGTAATAGACCCGGGCCCCGGACAGGATCAGCCCGTTGTTGCAGCCGAAGGTCGAGATCATGATCAGGACCGCCATGATGACGGCCGCCGGCAAGCCGAAGATCATCGAGGCGGCCGCCGTGCCGACCCGGTCCGCCGTGGCGAACTGGATCCCCCGTCCCACGACGTCGGCCGCCCCCGGGGTGCCGTGGACGGGCAGGATCGTGACGTAGGCGACGTTGGCCAGGAAATAGAGGAGGGTGACGATGCCGGCCCCGAGGACGAGGCTGAGGGGGATGTTCCGCTTGGGGTTCTTGACCTCGCCGGCGATGTAGGTCACCGTGTACCACTCGTCCGAAGCGAAGAGCGAGCCGACCATGGCCGCCCCGATCGCGGCCACGACCATCAGCCCCGAGAGCGGCTCGACGGAGGCGATGCCGCCGCCGCTCGCGAGGTGCGTCCAGCTCGCCTTCCAGAACCCGGCCAGATTGGCCTTGACGGCCGCAGCGTTGGCCCCGAAGATGAACCCGAGCAGGATGAGCCCCGTGAGCGCCAGCGTCTTGGTCACGGTGAAGAGGCCCTGGATCGTCTTGCCCGTCCTCAGGCCGCGCATGTTGAGGGCGGTCAGGAGGACGATGCTGGCGATGGCCAGAAGCTGGGCGGCCGAGACCTTCAGGCCGAGGACGGTCACGAGGACATTGTCCTCGCGGAACCAGGGAATGAGGACTCCGGTGAACTTGGCGAAGGCGACGCCGACGGCCGCGATCGTCCCCGTCTGGATGACGAGGAAGGTCGTCCAGCCGTAGAGGAAGCCGGTCAGGGGGTTGTAGGCCTCGCGGAGGTACACGTAGAGGCCGCCGGCATGGGGCATCATCCCGGCCAGCTCGCCGTAGCTCAGGGCGCCGATGATGGTCACGACGCCGGTGATGAACCAGACGAGCAGGAGGTAGCCCGCCGAGCCGACGGTCCGGGCGATGTCCGCGCTGACGATGAAGATGCCGGAGCCGATCATCGCTCCCATGACGATCATCATGGAGTCGAAGAGGGACATCTCGCGCTTGAACTCGCGGGCCCCGGCCGCGGGGGGGGCCGGAGGGGCGGGGGCGGGATTGGAGCTCATGGGGCCTCCTCGGTCAGGTCGCATCCGGGCCGGCCGCCGGCGGACGCCGCAGCCGGCTCTTGCGGATGCCGTAGGTGAAATAGATGACGAGCCCGATCGCCATCCAGGCGATGAGGCGGACCCAGGTGTCCTTGGACAGGCGGGTCATCAGGTAGACACAGGAAAAAATGCCCAGGAGGGGGACGAACGGAACGAGGGGGGTCTTGAAGGGCCGGGGGATGTCGGGGCGGGCGTAGCGGAGGACGAGGACGCCGCTGCAGACGATGGCGAAGGCGAAGAGCGTCCCGATGCTGACGAGCTCTCCAACGATGCCCATGGGCAGGAGCGATGCCGCAACGCTGACGACAAGGCCCGTGACGATCGTCGTAACATAGGGTGTGCCGTATTTCGGGTGGACCCGGGCCGCGGCCGGCGGCAGGAGCCCATCCTTGGCCATGGTGTAGAAGATCCGCGGCTGGCCCATGAGCTGGACGATCATCACCGACATGAGGCCGATGATGGCGGCGATCTTGATCAGGGGCGAGAGCCAGAAGAGCCGCATGGCGTCGATGGCCACGGCCACGGGGGCGGGGACGTTGAGCTGGGTGTAGGGGACGACGCCCGTGAGGACGAGGGAGAAGACGATGTAGATGGCCGTGCAGGCGAAGAGCGAGCCGAGGATGCCGATGGGCATGTCGCGTTTCGGGTTCCTGGCCTCCTGGGCCGCCGTCGAGACGGCGTCGAAGCCGAGGTAGGCGAAGAACATCACCCCGGCCCCGCGGAGGATCCCGCTCCAGCCGAAGAAGCCGGACTGTCCCTGGTTCGGGGGGATGAACGGCTTCCACAGGCCCGGCTTGATGAAGAAGAGACCCGCCCCGATGAAGATGAGGATGATGGCGATCTTGAGGAAGACGATGACCGAGTTGACCGTCGCCGACTCCCGGATGCCCCGCACGAGGACGTAGGTGATGAGGAGGATCACCAGGAGGGCCGGAAGGTTGATCCAGGCGCCGGTCCTCGTCCAGGCGCCGGACTTCGGGTCGAACGCGAAGGGCGCGTCGGCCAGGGCGGCGGGGACGTTGAGGCCGATGCCCTTGAGAAAGCTGACGACGTACCCGGACCAGCCGATCGCGACCGTCGTAGCCCCCACCGAGTATTCCAGGATGAGGTCCCAGCCGATAATCCAGGCAAAGATCTCGCCGAGTGTCGCGTAAGCGTAGGTGTAGGCGCTGCCGGCGATGGGGATGAGCGAGGCGAATTCGGCGTAGCAGAGCCCGGCGAAGGCGCACGTCAGGCCGGCGAGCACGATGGAGAGGGTCACGGCCGGGCCGGAATACTGGGCGGCGACGTGGCCGGTCATGACGAAGATGCCCGCGCCGACGATGGCCCCGACGCCGAGGAAGATGAGGTGCCACGGCCCGAGGACCCTCTTCAGGCCGGAGGCCTCGGAGGAGGCTTCCCGGGTCAGCTGCCCGAGGGACTTCTTGGCCAATAGCGCGTCGAACTTCATGGGTCGGCAGATTCTATTATAAACAGGGGGCCAAGGACAAGACGGAGCCAAATCCAAAAGGGGGGTCAGGTCTGCTTTTTATCACTATTGATCCCGACCGAGGACGCACCTTCGGTTCCATGGCAAGAGTGATAAGAAGCAGGCCTGACCCCATCTTATTCAAGCTCGCAGCTCTCCCCCGTTCCGGCCTCGAGGTCTCCCTCGGCAGGGCCCCCGTTCCCCGCGCGCTTCCGGAACCAGCCATAGAGAACCGGCAGGACGAGGAGCGTCAGCAACGTTGATGAGATCAGCCCTCCGACGACCACCACGGCCAGCGGCTTCTGGATCTCCGAGCCCGGTCCCGTGGCGAAGAGAAGCGGGATGAGGCTGAAGACGGCGATCGAGGCCGTCATGAGGACCGGCCGCAGCCTCGTCTCCGCCCCCTTCCGGACAGCCTCCTCGACGGGCACGCCGCAGTCCTGGAGCTGCGAGATGCAGGAGACGAGGACGAGCCCGTTGAGCACAGCCACGCCGAACAAGACGATGAACCCCACCGACGCCGGCACGGACAGATAGAGGCCCGAGACAAGGAGGGCGAAGACCCCGCCGATCAGGGCGAACGGAAGGTTCAAGAGCACGAGGAGCGCCAGCTTGGCCGAGTCGAACGTGACCAGGAGGAGGAAGAAGATGAGGGCGATGACCGCCGGCGCGATGACCATCAGCCGGCCCATGGCCCGCTGCTGGTTTTCGAATTGTCCGCCCCAACTCACGTACGTCCCCGGGGCGAGCATCACCTCGCGCCGGACCCTCTCCCGGGCTTCCTTGACGAAGCCGCCGATGTCGCGCCCGGCGATGTTCATCTCGATGCCGACGCGCCGCTGGCCGTTCTCGCGGCTGATCTGGGCCGGCCCCTCGACGGCCTCCACGGAGGCCAGTTCGCCCAGGGGGACCCGGTAGCCTCCCGGCGCGTCGATGAGGATCGTCTTGAGCTTCTCGATCGAGTTGCGGTGGTTTTCGGCGAAGCGGGTCGTGATATCGAAGGACTTGCTTTCCTCGTAGACGAGGCTGGCCGGCTTTCCTTCGACCGCGATCTCGATGACCTCGAGAACGTCCCTGACGTTGATGCCGTGGCGGGCGATCCGGGCCCGGTCCACGGCGATCGAGATGTAGGGCTGGCCCGAGATCTGCTCGACGAGGATGTCCTTGGCGCCCCGGACGCCCGAGAGGACGCGGGCGATCGACTCGGCGGTCGACTTGAGGACGTCCATGTCGTCGCCGAAGACCTTGACCAGGACCTGGGCCCTCGTGCCCTCCATGAGCTCGCTGATCCGGCACTGGATGGGCTGGCTGAAGGAAATGACCATGCCCGGGACGTCGGCCACGGCTTGGCGCATCTTCTCCATGAGCTCGGGGCTTGTCTTGGCGTTCGTCCACTCGGAGCGCGGCCGCAGGGCGCCGACGTATCCCGTCTTG
Organism: Terriglobales bacterium; assembly: GCA_035543515.1. GTDB lineage: Bacteria > Acidobacteriota > Aminicenantia > Aminicenantales > Saccharicenantaceae > DATKJS01. The sequence continues at coordinate 12,758 of DATKJS010000044.1, read as the reverse complement.
TCAACTCCCCGCGCTTCGATGGCGATGCCGGTCTGGCCCGTCTTGCCGACGATGACCGCCATCTCGGGGAACGCCATGACCTTCCGTTCGACGAGCTTGGAGACCTCCAGGGCCTTGTCGAGCGAGACGCCGGGCAGCAGCTGGAAGTCCATGTCGAAGGCCCCTTCGTCCATGACCGGCAGGAACTCCGTCCCGAGCCGCGGGATGACCGCCACGGCCGCGGCCAGCATCAGCACGGCGCCGCCGATGACGACCCCCTTGCGCCGCAGCCCGAATCCGAGGACGGGCAGATAGACCCTCTTGGCGGCCCGGAGGAGGACGCTCTCTTTCCCGCGCCCCGGCTTGAGGAGGAGCGAGCAGAGGACCGGGACGACGAAGATCGAAAGGAGGAGCGAGGCCAGCAGGGCGATGGCCACGGTGAAGGCCAGGGGCGAGAACATCTTGCCTTCGTAGCCCCGCAGGCTGACGATGGGCAGGAAAGTCAGGGCGATGATGAGCTCGCCGAAGATGCTCGGCTTGCGGACCTCGAGGACGGCCGCGAAGACATCCCGGACGGTCGATCTTCCCCTTCCGGCCGCGCTCAAGTGCCGCTGAACGTTCTCCACCTGGATGATCGTCGCGTCGATGATCATGCCGATGCAGATGGCCAGGCCGCCGAGCGAGATGAGGTTGGCCGTGAGGCCCGCGGTCTTCATGACGGTGAACGTCACGAGCGCCGAGAGCGGCAGGGCCAGGATGACGATCAAGGCCCCGCGGACGCTCCTGAGGAACAGGAAGAGGACGATGATGACCAGGAGGGACCCGATGGCCAGGGCCCCGGTGACGGTGCCGATGCTCTTGACGATGATGTCCGAGCGCTTGTAGTAGGGCTCGATCCGCACGCCGGCCGGCAGGAGGCTCGAGTCGTTGATCTCGGCCACCTTGGCCTCGACCCGGGCGACGACGTCGCGGCTGTTCTCGCCGCGGAGGAGCATAACGACGCCGCCGACGCACTCCTTCTTCCCGTCCTTGACCGCCGCCCCCTGGCGGACGGCGTGGCCCGCCCGGACTTCGGCGACGTCGGCGATCGTGACGGGGACGCCGCCCGACGACTTGAGGACGATCCGGGAGATATCACCGACGGAGCGGATGAGCCCGATGCCGCGGATGAGGAACTGCTCGGAGTGGCGGTCGAGGAAGCCGCCGCCGACGTTCTGGTTGTTGTTCTTGACGGCCTCGTAGACGGCGTTGGCGCTCAGCCCGTACTTGAGGAGCCGGTCCGGGTCCATGATGACCTGGAGTTGCCGAATGTAGCCGCCGAAGGAATTGACCTCGCTGACACCCGGCACGGACTTGAGCTGGGCGCTGATGACCCAGTCCTGCAGGGTCCGGAGCTCCGTGAGGCGGGCCACGCGCCCGGCCTCGTCGGCCGGCTCCGGCCCTTCGAGCGTGTACTGATAGATCTCCCCCATGGCCGTGGCCACGGGCCCCATCTCGATGCCGACGCCCTCGGGCATGACGTCCCGGGCCTCGGCCAGGCGTTGGAAGACGAGCTGGCGGGCGAAGTAGATGTTCACCTTGTCCTCGAAGACCAGGGTGACGACCGAGATCCCGTACTTGGTGACCGAGCGCATGAGGTGGAGGCCCGGCAGGCCGCGCATGCCCATCTCGATCGGGTGGGTCACGAACTTCTCGATCTCCAGGGGGGAGAGGCCGGGCGCCGTGGCTACGACTTCGACCTGGATGTTGGTCACGTCGGGGAAGGCGTCGATCGGCAGGGTCAGGAACGAATAGACCCCGACCCCAACGACGAGGGCCAGGACGACGAGGATGAGGGTCCGCTCCTTGAGCGAAAAGGCGATGACCTTCTCGATCATCATTTTTCTCCTTCGAGCGTGCCCTTGAGCATCTCGGCCTTGACGTCGAAGCTGCCGTCGCACACGACCCGCTCCCCCGCCGTAAGCCCCTCGAGGATCTCGACGTAGGATTCGAAGTCCCGCCCCTTCCGGACCTCCCTCCGGAGGTAGGTCCCGCCGGGTCCCGCGATGAACACGACGGTCTGTCCCGACATCGTCCTGACGGCCTGCTCGGGAACGGCCAGGACCGTCACGGGGTCCTTGGGGACGATCCGGACGTCGGCGAACATGCCCGGCTTGAGCCGGCCGCCGGGATTCGGCACTTCGACACGGGCCTTGACCGTCCGCGTCGCCTCGTCCATGAGGGCGCCGACGCTGACGAGCGTTCCCGGGAAGATCTGATCGGGATAAGCCGCGACCTCGACCTCGGCGAACGCGCCGGGGGCGACCGCGGCCAGGTCCTTCTCGAAGAGGCTGACCTGGACCCAAAGCACGGACAGGTCGGCTACGGCGGCGAGGCCCGCCCCGGGTTCCACGGCGCTGCCGGCCGCAACGCCGACCTCGACGACCGTGCCGGCGATGGGGGCGCGGATGGCCAGGTCCGGGAGCGCCCGCCGGCCGGCGCGCAGGGCCGCCAGGTCCTCCTCGGCGAAGCCCATCAGCCGGAGCCGTGACTCGGTCGACTTGACCAGGCCTTCCTGGAGCTTGGCCTCCTCGGGCGGGACGCTCCCGGCCGGGGCCGCGTCCCGGGCCAGGATCTGAAGGTATTCGGCTTGGACGGCCATCAGCTCCGCGCTCCAGAGGCGGAAGAGATCCTGTCCGGCCCGGACGCGGTCGCCCTCGAAGGCGGACACGCTCTCGACGCGGCCGGCGACGCGCGGGGTGATGCGGACAAAGGCCTTCTGGTTGAGGGCCACGGTCCCCGAGGCCTTGACCGCGGGCCGGAAGCTCATGAAGCGGGCCGCCTCGGTCTTGATGCCGGCCGTGCGGGCCGCCTCGGGGCTCAGGGCCACTGTCCCCTCGGCCGCTCTTGTCGCCGCCGGGGCCTCCCCGCCCCGGGCGGGCCCGCCCTTGCAGGCGAGAGCGAGGAGGAGGGCCAGGAGCGCCAGGGCAACGGCCGCGCCGAACGTCGTCTGTTCTCTTTTCATGATCGTCCTCGTTCTAGTCATGTCGGGTTCAGTCATTGGACGCGGCGCCGAAGCCGTCGTCCTCGCCGGCCGTCGCGATGTCGATCAAGGCCAGCTGGTGGTTGAGCAGGGCACGGAGAAACTCCGCCCGGGCGTCTTTGAGCCCCCGGACGATGTCCAGGACGCCCAGCGAATCGGCCCGGCCGTACTGATAATTGAGGAGCCCGGCCTTCAACGATTCTTCGACCTCGCGCATCATCGTGTCGCGGAAGAGCACGATCTCGTCCTCGAGGGCCCGGGCGTCGGCGTACGCGCTCTCGAGCGCGAAGAGCGCCCCGCTCCTCCGGGCCTCGGCAGCGATCGCAACCTGCCGTTCCATCGCCTCGGATTCGACGGCCGCGCCCCGGGCCGAGGTACTGAAGAAAGGCAGGGTCAGGCCGACTTCGAAACCCCAGCCGCCGAGCCGCTTGCTCGGCGTGAAAAGGCCGACCGTGAAGTCCGGGAGACCCGCCTTCCTAGCCAGGGCGGCCGCGTGTTCGGCCTGCCGCCGCCGCTCGGCGGCCAAGCGGAGGCTCGAGCCGGCCAGGGCCGCGGCCTTGAGCTCCTCGAGGCTCTTGCCGACGGGCGTGAAGCCCATGTCCGTGGAGAGGTCGAGCGGGGCATAATCCCTCTCGCCCATGAGGAGCTCGAGCGCGGCCGTCCTCTCCTTGAGGTTGCGGCGGGCCTCGACGATCTCGTTGCGCAGGCGCAGGGTTTCGACCCGGCCACGGACGATGTCCAGGTATGGGACCTGGCCGCTCTTGTAGCGCGCCGCAGCGAGCTCGGAGTATTCCTCGAGCGTGGCCATGACCGAGGTCAGCCCGTCCAGCTGTCTGCGGGCATGGACGGCCTGCCAATACGCCTTCTCGACCCGGCCCCGGACGATTGACCGGACCCGCTCGAGCTCGAGCGCGGCCTGCGCCTCGCCCGACCGCCCGATCTCGCGCCGAAGCCCCCTCTTGCCGGGGAACTCGACGAGCTGGCGGAGGCCCAGGCTGAATTCCTCGCCGCCCTTGTCGTTCCAGAGCGGCAGGGCCGCGGCCTCGAAGCTCAGCTCGGGAGCCGGTGCGGCCTGGAGCTGGAGCCGCCGGCCCCGCGCGGCGTCGGCTTCCTGGCGGGCCCGCAGGACGGCGGGATTGCGGCCGAGGGCCTGGCCGACGGCCTCATCGAGCGACAGGAGGCGGGCCGCCTCGTCGCCGAAGGCCAGGGCGGCCAGACCCAGGACGAGAAGCGCGGCCAGGGCCGGTCGGGGCCGGCCGTCCCCGGCGCTCCGACCGGTCATCGGACGGACGCGTTTATCCGGGCTCTGGTTCTCAACGGGGTTGGCTCGGGCCATCTTCGTTCCTCCTTCGACGGGGCGCCTGCTCGCGCGCGGGGCGCCCGGACTGCCGTGCGCTCGGTAGGAGCCGGGGAAAGCCCGCGGGCGGGCAGGCGGACGAAAGCCGCCGGTCGAGGTCGTCGGGGTCCCCGGCGTCCGGGGTCAGGCAGGGAGGGTCTTGGGAGGATGGCCGACGTCGGCCCGGAAGGCCACGAGAGGCGTCCGGTCGAGGGGGTCGGCGGGCCGAAGGCCGGTCCTCAGGAAATGGGCGAGATCAAAGGTCACGGGCGCGAAGAGCGTGCTCCAGAAGCAGAGGCAGACGGCGGCGGGGCCGCCGTGGACATGGTTGAAGGAGCCGACCGGCGCCGGGCAGCAGTGGACGGGGCAGGTTTCCTCGGCGAAGTAGAAATAGAATGCGAGCCCCGCGAAAACGAGCAGGAAGGCGAGGGCGATGGACCTTTTCATGTTCCGGCCGCCGGCCCGCCATTATCCCACGGACCGGGGCCAGCGTCAACGCCATTCGGGGCCGTTCGAAAAACGGGCCGCGGCGCGGGCTACTTCTTGGCCCAGGTGCCGTCGGGCTTCTGGACCATCCAGCCGGGGCGGGCCGACCCGATCCACTGCTCGGCGAAGACCCTCTGGACGTCGCCGACCTTGCCGGCGTCGATGTTCATGGCCTTGGCCACCTCGGCGTAGAGGTCCTTGCGGTCCTTGTTCTCGTCGTTGACGAGCCGGGTCAGAACGGCGCGGTCCTGGAGGGACAGCCCGTCCGTCTTGAGCACCTTCAGGTTGCCGTCGCTGCCGATGCCGATGCGGCCGGCGTCATAGTGCGGGACGAGCTGCTCGAACCGGCCCTTCATCGATTCCTTGATGGCCCGGATGCGCGGCGACGAAACCTCGGTCGCCTGCTGGGCGTAGAGCCCGGGGACGAGGGAGAAGCCCGGCGTCTGGGCCACCGACTCCTTCTTGATCTCGTCCGTCTTGCCCTTGTCCTTGTCCGCGCCCTGGACCTCCTTGACGATGTCCTCGGCGGCCTTCTTGACCTCGGCCTCCGGGAAATAGATGTTGACCGTGATGCAGGACAGGAGGGCCAGCGTCAGCCCCGCCAGGAAGACGGCCTTGAACGATCTGATCTTCATCGCATTCCCCTTTTCTCGAAATTGTCCGCCGCCCTCATTATATCAAAGCCGGGCGGCACGGTCATTTCTTTTCCTGGCTTTGGCCGACCCGCTGCAGGCGGCCGAGCATGTCCTTGAAGCTGATGGTGTTGACGGGCTTGGCGTTGACGACGTCGATGCCGAAGAACGTCGCGCGCCGGACGAGGTACTGGACGCCGTTCTCGACGATCGTCCCCTGCAGGGTGAAGACGTCGTTCCGGAGCGAGCAGGCGATGCCGATCCGGCTGTAGTTGAAGCTGTGGACGAGCCGCGTCAGGAAATTCGAGGAGGGCGCGGCCGACGGCCCGCCGGAGCTGATGACGGACAGGTTGTCCACGGCCTTGACGCTGAACTTCTGCGAGACGCCCCTCGTCGGCACCGAGCGGACGGTCAGGGCGAAGCTCTCCGGCTGCCCGTAGGAGAGGACGAAGCCCTTGAGGGAGACATCGACGACGCCGGTGACCTCGCCGAAGGGCACGGAATCCGTCAGCCGGCCCAGGTTCAGTCCCTCGACCTGCGCGTCGAACATGACCCGCATGCCCGGCGTGAGGAGGTCGGTGAGGCGGAGGCGGTCGAGCGTCATCCGTCCGCCGAAGAGCGAGGCCAGCACCCGCCCGTCAAAGCGGACCTCTTTCGGGCCGACGAAGAGCTCCCCTTCCGGCACCGAGAGCCGACCCGAGAGTTTGAACGACGGGGACTGGAAGGGCAGCTTGGCCAGGTCGAGCTCCGAGAGGGCCAGCCTGGAGACGCCCGTCACTCCGCCGCCTGCCGGGTCGACGGAAAGCGAGGTCCGGCCCAGGCTCAGCTTCGCTCCCCAGAGCTCGACCGCGGCGGGGGCCGCGACGAAGAGGTTGCGGGAGGCCTCGAAGTCGAGACGGAGGGGGGGGAGAGACAGGGCCGGGGTCTTGAGGTCCTTGAGCCTCACGTAGCCGGGCGAGGAGGACGGGGCAACCTGCGTCTCGGCCGGTGCGGCGCCCTCGGAAAGCGAGAACGGCAGGTCGGCCTCGAGCCCGGACAGCGCGAGCGTGCCGTCCTTCCGCGCCACCGCCGCTCCCCTGACCCGGGCCAGGCCGCTGATGCTCTTGCCGCCGGAGACGCGGAGGTCGGCCTCGACGTCGGCGCGGCCCTCGACCTCGAGAGCGGCCGGCCGGGCGGGATTCATCTTGGCCAGGAACGCATAGAGCGTCGCCAGGTCGACGGCTGGCGCGGACAGATGGACGTCGAAGCGCGGCGGCGGACCGAGGAAGACCGAACCGCGGGCGCGGAGCGATCCGACCGGCGCAAAGGTGAGGGCCGCCTCGCCGCCGCCGACCGCTCCGGCCCGGGGGTCGTACTCCCCCTTGATCTCCAAACGCACGGGCTCGGACTTCCAATTGAAATAGGCGTCCTTCCACAGCGTTTCGCCCGCCGCCAGGTCGAGGGCGGCGGAGATGCGGACGGGCGCAGCGGCGGAGGAGACCTCCGTATCGAATTCCAACCGGGGCTCGAGGCCCTCGGCGACGATCGTCCCCGTCGCGTCCTGAAAAGCGCCCTTGGTGAGGACGCAAGTCCCCTTCAGCCGGTACGGCGGCCCGCCCTTCGGCCCGCTCCGGACGGCGAGGGTGAGGCCGGCCAGGCCGCCGGGCTGCCAGGCGGCGAAGGCGGTTGGAACGACGGTCGGGAACGACGTGACAACGCGGGCCATGTCGATATCGCGGCCGCGCGCGTCGAGGGCGATCGCGGGCCGCGGCCCCGGCGACGCCGTGCCGCTGATGTCGAAGCGGCCCAGGCCCGGGATGTCGGCGCTCAGCGAATCGAGGACCGCGGACCGGTCGCCGGCGTCGACGCGGCCGGAGGCGGTCAGGCTCACGGCGTCGAGCTCGATCGTCCGGCCGGCCGCGCGAAGGGCGGCCTTCGCCGCCCGGGCCGTGAGCGACTTGAAGCCGAGCCTGCCGCCCCGGAACTCGAACGGCAGGCGGAAGGACACACCGGAGGCGCGCAGGGAATTCGCGGCCGCCTCTCCCCCGCTCCCTTCGATCGTGCCGGAGGCGGCCAGGTCCGGAAGCATCCCCTCGAGCCGGACGGTCGCGCGGAGGGTCTGGCCGATGGAAAGACCCGGCAAGGCGGCTTTGACCCGCGTCGGAAGGAGTCGCAGGTCGCCCTTGAGGCCGACCTTGGGCGCCCCGCCCGCGGGCACGGCGCCGCGCACCTCTCCCTCCCATCGGAGCGCGCCGTCGACGGAGAGGGCCGGCAGGTCCGGCGGCAGGAACGCGGCGAAGGCCTCCTTGGCCGCGGCCAGGCTCGTCAGGTCGAGAACGGACGTGACCGCGACCCCGGCGTTCTTGCCCAAGCCGGCCTCGGCTGAGCCCGAGAGCGCGACGAGGCCCGGCATGCCCAGGTCGAAGCGCCCGACGGAGAGGCGAGCGCCGTCGGTCCTAAAGCCCGCCTTCAGGGCAAAGCCGGCCGACTGCCAATTCTTGCCCGGCAGCGCGGCGGAGCGCGCGGCGAGGTCCACCGTGCCGTCGAGCAGGAAGGGGTCGGCGCGGGTCCAGCCGGCTTCGGCGTTGAACCCGGCGGAGAGGACGGCGGCGGGCTTGAAGTTGCGGAACTCGAACCGCTCGACGGACATCGCGAGCGAGTCACGGTCGCCGCCGACGCCCGCGATGGCGACGCCCCCGGCGGCGAGGTCCATGCCCTCGACGGGCAGGCCGAGGTGGAGCGAGGCGTCCTTGATCGTCACGCGGGAGGCGTAGGCCAGGTAGCCGGAGAGCATCCGCGACAGGCCCTTGACGTCGACCGGGCCGGACGGCGGCGAGTTCGGGTCCTCGGCGAAATCGACCTTCAGCCCGGAGATGGCGACCTCGTCGAGGTACGGCTTCTTGTCCGAGAGGACGCGGTCGAAATGGCCCGTAGCTTGGACCCGGCCGGCCTCGATCTCGAGCCTGCCGAGGACGCTGACGAGAACGATCCGGGCCGAGTCGGCCTCGACGCGCAGGGGGAAGAGGCGGTAGTCGAGCCGGCCGATGGTCACCGTCGTCCCGGCCCGCTTGGAGAGGGTCCTTTCGATATAGCCTTTGAGGGCCGGCTTGTGGAAATAGAGATAGGAAGCGGAGCCGAGGACGAGAATGAGGGCTCCGGCCAGGACGAGGCCGGCCGTCCGGACGACCCTCTTCCAGCGTTTCTTCATCTCAACCGCGAGCGGGCCACGGGCAGGATCGCCTATTTCTTCCTGAGCGATCCCCGGACGTAGGCCTTGAACTCGCCGCCGGGCGGGGCGATCCAGAAGACGCTGTCGAGGAGGCCGTCGGCGTTGAGTTCATAGATCAGGCGGAAGCGCGGGCCTGGCTGACCGGCCTCGCTCTCGAAAAGCGCTGCGTTCCCCTCCTTGGGAAAAGTGACGGCGTAGGAAATGACGTGGCCCTCGTTGTCAAAATAGATGGCCCGGAACGGGCCCCCGCCCGGCCCGGGATACACGATCATCAGGTCCTCATGGGAAAGGCCGGCGGTCTCGCCGGGCTTGGGAGGATACTTGGCCCAGTTCTTTCTCACGAGGACCTTCTTGTCCAGGCCGAAGGCGAAGGACGTGCCGCCGACAGCCTCGCCGGGGGCCCCCGTCCCCACGCCCTGCCATTCGCCGGCGAGGAAGCTCAGCCGGGCCCATGGGTCGGCCGGCGCGCGCGCCTTGGTCTGAGCCCCCGCCGGGCCGGCGGTCAGGGCGCCGGCCAAAACCAACCCCATCGCGAGCGCAATGAGGATCCCCAGGAGCGGAGCGCGCTTCATGTTTTCTCCTTAATCCTTCAATCCTTCCGCATGACGAAGAAGGCAGGGTGCTTCCATGCCGGCATTTTACACCAACGGTCGGACGAATACAGCCCGCTGGCCGGACGATTCCGCCTTCTGCGGGCCAACGGCGATCGGAAATGATGGTGCCGGTGGAGGGAATCGAACCCACACCCGAGTTGCCCCGGACGGGATCTTGAGTCCCGCGGCGTAAGACGGCTTCCTCTGAGAGGGGAATGGACGAACCCGCCGTCTGGCCGGGGGAACGCCGGCCTTCAGGCGGGCCGGGGATTTCTTAAGAAACCGCTGTATCGGCCGCCGGAACAAAACGTCGAAAAACCGCCCTTATTCAGGCAGGCGACTTGGCACAATTCCTGCGTATTATTCTGCAGAATGGGCGAATTCGCTTCTCTTGAAAGGAGGGTATCATGGCCGAATACTTGGTCGAGTTGCCTCACACCGATGCTGAGTGTCTGAAGGCCCTGGACGAGATGGCCGGAAAGGGCAGAAAGATGCTCAAGGACGTCCGCTGGGGATGCATGTCGGGCGTCCACACCGGATGGGCTGTCGTCAAGGCCAAGGATGAGCAGGAAGTCCGAGACCGGATCGGTTCATCCTATATGCAGGCCAGAGCGCGGATCACCGAAGTGAGGGAGTTCACACCCAAGGCTATCGAGAGCTTCCACAAGAAGTAAGACCGCTCGTCAAGCGCCCCGTTCCCAATTGCGTGCGGGGAGTTCCTTGTTCGGTTCACTGATTGAGGATCCGTCCGGATGATGGATCGGCGGCTCTCCTAGCGAACGCGGACCGAAGTTGATATAGTTGGATCAGAGAAGCAAGGTGAAATCGGACCGCGAAGGGGAATCCTGAAACGACTTGAACCTCATGCGGAAAGCCTCCCAGGATGCATTCGACAAGATAGACAACGGGATCTACAGCGCCGAGAGCGACCAATGGTGGCGTCCCGATTCCGCGTTTTTCCAGATGAATGTTTCCTTCAACCCCGTCCGGGTGGGCTATGCCAGAAAGAAACTGCTGGACGAGCTCGGGATCGAGCCGAGCGTCACGGCGGCCTTGGACGTCGGCTGCGGCGGAGGGTTCGTGACCGAAGAGGTCGCCCGCATGGGGTTCGAAACGACTGGCCTCGACCCGTCCGAACGGTCCCTGCGGGTCGCGGCCGCTCACGCCCGGGCGGCCGGGCTGAAAATCCAGTACGTGAGCGGCGTGGGCGAGTCGCTGCCTTTCAGCGACCAGTCCTTCGGCGCCGTGCTCTGCTGCGACGTCTTGGAGCACGTCCGCGATCTTCCGAAGGTCATCGCTGAGATCTCCCGTGTCCTGAAACCGGGCGGAGCGTTCTGCTACGACACCCTCAACCGCAACTGGATCAGCCGCCTGGCCGCCATCAGGATCAGTCAGGTCTGGAAGCGGTGGGCGTTCATGCCCAAGGACCTCCACGTGTGGGAGATGTTCATCAAACCCGGCGAAATGAGATCGCTCCTTCGGGAGAACCGCCTGGAGTGGAAAGAGCATCGGGGCATGATCCCCGACGTCCCGATCCCCCGTGTCCTTCGCTATCTCCGCAGGAGGGCCGCGGGCGATTGGACGTATCGAGAGCTCGCCGAGAGGATCAAGCTGGTCGAAAGCCGGATCACGGCGGTCATGTACATGGGCTATGCGGTGAAAGCATGCCCGGCCCGGACCGCCTGAACAGGAGGGATACCATGGATGACGTCTTGAAGATCGCGAAGAGCTGCCGGCATTTCGCGATGTGCAAGATCGATTTCCTGGGGAGCGGGGTCTGCGCCTCCGGGCTCGACCGACACTATGTCACCTTTTATCCTGAGGGCCGGATGGACCTTTATGCCGCCTTGTCGGAGCATAGGATCCCGATCACGGAGAAGTGCGTCGAGGTCGCGGAAAGCTGCGACCTCTGCGGCAAGTGCGATCATCAATGCTACTTTGTCACCGAGCTGCGGCCGACGCGCGTCATGGAGGCCCTCAAGGACCTCGTCGCCGGGCACGTCAAGAAGGGCGGGGCGGTCGAGAAGCCCCCGACAGATCCGGCGCTGCAGGACATCCGCGGCATCGTCGGCGAGGAGTGGGCGACGAACGACAGGGCCGTCGCCGTAACGTATTCCCACGACCCCGGCCCGTTCACCGTGCCCAAGATGCCCGCTTACGTCGTCCTGCCGGGGACCAGGGATGAAGCGGCGGCCCTCCTGAGGCTCTTGAACAGCCGCAGCATTCCCTGGGTCGTCCGCGGCAACGGGTCGCAGAACGCGGGCCTCGTCTTCAGCGAAGGCGCCGTCATCGACCTGAACCGGATGAAAGGCATCGCTTTCGACGAAAAGAACTGGGCGGTTAAGGTGGGGGCCGGCGTGTCCGCCTTCGACCTCCAGAGCGAGGCCGCCCGGCGGGGGTTCCGCGTCAACGTCGCCGAGCCGGCGGCCCTCGTCTGCTCCAATATGATCTGCTCGGGGATCTTCTCGACGTTCCTGACCGCCTACGGGACGGCCGCCGAGAATTGCGTCGATGCCGAGTTCGTGGCCCGGGACGGGTCGTTCTTCTCCCTTGGCGCGAAGGACGCCCCGAACCTCTTTGCCTTCAAACAGGCCGACCAGGAATCTCCCGGCATCTGCACTTCGGTCACGATGAAGCTCCATCCCGTGACGGGCGACGAGGCGGGCGTCCTGGTGCCTTTCGATTCGCTGGACAAGGCGCTCGCGTTTTCCAAGGAGTGCGCCGTGAGGCGGATCGGCCTGGCTATCGGCATTCTCGGCGGCGGGTACATTTCGTCGTTCCTGGCTCCGACAATGAAACTGGCGGGGGAGGTCAGAGATGTCTTCGAGGGCAAGCTCGGCATCGCCTATCTCGTCCTCGTGATCGGCGACCGCCATGCGATCCAGGGCGTTCAGGCCATGGGCCTTCCGTTCTTCGACCAGCGACTCTTCCGGGCGCTGAGCTTGGGCCTGCCGTCACTGCGGTCGTCGGGTTGGCCGGAGATCCTGGGCGGCATGGAAGCCGACGAGCCCTTCTCCTATCTCCGGGTCAAGGGTTTTGCGGACATCGCGGAGACGGCCCTGGCGCCTTCGGCGGCCCTGCTGGCGCAATCGGTTGAGCCGGAGCTTCGACCGTTCTTTGAAGAGGTCTACGGCCGGCCGGAAATGACGGACCTCGTCTGGCTGAACATGTTCCGGATCCTGAGCTCGAGGATGGGACGGGAGAAGCAGTTCGCCGTCAACATCGTCTTTCTTCCGCTCGAGCAGCACCTCATCGCCGAGATCACCGCCGGCTTCAAGGGCATCGCCGACCGGCAGGGCCTCACGAACGGCCTGGGGTTCATCACGCCCATCGACAGCGGCAAACGGTGCATTCTCGAGTACGACTATTTCTTTGACCAGACCGACCCGGACGAGATCGCCAAAGCGCGGCAGGCCGCGATGGAAGCCGGCGGGCTGATCATGGAGTCCGCCGCCAGGACCGGCACCATACGGTGGATTCGGCATGTCGTCAATCAGGGCTT
>DATKJS010000043.1:0-23375 GCA_035543515.1 Terriglobales bacterium | reverse complement strand
TCGATCCGGGCCAAGCCGTCCATGTAGGGCCGCAGGGCCTCGGGGACGACGACCGAGCCGTCCTGCTGCTGGAAGTTCTCAAGGATCGCGGCCACGGTCCGGCCGACGGCCAGCCCCGAGCCGTTGAGGGTGTGGACGAACTCGGTCTTGCCCTTGGCGCCGCGCTTGAAGCGGATCCCGGCCCGGCGGGCCTGGAAGTCCGTGCAGTTCGAGCAGGACGAGATCTCCATGAATCCGTTCCGGCTCGGCATCCAGACCTCGAGGTCGTAGGTCTTGGCGCTGGCGAAGCCCATGTCCCCCGTCGACAGCAGGACGACCCGGTGATGGAGGCCCAGCCGCTTCAGGACCTCCTCGGCCGTGGCGGTCATGAACTCGAGCTCGCCGTAGGACGTCTCGGGCAGGCTGTAGATCATCATCTCGACCTTGTTGAACTGGTGCTGGCGGACGAGCCCGCGGACATCCTTGCCGTACGAGCCGGCCTCGCTCCGGAAGCAGGGCGTGTAGGCGGCGAAGCGCCGGGGCAGGAGGCCGCCGTCGAGGATCTCGTTCCGGTAGAGGCCTGTCAGGGGGACCTCCGCAGTGGGAATGAGGTATAGGTCGAGGCCCTCGAGCTTAAAGAGGTCCTCCTTGAACTTGGGCAGGTGCCCGGTCCCGGTCAGCGTCTCGGCGTTGGCGACGAACGGCGGCAGGACCTCGACGAAGCCCCGCTCGCGGGTGTGGAGGTCGAGCATGAAGCCGATCAGGGCCCGCTCGAGGAGCGCCCCGGCTCCGTAATAGACGGCGAAGCGCGAGCCGGCGATCTTCGAGGCCCGCTCGAAATCGAGGATGCCCAGCCGACCGCCGACGTCCCAGTGGGCCTGGGGCGCGAAGCCGAACTCAGGCGGCTCGCCGGAGCGGCGGACCTCGCGGTTCTCCGCCGCCCCCGCGCCGACGGGCACGGAATCGTGGGGGACGTTCGGGACGCTGAGGAGCGTCCCCAGGATGCCCTCCTCGCAGGCCTTCAGGCGCTCCTCGAGCGAGGCGATGTCATCGCCGAGCTTCCTCATCTCGAGGATCCGGGCCGAGGCGTCCTCGCCCGCCTTCTTCATCCCGGAGATCTCCTCGGAGGCCTTGTTCTTCTGCGCCCGCAGCTCCTCGACCCGCCGGAGGACGTCCTTCTTCTCTCCGGAGGCGCGGACGAAGTCCTCCAAAACCACGGGCTGGCCGCGCGTGGCCAGTCTATTTTGCACGAAATCAAGGTGTTCCAGGACGTATTTCGGGTCCAGCATGGCCCGGATTATAGCACATTTTGACAAGCGGGGCCGATTGTTCAACAATAGACGCGATGGATAGGGCGAGCGCGGCAGAGACCTTCCGGGGCCTCGTCCAGGTCTATACCGGCAACGGCAAGGGCAAGACGACGGCCGCCCTGGGCTTGGCCGTTCGGGCCGCCGGCCACGGCATGAGGACGTACTTCGGCCAGTTCCTCAAGGGCCGGCCGACGGGCGAGGTCGAGGCCGCGGCAAGGCTCGCCCCGCTCATCGTCATCGAGCAGTTCGGCCGCAAGGCGTTCATCCGGGTGGCGGAAGGCGTCGCCGACGAGGACGTCGAGCGCGCCCGCAGCGGCCTCGGCAAGTGCCTCCAGGCCATGCTCTCCGGCGAGTACCGCATCGTCGTGCTCGACGAGGTCAACACCGCCGTCGACCTCAAGGTCCTCGACGAGCGCGAGGTCCTGGCGGTCCTCGACCGGAAGCCCCCGGACGTCGAGCTCGTCCTGACCGGCCGCTACGCCCCGCCCGCCTTCCTCGAGCGGGCCGACCTCGTGACCGAGATGAAGGACACCAAGCACTATGGCGACCGGGGCGTCCGGGCCCGGAAAGGCATCGAGAAATGAAGCGCGTCCCGCGGCCCTTCGGCCGGAGCCCCTTCGCCCCAGCCTTGGACCGGCAGGAGTTCGAGCGGCTGGTCGAGCGGTCGCTCGCGGAGATCCCGGCGCGCTTCAAGAAGCTCATCGCCAACGTCACGGTCATGGTCGAGGACGAGCCCCCGCCCGGCCGCAACCTCCTCGGCCTTTACCATGGCGTGCCGTTCCAGCACCGCTCGCCGGGCTCTTACGGCAACACCTCCCCCGATGTCATCGTCATCTACCAGGGCCCGATCGAGAGGATGTCCCGGACTCCGGAGGAGATCATGGGGAACGTCCGCGACACGGTCCTCCACGAGGTCGGCCACTATTTCGGGCTCGGCGAGGAGGAGCTCCGCGAGATCGAGCGCGCCGTCCGCAAGTCGCGCCAAGGAGAGAAGCCATGAGCCTGCCGCTCGAGGGCGTCTTCATCGCCCTGACCACCCCTTTCGCCGGCGACGGCCTCTCGGCCGGGAAGCTCCGGGAGAACGTCGCGAAATACAACCGGGTCGACCTCGCCGGCTACCTCGTCCTCGGCTCAACCGGGGAAAGCGTCCTCCTCACCGACGCCGAGTCGGAAGCGCTGGTCGAGGCCGTCCTCGAGGCGGCCAAGCCGGGCCGGCGGGTCCTCGTCGGCACGGCCAGGGAATCGACGCGGGCCACGGTCGAGTTCACCCGGCGCGCGGGCCGGGCGGGCGTGGCGGCGGCCCTCGTCCGGCCACCCTCCTACTATAAGGGAAAGATGACGCGGGAGGCCCTCAGGGGGCATTTCCTGGCCGTGGCCGAGGCCAGCCCGGTCCCGGTCATCCTCTACAACATCCCCCAGACGACCGGCATCTCCCTCGAGCCCCAGCTCGTCATCGACCTCGCCCCGCACCCGAACATCATTGGCCTCAAGGAGAGCTCGGGCAGCCTGGCCTTCCTGGCCGAAGTCGTCCGCGAGGTGCCCCCGGACTTCCACTATTTCCTCGGGTCCGGCCACGTCGTCCTGCCGGGCCTGGAGATGGGGGCGTCCGGAGCCATCCTGGCCGTCGCCAACGCGGCCCCCGAGACGTGCGCCGAGATCTTCCGGCTCTTCAAGGCGGGCGAGCGGAGCGGGGCCCGCAAGCTCCAGCTCGACCTCGTGCCCCTAAACAGGGCCGTCACCGACACGTTTGGCATCGCCGGGCTCAAGCACGCTCAGGACATCCGCGGCCTGTACGGCGGGCCGGTCCGGCCGCCGCTCCTGCCTCTCGACGATAGGGGCAGGCACGAAGTCGAGGCGGCCCTCAGGAGGCTCGACCTGCCCCACCTCTGAGGCGGGCGGGCGGCGCGCCGAATGAGGCGAGAATAGGGACGACCGTGCACCCTGCTCCGACAGCCCCCTCCCCGCGTGTCCCCCGCCGCCGGCTCAGGCGAGGCTGACTGCCGCACAAGGAACCCTCCCGTTACCGCTGCTACCTTCCGGTCCTGACGGGTTTGGCGGGCGGCCCTTCGCGCAGGACCCCGGCCCTCATCGCCACGTGCGGAGGCACTGGCCAGAAAGGGAGAAGCCTCGGCAGGGGATTCGACCCCACTGGAGCGGATTGTGGGTGACAGGGCACCGCTAGCTCCCCATCTAGCACGGTCACCAAGATTATACACCAGAGGGGGCGGGGAGGCGAAAAACCCTTCTTTTTGGGCGGGACTCGGAGTATAATAGTGAGGTTGTATCGATTGGAGAATGAAGGCTATGTTCTTCTGGGATTATACGTTTTTTCTGCTCCTCCCGCCGCTCATCCTGGCGTTCTACGCCCAGGCGAGAGTCCGGGGCGCCTACCGCAAGTACAGCCAGGTCTTTGCCTCGTCGCGGACGACCGGGGCCCAGGCCGCCCAGCAGCTGCTCCAAACGGGCGGCGCCGGCGACGTCAAGGTCGAGGCCATTCCGGGGGAGCTGACCGACAACTATGACCCCAAGCGCCGGATCCTCCGCCTGTCCCAAGGCGTCTATGAAAGCAACTCCATCGCCGCCCTCGGCATCGCCGCCCACGAGACCGGCCACGCCCTCCAGGACCAGTCGCACTACCGCCCCCTGGCCCTGCGCACCCTGATCTACCCCATCGCCAACCTCGGCTCGGGCCTCGCCTTCCCTCTCTTCTTCGTCGGGTTCCTCTTCAGCCATAAGGGGAGCCCGAGCGTCCTCATGGACATCGGCATCCTCCTGTTCGCCGGGGCCGTGCTCTTCTCCGTGGTGACCCTGCCGGTCGAATTCAACGCCTCGAAGCGGGCCCTGGTCTTGCTCGGGGAGCGCCGCTTCCTGACGTCGGAGGAGCTCGCCGGCGCCCGGAGCGTCCTGGGCGCCGCGGCCCTAACTTACGTTGCCGCGACGGCCATGGCGGCCATGCAGCTGTTGCGGATGTTCATCCTCCGCCAGTCGCGGGACTGACCCCCGGCCGGCGTCGTGCGGCGGCCTCGGCCCGTTCCCGGCCGACCGTCCTTTCCGGTTGACGCCCCCCGCCCCGCCCTGGTATCCTGCCTCCTCGGCGCCGCGGCCCGGATCACGGCGTCGAAGGAAAGGAGCCGCATGGACCACCCACACCGCCTCGGACGAAGGCAGTTCTTCAGGAAGGCCGCCCTAGGCGCCGCCGGGGCCGGACTGGCCGGCCGCGCCGCGGGCGGCGCAGCCGTCCCGCATCAGGCCGACGCGCCGCCCAGGATCAGGGAATATCGCGTCCTTGGCCGGACGGGCTTCAAGGTCTCCGACATCTCCTGCGGGTTCATCACGGACGACGGGGTCATCCGAGCCGCCCGCGAGGCGGGCATGAACTATTTTGATACGGCCGAGGAGTACCCCGGGCATCACCGCATCCTGGCCAGGGCCCTCAAGGGCCTCGACCGCAAGTCCGTCTTCATCGCGACCAAGCTCGAGGTCCAGGAGGACAGGTCCAAGGAGGGCTTCCTCAGGCGGGCCCGCAAGGCCCTCGCGGAGCTCCAGACCGACTACGTCGACTGCCTGATGATGCATTGTCCCGAGAAGGCCGCGACGCTCAAGACCGAGGGCTTCCACGCCGCCATGACCGAGCTCAAGGCCGAGGGCAGGGTCAAGCACGTGGGCGTCTCCCAGCACGGCACGTTCTGGTTCCGCGACCCGGAGGAGACCATGGAGACGATCCTTCTCGCCGCGGCCGAGGACGGGCGGTTCGACGTCTTCCTGATGGCCTACAACTTCCTGAGGCGCGACAACGCGGAAAAGGTCCTCGCCGCCTGCGCGAACCGAAAGATCGGCGTGGCCCTGATGAAGACGGCTCCCGTCACCCTCTATTACGGCATTAAGTCGCGGATCGAGGCCATGGAGAAGGGCCAAAAGCCGGTCGACCCGCTCTTCGCCGACGGGCTCAAGCGGTACAAGGAGAAGTATGAAGCGGCCCAGGCGTTCATCGCCGCCCACGGCCTCAGGACCAAGGAGGAGATCCGCGACGCCGCCATCCGCTTCGTCCTCGGCCGGCCGGAAGTCCACACGGCCTGCTGCCAGACCCAGACGTACGCGGACCTCGAGGCCTATCTCCGGCTGTCGGGCACCCGTCTTTCCGCCGCCGACGAAAAGATGCTCGGGGCCTACGGAGAGACCTGCGGCGGCCTGTACTGCCGCCACGCCTGCGGCCGGTGCGAGCCGGCCTGCCCGCGCGGGGTCCCGGTCAATACCATCCTGCGCTACCAGCACTACTTCCTGGGCCAGGGGCGGGAGAAGGAGTCCATGGCCCTCTACGCCAAGGTCCCTGGCGCCCGCGCCGACTCCTGCCGGGAATGCGCGGCCCCCTGCGAGGCCGGCTGCCCCTACGGGCTGCCCGTCCGGGCCATGCTCGTCACCGCCCACGACGTCCTGACCCAGGGCTGATGCGGCTCTTAGCGCCGCCGCTCCCTCTCTGAATTTCGGGGCTCCCGCAGGGCCTCTCCCGGCCCACGCCGCCGTCTCCGAAAGAGGACACTCTGATCTTACATATTCCGATAGATTCAGCGCATTCTTTCCGGACTGGCAGCCCGGTCGGCAGACCCATGCCCGGGCCTGCCGTCTCCCCGTGGGCGCGCCCCGGCGGGGCGGCTCTCTCCCCCTCCGGGAGGCCCCCCGAGCCGGAATTTGGCACGCTGCTTGCATATACTTGATTGAGAGTAAGGAGGCCAATTATGAAAACCTTAAGGATTTTTCTCTCGCTGCTCATCCTCGGCGGGGCGGCCTTCGCCCAGACCAAGGACCTGGGCATGGGGGCCTTCGAGAACGAGAAGGGCGGGATCAGGCTGGCCGTCGACGCCGCCCTGGTCGACGAGAACCTCAACAGCCCCTACGTCATGTTCGTGGTCTACATGGCCGCCGCCAAGGAAGGTGAGAACGTCGTCGTCAACCGCAACGGCGTGGTCATGGTCTACAACGGCCAGGAATACAAGATGCCGTCCGTCTCGGAGCTGCGGAAGGAATACAAGGGCGAGATCCACGATGTCGGTCTCTATCGGCACCTCGGCAAGGAAGGCATCATCGCCTCCTGGATGCGGCTCTATGACTTTCCGCGAAACGGCGATTTCTTCCCTCCGCTCACGTTAAGGTCCCAGGTCGCGGTCGATGAGGGGTCGATGATGAACTTTGTCGGCTTCCGTACCAAGCTCTATTTCAAGAACCCCGGCTTCAAGAAGGGCGACAAGCTCACGATCCGGGTCACGGCCAAGAACAACCCGGCGCTCACGGGCGAGGTCGAGGTCGTCCTCCAGTAACCTCCTCAAGTTCCTCAATACTCCCCGGTCCGGCCACCCCTGCCGGGCCGGGGGCCCTCTTTTCCCGCCTCCTCGCTGGCGCGGCTTGACACGTTCCGGAGCGAATGATAAATAGGCCTCTTTAGCCCCGACAAGGAGGTCCCGATGTCCCGTCGGATTCTCGTTCCCGCCATCGTCCTTCTCGCCGCCGTCGCCGGCGCGGCCCTCTTCGCCCAAACGCCGCCCGAGAAGTTCCTCGGGTTCACGGTCGGCGCCGACCGCAAGCTGGCCGACTACGCCCAGATCACGGCCTACTTCCAGAAGCTGGCCCACGAGTCGCCGCGCCTCAAGCTCTTCACCATCGGCGAGTCCGTCCAGAAGCGGCCGATGATCATGGCCGCCATCTCGACGCCCGAGAACCTGGCCAAGCTCGACCGCTGGAAGGAGATCACGCACAAGCTCCGCGACCCGCGCCTGTCCTCGGTCGACGAGGCACGGGCCCTGGCCCGCGAGGGAAAGGCCATCGTCCTCATCACCTGCTCGCTCCACGCGACCGAGATCGCAGCCTCCCAGATGTCCATGGAGCTCGCCTACGACCTCGTCACGGGCAAGACCTTCTATGACGCCAATAAGGTCCTCAACGACGTCATCGTCCTTCTCGTCCCCACCCATAATCCCGACGGCGTCCAGATGGTCGTCGACTGGTACAAGAAGTACGTCGGTACGAAGTACGAGGGCGGCGCCATGCCCTGGCTCTACCACGTCTACGCGGGGCACGACGACAACCGCGACTGGTACATGTTCAACCTGCCCGAGACGCGGGCGGTGACCCGGGTCCTCTACAGGGACTGGCTGCCGCAGGTCCACATCGACGAGCACCAGCAGGGCTCGAACGGGGCCCGGCTCTTCATCCCGCCGTTCATGGACCCGCCCCTGCCGAACATCCAGCCCATGGTCTGGCGCAGCGTGAACCTGCTCGGGACGGGGATGGCCTACGACCTCCAGAAGCACGGCATGAGCGGGGTCGTCAACGGCCGGTCCTACACGGCCTGGTGGATCGGCGCCTGCGACGACACGTCATGGCTCCATAACGTCATCGGCCTCCTCAGCGAAGCCGCCTCGGTCCGGGTCGCGACGCCCGTCTCGATCGAGCCGAGCGAGCTGCCGACGACCTTCTACGACAAGCGGATGGACTTCGTCGACCCATGGCCCGGCGGCTGGTGGCGCCTCCGGGACATCGTCGATTACGAGCTCGTCCTGTCCAAGAGCCTGGTCAAGACCGTCGCCCTCAACAAGGATGATTTCCTTTTCAACTTCTACCAAATGTACAGGAACTCGGTCGAGAAGGTCGACCGGGGCCAGCCCTACGCTTTCGTCATCCCCGCGCGCCAGCGCGACTATCCGACCATGCTCAAGATGCTCGACGTCCTGATGACGGGCGGCGTCGTGGTCGAGCAGGCCACGGCCGACTTCACGGCCGGCGGCCGGCTCTATCCGGCCGGCTCGTTCGTCGTCAGGATGGCCCAGCCCTACAAGACCTACGCCTGGGCCCTCCTCGAGCGGCAGAAGTATCCCGACATGCGCCAGTACCCGGGCGGCCCGCCGGTCCCGCCCTACGACAACGCCGCCTGGACGCTCCCGCTCCAGATGGGCGTTCTCTGCGACCAGGTCGACGAGGCCTTCGAGGCCCGGCTCGAGAAGCTCGACAAGACCCCCTACCCCAAGGTCCCTGATCAGGGGAAGGCGGCCTACTTCGTCCTCGACCCGCGGGTCAACGCCTCCTACGCCATGGCCATCGCCTTGCTCAAGGATCAGGCGGAGGTCTGGCGGACGAAGACGAGGGCGACGGTCAAGCGGGTCGACCTCCAGGCGGGCGCCTTCATCGTCAGGAACTCTGCCGCGGTGAAGAAGGCCCTCCCGGCCCTGGCCCAGAAATACGACTTGGCCGTCCTCGACGTCGACGACATCGCCGGGCTAGCCAAGGCCCCGGTCAAGTTCCCCCGCATCGGCCTCTTCCAGTCCTGGCGGGGCAACATGGACGAGGGCTGGACGCGCTACGTCTTCGACGACATGGGCATCCCCTACAAGACCCTTCACAACGACGATATCAAAGGGACGAAGGACAAGAAACCCGACCTGCGGGCCGACTTCGACGTCATCATCTTCGCCGACGAGAACGCCAACACGATCAAGGGCATGCGGCCGGGCGCGGGCGGGACAGGCGGCGGCCCGGGCGGCGCGCCGGGCGCCGAGTCGTTCATGTTCCGGCTGTTCCAGCAGAACGTCCCGCCCGAGTACGAGGGCGGCATCGGCCAGGAGGGCGTCGACAACCTCAAGGCCTTCGTGGAGAAGGGCGGGACCATGGTCGCCCTCAACCGGGCCGCCGAGTTCGCCATCGGCGAGTTCAGCGCCCCGGCGCGCAATGCCCTCCAGGGCCTGGACCAGGCGAAGTTCTTCTGCCCGACCTCCATCCTGCGGATCCTCGTCGACAACGAGACGCCCATCGGCTACGGCATGCCGAAGGAGGCCGCGGCCATGTTCGTCAACAGCCTGGCCCTCGACACGTTCTCGCCGCCCTTCGACTGGGACCGTAAGGTCGTGGCCACCTATCCCGAGGACGACGTCCTTCTCAGCGGCTGGCTGCTCGGGGAGGAATACCTGGCCCGGAAGGCGGCCGTCGTGGACACGAAATACAAGGACGGCCGGCTCATCCTCATCGGTATCCGCTGCCAGAACCGGGCCCAGTCCCACGGCACCTACAAGTTCCTGCTGAACGCGCTCCTCTATCCGCAGCCGTGAACGGGTCCGCCCGGGGCCCGCGGCCGGGCCCCGGCGCGCGGCGCCGCAGGAGGGGCCCGGCCTCTACCTGGCCTTGAGGACGGCGCACTCGCCGGGCTTCATCTCGATCTCGATCAGGCTTCCCGTCCGCTTGACCCTGTCGGCCGGCACGCCCATAGCTTCGAAGAGGGTCGGGCCGAAGGGGGACTCCAGACGGATGAGGCCGCTCGCCTCCGAAACGATCCGCACGTCGGTGACGCTCCCCGCCCGCCTGCGGGCGGAGACGAGGAATGCGCCGTAGGTCCTCAGCATTTCGAAGGCGGCGTCCTTCCAGGCCGCCGGGACGGCCGGGAAGAGCCGGACGACGCCGGTGTGGCTCTGGATAAGCATCTCCTGGAGGCCGGCGGCAAAGGCGAAATTCCCCTCCAGGGTAAAGGGCCGGTAGGTGAGCTTGGACTTGCCGCTCTTCGACTGGTCACCGTTGGCGTGGAAGCTGTTGGGCAGGCAGAAGCATTCGGCGAACGTCCGCAGGGCCGCTGCGGCCTTCTCCCCGTCCATGGCCCGGGCCGAGAGGCCACCGAGCCAGCTGTACGAGTAGCCGCACCAGCCGTCCGGGCCGAGCCGGTCGAGGTCGGCAAGCGAGGCGCGGATCGTCCGGCGGTCGGCTTCGCCGCCCGACCAATCGACCAGGCCTAGAGGATAGATGGCCATGAGGTGCGAGAAGTGGCGGTGCGATTCCTTGAGCGGATGGTCCGGAGCGACGAGCAGCCGGCCGTCGTCGGCCGAGAGGGCCAGGTCGGGCCAGTCGGCGAGCGCCTTGAGATACCGGTCGCGCTCGCCCTTCTTGTCGAGCGCCCCGGCCAGCTCGGCCGCGGCGCTGTAGAGCCAGCGGACGAGGGCCAGGTCGAAGTTCGTCGTCTCGGAGAACCAGGCCTCGAGCCGGTTATCATTGATTTCCGGGCTCGAGCTCAGCGGGACCTGTCGCTTCCCGCCGGGCCGGCGGACGGCGATGCTGTCGATGAAGGCCACCGCATCTCTGATCCAGGGGTAGGCCCGGTCGGCGAGAAAGGCCGGGTCGCGGCCGTACTGCCACTGGAGATAGAAGTGGTGGGCCAGCCAGGCCGAGACCGTCGGCCCGAGCGAGTACTGGGCCCAGCCGCCCATGGGCTGGCCGGTGAGCGTGCAGACGCCGGGGACGTTGAGCCCCTTGGCCGCGAAATAGGTCCGGGTGTATTTCTCGGCCTCGGGCCGGATCGTCCAGAGCCAATCGACAAAGACCTGGCTCTCCTCGAGGTGGTTCGCGGCGTAGCCGGGCCAGTAGCTCAGCTCAGTGTTGAGGTCGTTGTGATAGTCGCCCTTCCAAGGGGGCAGCCCGCCGTCGTCGGCGGTCCAGACGGCCTGGAGGGTCATGGGCGGCGCGCCGCGGCGCGATGCCGCCCCGAACTTGTACGTTTCGAGGAACCACTCCTTCTCGAGCACGGGGTCGGGCAGCTCGACCGAGGATCGGGCCCAGAACCGCTTCCACCAGGCCCGATGGCTGTCGAGGTCGAGGGCGGCGATGCGCTTCCAGGCCCCCACGACCTCGCCCGCGGCCTCTCCCCCGCCCTCGCGGCCCGGGACGCGGGCGCCGACGCTCCAGGCGCCGATGAGGGTCGCCGGCTCCGACTTCTTCCACTCGACGGCGACGTCGTAGCTCATGCCGTCCCAACCGCGCTGGCGGAAGCGCGCCGAGGTCGCGTCCCCGGAGACTTCCGGGGCGGGGTAGCCGAGCGAGGCCAGGGTCTTTGCCGCGGCCGGGGCCTCCGCGGCGGAGGCCTCCGCCTGGGCGAACGCCGGCGGGACGAGTCGCGGCGCGAACTCCGCCGGCACGCCCTCGAACTTGAACCATCCGACGGGTTGGACGGCGTGGACGTAAACCGTCATCCGCGCGCCGCTCTTCCAGCGGACCTCGCAGAGCGCGTCCTTCAGGATGAGCCGGACCGAGGCGACCTCGCCGAGCGGGGCGATGTCGAATTCGAGCGCCCCGGCGGGGATCTTCGTCGGGGCCGGGTCGCGCTCGTAGGGGACGTCGACCATGTCATGGACGGGCCCGAGGTCGCCGTTCCCGACCTCGGCC
Organism: Terriglobales bacterium; assembly: GCA_035543515.1. Classification (GTDB taxonomy): domain Bacteria; phylum Acidobacteriota; class Aminicenantia; order Aminicenantales; family Saccharicenantaceae; genus DATKJS01. The sequence continues at coordinate 11,901 of DATKJS010000043.1, read as the reverse complement.
TTGACCCAGGCGAACCGGAACCTGTTGCCGTCGAACTCCTTGACCGGCCGCAGGTCCCAGAGGTCGGCCCGGTCGAGCGAGAGGCGGAGCGCGCCGCCCTTCTGCCAGACGAGGGCTCCCAGCAGGCCGTTGCCCAGCGGCACGCCCTCGTCCCAGCTCCCGGGCAAGGCCGGGAAGACGAGGTCGTGCCTGTCGCCGGAAACCTGGGCGGCCGCCGGCGCGGCGGCGGCTACGCCCAGACCGAGGCCGAAGACGATGGGGAGGATGAAGGCCGCGAGGCGAGCGCGGCCGCGGACGGTTCTTTTCATCGGACATCCCTCCATGCTCTTTCCCTACCCGGTTCTGCCGGCTATTTTAGGCCAAACCGGCGCCGATGTCACGGAGGAAGTTCGGGCCGGGCCCGGACGCCCGCGCCGCTCCCTCACCCGCCCAGGGCCTGGACGGCTCGCTCGATGTTGGAGACGTCCATGATGACCGAGACGAAGTTGCCCTTGCGGGACAGCGTCCCGTAGCAATATTCGATGTTGATCCCCTCGTCGCCGAGCTTGGTCGTGACCTCGGCCAGGGCGCCGGGCCTGTTCTCGAGGTCGACCCTGAGGACGTCGCGGAGCTCGACGACATAATTGAGCTTGCCCAGGAGCTTGACCGCCTTGTTAAGGCTCTGGACGTACAGCTTGGCCGTGTCATGGAAGACGCCGATGGCGTCGATGTTGATGTCGTTCTCGGCCAGGAAGCTGCAGAGGTCGCCGAGCACGGACGGCTTGTTCTCCAGGATGACGTAGAGCTCGGTGATGCGTTCGAACATGGTTCGTCCCCCTTGTCAATCGAAGATCTTGCCGGGGTTCATGATCCCGGCCGGGTCGAAGGCCTTCTTGACGGTCCGCATGAGGTCGATCTCCTTCTCCCCCAGGACCAGGGAGAGGAAGGGCTTCTTGACGAGCCCGATGCCATGCTCGCCGGAGATGACGCCGCCGCGCTCACGGCAGTCCTGGAAGAGCTCCCCGCGGACCGGGTCGACCTTGTCGCGCCATTCCGACTGGGGCACGGGGACCATCTTCCCGCTCATGTAGCGGGCCTTCATGATGTGGGTGTGGACGTTGCCGTCGGCGGCGTGGCCGAAGGTCGGCAGCCAGATGTCGTATCGCTTGGCCACCTCGCCGACCTTGCGGACGTGGCCGGCGATCTCGGCCCGGGGCAGGGAGATGTCGAGGATCTCGACCGTGCCGGCCTTGATGGCCTCGTAGATCTTGGAGCGGATCGACAGGACCTCCTCCTGCCGGCTCGGCGTCTCGGCGATGAAGATGTTCATGGCCTCCTGCTCGACGCAGACGTCGGCCACGGCCTGCGACAGCCGGTCCATCTCGTCCTCGGAGTTCGCGTCGAGAATGATGAGGAGATGGGTCTTGCCCATCTTCGTCGGCCACTTCAGCCGCAGGTACTCCTCGGCCAGCGTGATGGGCTCGACCTCGAGAAACTCGACGGCCATGGGCACGATGCCCTTCCGGAAGAAGAGGGGCACGGTGTCGATGGCCGGCTCAAGCTCGGCGAAGGGGACGACGAGCGAGCGAGTCAGGAGGGGTTTGGCGATGAGCTGGATGATGGCCTTGGTGACGACGCCGAGGGTGCCCTCCGAGCCGATGAAGAGCTGCATGAGGTTGTATCCGGTGCTCGACTTGATGAACTTGCCGCCGAGCCGGAGGAGGTCCCCGGCGGGCGTGACGACGTCGAGGCCGCGGACGTAGTTGCGGATGGTGCCGTACTTGACGGCCCGGCTGCCGCCGGCGTTCGTGGCGATGAGGCCGCCGATCATGGCGCTCTCGTCCCCGGGGTGGGGCGCAAAATAGAGCCCGGCGTATTCGACGGCGGTCGTCAGGTCCGACAGCCTGAGGCCGGCCTCGACCACGGCCATCTGATTCCCGGCGTCGATCTCGAGGACGCGGTTCATCCGCTCGAGCGACAGGACAAGCCCGCCGCTCGCCGCAACGCAGCCGCCGCAGAGCCCCGTCGCCCCGCCGCGCGGCGTCACGGGAACGCGGCGGCCGGCGGCCAGGCGCACGACCTCGGCCACCTCGGCCTCGGAGCCGGGCTTGACGACGAGCTCCGGCTCCCGGGCGAGCTCCCTGAGAGAGAATTCGTCGTGGCTGTAATCGAGCGTCTGCTCGTGGCCGGAGAGGACGTTGGACTTGCCGACGATGGTTTCCAGCTCTTCTCGGATGGCGGGCGTGATCTTCTCGAACATGAGCCGAACTCCGTGGACTATATAAACCAAGACACGGCGGGTGTCAAACGCCCTGGCCGGGCCGGGCGGCGGCGCCCTTCGCGCCCACCTTGACCTGGGCGGAGAGGCCGATGACGACCTGGGGACGGCCCTTGAACTCCTCGACAAGGCCCGTGACGTCCATCGTCCGCCCCTCGTAATCCAGGGGGCCGGGGAAGGTCGCGAGAACGTCGCGAGGCACGACGGCCTCGAAATCCCCGGCCGAGGGGACGAGGACCTCGAACCGGCCACGAACGAAGAGGCGCACGCAGCGGAAGCGGACCGTCACGACCTGCCCCAGGCGGGCCCGGGCCTCGCCCGGACCGACGACGTCAAAGGGCCTCTCGCGCCATAGCCCCCGGCCCGCCCGCCGCGCCTCGTCTTCCGCCTCGCGAAGTCTCGCCTTGACCTCCGCGTCGAACGGGTACCTCAGGTAGGCGCGCGCATAGCCCTCCCGGACGAGGGTCTCGTTGAACATCGTCGCGTCGCCGGCCCAGACAAAGGCCAGGAGACGCCCATAGGCGTCGACCTCCTCCCTGTCCCGGGTCAGGCGGACGGTCTTCTGATAGAGCGCCGACGAGGCGAAGCGGCGGGCCAGGAAAGCCCACAGCCGGCCCGCCTCTTGCGGGTCGTTGAGCTCGGGCGAGTCGACGCCGATGAGCCGGACCCGCTTCTCCTTGCCCGAATCCAGACGGACCTTGATCGTGTCGCCGTCGTAGACATAGGTCACGGTCCCGGTCAGGGAAGAAGTGACCGGGGAGGCCTGGCCGCGGAGGGCCCGATCCAGAACGAGCGGCCCGGCCAGGAGAAGGAGGACGGCCGCCAGGCCGCCCGCCCGAATGGGCCGCCTGTTGTTCATCGTTCTCGCCCCCCGGACCGCCCCGCCATCGCTCGGCCTACTTCCCGGCCAGCTCCCTGACGGCGCGGGCAATGGCGCCGGCCCCGATCCCATATTTCTCTAGGAGCTCGCCGGGCTTGCCCGACCGGGGCAGCTCGCGGACGCAGAGGTGTTTCAGCACGGCCTTCCCGGCCAGCGCCTCGGCCACGGCCTCGCCGAGGCCGCCCGCCGCGTAGTGGTCCTCGACGGCGACGGCCCGGCCGCCGGTCTCCGCGACCTCCCGGGCGATGCCCGTCGCGTCCAGGGGGGCGACCGAATAGGCGTCGACGACCCTGATGCCGATCCCCTCTTTGGCCAGCGCCCCGCGGGCCTTGAGCGCCTCGTGGACGGTGATGCCGGCGGCGATGACCGTGACCGCGTCCCCCTCCCCTTTCCCCAGGACCTTGGAGCCTCCGATGGGGAACGTCTCCCCGGCCGGATAGAGGATTGGGGTCGCCGGCCGGGTCGTCCGGATGTAGGCCATCCCCTTGTGCACGGCCATGGCCGCGACCAGGGCTTCCGCGGAGACGGCATCACTCGGATAGAGGACGACGCAGCCCGGCGCGGAGCGGAAAATGGCCAGGTCCTCGAGCCCCATTTGGCTCGGCCCGTCCTCGCCGATGCTGACGCCGACGTGGGAGCCGCAGAGCTTGATGTTCGAGAGGGAGTACCCGGCCATCCGGACCTGGTCGTGGGCCCGGGCGAGGAAGGCGGCGAAGGTGGCGATGAACGGGATGTAGCCCCGGGCGGCCAAGCCCGTGCCCATGCCGACCATGTTCTGCTCGGCGATGTAGGCCTCGAAGGACCGCCCCGGGAAGGCCTCGAAGAACTTGTCGGCGTAGGTAGAATTCTTGACATCGCCGTCAATGGCCACGACCACGGGGTTGACCCTGCCGAGCGCCAGAAGGGCGTTGCCGTAGGCCATGCGCGTCGCCGTATTGTCCTTGTACGGCGTCCGCGGGAAGTCCGCGGCCGCGGCGTGGGGCCTTGAGGCACGGCACCGGCGCGGGGTCCGGACGAGCTTCCGCGCATCAACGTCGGGCAGGCAACCGAGCTCTTCGAGCGCCCGGGCCAGCTCGTCGGGCTTGAGCGGCTTGCCGTGCCAGCCGTTCCGGTCCTCGATAAAGGAAACGCCCTTGCCCTTGATCGTCCGCGCCAGGATGACCGTCGGCTTCCCCCGTTTGCCGACCATCTTGAACGCCTCGAGGATCCGCTCCATCTTGTGGCCGTCGACCGTCAGGACGTCCCAGCCGAAGGCTCGGAATTTCCGCGCGTAAGCCGGAAGGTCGTGCCCGTACATGGTCGGGTCGGACTGGCCCAGGCGGTTGACGTCGACGATGGCGCAGAGGCGCCGGAGCCGGGCGTGGGCGGCGTAGGCGGCCGCCTCCCAGACCGCCCCCTCGGCGCACTCTCCGTCCCCCATGAGAACGAAGGTCCGGGCCGGCGACTTGTCCAGCCGCTGTCCGAGGGCCAGGCCCGCGCCCACCGAAAGCCCCTGGCCGAGCGAGCCGGTGGCGGCCTTGACCCACGGCATGCGCGGCGTCGGGTGGCCCTCGAGGTCGCTCGTGATCTTGCGCAGGCCGAGGAGGCTCTCGAGCGGGATGAGCCCGGCCTCGGCGTAAACCGCCCAGAGGAGCGGCGCGGCGTGGCCCTTGGACAGGACGAACTCGTCGTTCGCCGGGTCGTGCGGGTCTTTCGGATTAAAGCGCATCTCGCCGAAGAAAAGGCCGGCGGCGAGGTCGGCCGCCGAGAGGCAGGTCGTGGGGTGGCCGGAGCCGGCCGCGGTCGTCATCCGCAGCGAGTGGATGCGGAGCCGGGTCGCGATCTTGCACAGGTCGTCGATCTTGGCCATCGGTCGTCGCTCCTTTGTCGAGATCGGGAGTCCTTCCCTCCCCCTCGCGGGGCACGGGGCGGAGGGTTCAATATAGCATTTTTGGGGCCCGAACTCTACGCAAGAACGGCCGTTCGATGCCGCCTGCCCCCCCGGGAAGGGTGAATGGACCCCGCAATCGGCCGGCCAGCAGCGCACTTCTTGCGCGGCACGCTCACCTCATTGACATCGGCCGGGACCGGACGTATATTTCTTGAAAGAAGGGGATCGGAAAGGCATCAGGCGCGGAGGTGCGCGGTGGCTTTCTCTCGCACAAGGTTCCCCCTCCCCTGTCTCGTCTGCGGCCTGTCGGCGGCGTTCCTCCTGAGCGCTTGGAACGCACCCGCTCGCTTTCCCGGAGGACGCCAGGAAGCTCCGGCCGCTCATGCTCCCAAAGAGAAGTCCGCCGCGGCGCAGGAAGAGATCTCCTCGCTCCTCGGCCGGGCCGCCGGTTATTGCGACAAACTCTCCCGGGCGGTCTTGAACTTCGTCTGCCGCGAAAGAATTGACGAATGGTTCTATGTCGAAGAGGAAGCCTACAACGTGAGTTTTGACATCTTCTTTATCGACCACCATGAAAAGAAATTCAAGTCCGTCTACGACTATCAGCTCGTCCGGGATCGTGCCGGACATATCCAAGAAACCCGTACCCTCATCGAAGAACAGGGAAAGAAAACCAACATCCCTAACGCTCCCCTCAAGACCCATATCTTCAAACACGCCTATGTCGTCATGGGGCCGCTCGGGCTCGTCGGCCGGGAGCACCAGGCGAATTTCGACTACAGAATCGTCCGGCAAGAGAAGGTCGGAGGCGAATTGGCCGTGGTCCTCGAAGCCTTTCCGAAACCCGGCTTCCGGCCGGATTACCTTTTCGGCACCGTCTGGCTCCGGAAGAGGGACGCCAGCGTCCTCAAGATCCAATGGAGCCCGTCATCGATCGAGAACTATGAAGCGGTGGTGGGCGAAGCGCAGAAGTTAGGCAGGAAGCCGGACATCCTCATGACCTCGGAATACGCCTTAGAGACGAAAGGCATCCGTTTTCCCAGCCGCTACGCGGTCAGGGAAAATTATTTAGGAAAACACGGCGGACATTTTACGCGTTCGGAGACGGTCGTTATTTACAATGAATACAAGTTCTTTACGGTCGAGACGGATGTGATGTTCTGAGAGGCCAGGAAAAGGGCAGGGCAAAGACGATGAAAACGTCCATCGCGGCAATCTCGATCCTGTGCCTGGCGTCAATCGCGGCCTTGGCGCTGTGGAGCGGAGGGCAGGATCGTGAGCAACAGGAACGCCCCCTCCGTCAGGAAGCGGCGGCGATCGTCAAGCTCGTGCCGGTCCGCGTCCTCGGAGCGGACGGCCGCCCTGTCATGGACCTCCGGAAGGAGGACTTTGCCCTCTTTGAGGACGGCCAGAAGAAGACCATCACCGAGTTCGAGGTCCACACGATCACGCAAGCCGGCATGGTCGTGGCGCCGGAGCTCCCCGCCGCGGTCAAGCCGTCCGCGCTCATGAACCGCAAGTTCTTCCTGTTCCTCGACGTCCAGGGGAGCGACCCCGAGGGCAGACAGAAGGCCATAGCCGTCGCAGAGCGGTTCCTCGACTCTCAGGTCCGGCCCGGAGACGAGGTGGGCCTCCTCGGATTCCACTCGATGTCGGGCTTTTTCATCAAAGAATACCTTACGACGGATATCGCCCGGGTCCGGCGCGCGCTCAAGGGCGTCACGGAAATCGAACCCAGCCAGGGAGAGGCGTACTCAATCCCCGAGGTGACGGACGAGCCCATCTTCATTCCCGGCACCATCATCTTCGCGCGATCGGACTTCGTCGACCGCCTGAAAGACGTGGCCGAGGTCTTCAAGACGATCCCCGGTAATAAGAGCCTGGTCCTGTTCACGTCACGAAGCCTCGGCCCCGAGGTCGGGAGGCTCTTCGGTGCTACCGGGACGGCCGTCTATGCCATCAACACGCAGGATTGGTGGTTCCTCCGCACCGGGGACAAAGTCAAGCACATCTGGTGGGAGCATCCGCTGAAGGACATGGCCGCGGCCTCCGGCGGCAGTTACTTTGCCGACATCAACCAGGTCACGGACATAGCCCGGGACCTGCAGGAACTGACCGGGAATTTCTACGTCTTGGGCTACTACGTCAAGGAGTCCTGGGAGGGGAAGTATCACAGGATCCGGGTCGAGGTCGGCCGGCCGGGCACCCGGGTGCTCGTCCAGGAGGGGTACACGGACGCCAAGCCGTTCGCCCGGATGACGGATTTCGAGAAGGCCCTCCAACTCCTCGACCTCATCTGGTCCGACGAGCCGGCCTCCCATCCCCTTCCGGTCGCGGTCGACCTTCTCGTCCCTGCGGCCGGGCCGGACCAGCAGGCCTGCCTCTTGGCCCGGTTGGACGTCGGCGCCAGGACGGGGCCGCCCGCGGCCAAGTCCGAAATCATCGCCCTCGTTCGTGACAAGGCGGGGGCCGAGATCCTCTCGTGCCGGTGGGTCCTCGACCTCGGCAGGTACGACGGGCGAACCCTGTTTCCCTATCTCATCGTCGGCGTCCCGCCCGGAACATATGACGCGCGGATGGCCGTGCGGGACCTCGGCTCCGGGGAGGCCTGCGCCGGCAGGACCCGGTTAGAAGTCGCGGCTCCGCCCCACGAAGGGATCGTCCTGTTCTCGCCCCTCCTCCTCGAGGCCGGGGCCGAGGCCGAATTCGTGAGATTGCCTTCGGCCCAGAAGGGAAAGGACGGAGGGCGAGAACGGTCGCTCGTCGACCTCTACCCCATGATCCCCAAGGCATGCCGTCCCGTCATCTCGGAGATCGATGCGGGGACGGAGAAGCTGACGCTCGTCCTTCCGTTCGAGCTGCGCCCGCCCCGGACGGAGGAGCGGCCGATCCTGTCCGTCGAAGCAAAGCTCTTTTCCCCGATGGACGGCGTTGAAACGCCCCTCAGGATGACCATCCGCGACCGTCGGACGTTCGAAGGGAATCCGGACGTCCTGGTCGCGGAGATCGTTTTCCCGGTGGTCCAGCCGGGCGCGTATGACCTCGAGATCGCCATCCAAGACATGGATTCGGGCCGCCGCGGCTCCGTCCGAAAACCCCTCGTTTTCAGGTAAGATAAAATGGCCCGGTCCCAGCCGTCCCCGTTCTATAATGATAGAGTATCGGCAAGGGGACTTATTCTGAAGATGAAGATAGGGAGGCGCGAGATGGGCGATCAAAAGTGCCGGATCCACGTCCCTCGGCCCGCGCGGTTCGCGCCGCGGGCAAGGACCCTCCTCGAACGGGCCCTACTGGCGGTCGCGGTGACGTTCTTCGCCCTCTCCCTCCGGCCCCAGGAGCTCCGCCACACGACCGGGGTCGTCAACGTCGAGGTCCCGGTCCGGGTCTTCGACGGCGACCGCTTCGTCGACGACCTCGCTCTCAACGATTTCGAGGTCTTCGAGAACGGCAAGCCGCAGAAGGTCGTCGCCCTGTATCTCGTCCGGAAGACGGACATCCAGAAGGAGGAGGCCGCCGGTCCGGAAGCGACAAAGCCCGCTCCGAGGACGCGCCGGACGATCGTCCTCCAGTTCGAGGTCCTCGACCCCATGCCCAAGATCGATGACGCCGTCGATTTTTTCTTCACCGAGGTCCTGCAGCCGGACGATTCACTGATCGTGGTCACGCCGCGGGCGAGCTACCACTTCAAGCCCGAGGCCCTGGCCCGCCTCCCCCGCCCCGAGATCGCCCGCCAGCTCAAGGGCAAGCTGCGGGCCGACATCCTGGCCGGGGCCACGGGGTTCAGGAGGCTCCTCGACGACATCCGGGACATCATCAAGATGCCCATCAACGATGCCGATATGAAATTGCGCCTGATCAACGAGCGCCAGCAGCAACTAAGGGACCGGGTCGGCATCGATACGCCTTCGCTCCAGCGGCTGGCCCGGGCCCTCAAGGGCCAGGAAGGACAGAAATACGTCTTCTTCTTCTACGAGAAAGAGCTCATCGACACTGTGTCGTTCGGCAACTTCGGCGATGAATCGCTGGGCGCCGCGGAGAGCAGCCTGTCCGACGCGGCCGAAGCCGATGTCCGCAGGACATCGGAGGTCAACCCGAAGGTCATGGAGCGGATCTTCTCTGACGCCTCCGTCACGGCCAATTTCATCTATCTCACCCAGTCCAAGATGAACGCGGCCGGCCTGGACGGCGAGTTCCAGCGGGGCGGAAGGAGCACGCTACAGACGAGCGACCTCTCGGCCTCGATCTTCAGCTCCCTGCGGGAGATGGCCCGGGCGACCGGCGGCATCGCCGAGTCCTCGGGCAATCCTCTCGCCGCCTTCCGGAAAGCCGTCGCCGCTTCAGAGAACTATTATCTCCTCTATTATTCCCCCGCGGAATATCAGGCGGACGGGAAGTTCAAGGAGATCATGGTCAAGGTCAAGGGGAAAAGCCTCCGGGTTTCGAGCCGGGCCGGCTATTTCGCCAACTAGCGTGCGGCGGGCTCACCGGCCCGGCGCGCGCTTCTCCAGGCGCGCCAGCTCCGCTCGGGCCCGCCGGATGCTGACCTCCTTCTCCCCACGCGTGTCGGCGAGGTAGAGGCGGAGGGACTTGACCGCGTCGTCGGGCTTCCCGCTCTTCTCGAAGGCCACGGCCAGATTGAAATAGCCGACAGGCGTCGGCTGGATGGCCACGGCCCGCTCGAGGTACTGGATGGCCGGCTCGAACTCGCCGAGATAGGTGTAGGCGATCCCGGCGAACTGATAAAAGCCCTGCTCCTCGGGGAAATCCTCGATCAGTCCCTTGTAAACCTCGATCGCTTCGCGCAGCTTGCCGACCGAGGCCAAGTTCGCGGCGTAGTTCATGCGGAGGAAGCGGTTCTCCGGCTCGACGGCCAGGGCCCGCTCATAATAAGCGCGGCCCTCGTCCTTACGGCCGGACGTGTCCATGATATTGCCGGCGACGGTCAGGGCGTCGACGTTTTGGGGGTTCATGGCCAGGACCTTGTCCATCGTCTCCAGCGCTTCCCGCGATTTCCCGGCGACGGTGTAGGTAATGCCGAGCCGGACGAGGAGGGGCTCGGAGTCCGGAAGCCGGACGAGCCCGCGGCGCAACGTTTCCAGGGCCTTGTCGAGCCTCTCCTGCCTGGCCTGGATGAGGGCTAGGTCGATGTAGCTCTCCGGCGAGTCCGGGACGGCTCCCTCGATCTCGCTATAGACCTTCTCGGCCTCGGCGAACTCCCCGCGGTACTCGAGGGCCTGGGCCCGCTGGATGAGCTTGAGCAGGCCGATCTCGTCCTTGGGGTCGGGAGCCGCCGCGCCGGGCTTAGCCGGGGCGAAGTTCACATAGCCCAGCGACCGCAATCGTTCGAGGTCGGCCGCCCGCGTCCTGCCCGTCGTCCCGGCCGCGGGGCCGCCCTCGCCCAGGCGGACGATCTCAGCCTCGAGGGCGGCCTTGAGAGCGGCCGCCCGGCCGGCAGAGGCCTCGACGAGGTTCTTCTTCTCGGCCGGGTCCTGGGCGAGATCGTAGAGCTCGGGCTTGGGGGCCTGGATATATTTCCGAGGGCCGGAAACGATGGCGGCCAGCTCCGACCAGCCGAAGTTCTCCTTGGGGAAAAATGTTTCCACGAGGCTGTCGAGGTCCCTGCGTCCGGCGCCGCCCAGCCAGCCGACGAGGCTCCGGCCCTGCATCCCCGCTGCCTCCTTGCCGAGGCCGAGGATGTCCAGGATGGTCGGCGCCACGTCCACCAGCCGGACCATCCCCGTCGCCACTCCCGGCTTGGTCAGGACGCGGGGATTCTCGAAGATGAGGGGCACGCGGAGGGTCTCATCATAGAGGAAGACGCCGTGGCCGAGCTCGACCTTGTCCCCGAGCCCCTCGCCGTGGTCGCCGGCGACGACGACGAGCGTGTCGTCGAAGAGGCCCTTGGCCTTCAGCCGGCCGATGAGGGCGCCGACGTAATGGTCCATATAGGCGATCTCCCCGTCATAGAGGTGGTCTCGGAATTCCTCCTTGTACGGCGAGGGCGGGTCGTACGGCAGGTGGGGGTCGTAGTAATGGACCCAGCAGAAGAACCGGCCGCCGGGCGCCTTGTCCATCCACCGCGAGAACCGGTCGAAAGTCTCCCCGGCGCGGCGCTGCGAGTTCGCGCCCTTCAGCGACTCGTGGGCGGCGAAGGTATCGTCATAGACGTCGAAGCCGCGGGCGAGCCCGAACCGGGAATCGACCGAGAAGGAGGAAACGAAGGCCGCCGTGGCATAGCCGTTGGCCTTGAGCATCTCAGCCAGGGTCCGGACGCCTTCCGCCAGGGCGTGGCCGTTATTGCGGACCCCGTGCCTGAGGGGATAAAGTCCGGTCAGGATCGAGGTGTGAGAGGGCAGCGTCAGCGGGGCCTGGCAGTAGACCCGCTCGAAGCGGACCCCGGCCGCGGCCAGACCGTCGATGGACGGCGTCCGGGCCGCCGCATCGCCGTAACAGCCGAGATGGTCGGGCCGGGTCGTGTCCAGGGTGACGAGCAGGACGTTCAGCGAGGCCTTGGCCGGGAGCCGGAGGCGGCCCCGGCCCGGGACGATGGCCAGGAAATAATAGAGGCCCGAGGCCGCGACGATCAGCGCGCCGGCCAGGCCGAGAAGGAGGCCCCGGCGCGGATCCGGAGGGGCGGCGTTTTCTGCCGGTCGTTCTCCCCGCGTTTCCGGCTTTGGGCCATCCGGCCGCCCGTGCTCCGGCCGCGGGGCGGCTTTCCTGCGCTTCTTCGTTCGACTCATGGCACCTCGGGACTCGTCAAGGATACCGGCCCGAAGGTCCGCTGTCAAGAAAAAGGGCCCGTCCCCCGCCGCAGGGGGACGGGCCCTCGAGATTCCGGTTCGCGAGTCGCGCGGCTCAGAAGGAGAGCTTGAAGCCCAGCCGCGCCGACCAGGG
>DATKJS010000042.1:0-20130 GCA_035543515.1 Terriglobales bacterium | reverse complement strand
CATCTCCGGCGACTTGGAGAAGAAGTACTCGGGATTGTTGATGATGAACTGGTCGAGGGGCGAGCTCGTGGCCACGAGCACGGCCGCCGACAGCCCCGTCTTGCGCCCCGCCCGCCCGGCCCTCTGCCAGGTGCTGGCGATCGTGCCGGGGTAGCCGGCGAGCACGGCCACGTCGAGGGTCCCGATGTCGATGCCGAGCTCGAGGGCGTTGGTCGAGACGACGCCCAGGATCTCGCCCGTGCGCAGGCCCTTCTCGATCTCCCGCCGCTTCATCGGCAGGTAGCCGCCGCGGTAGCCGCGGATGAGCCCCTCTTTCTGGATGTTCGTCTCGATGTCCTCCTTGAGATAGGTCAGGAGGACCTCGGTGATGAGCCGGCTCTGGGCGAAGACGATCGTCTGGAGGCCGTTCTTGAGGAAGATCGTGGCCACGCGCCGCGATTCGTTGACGTAGGAGCGGCGGATGCCCAGCGCGGCGTTGACGACCGGCGGCGTGTAAAAGACGATGTACTTGCCGCCGCGCGGCGCCCCGTTGTCGTCGACGAGGGCGACCGGCGCCTCGATCATCTTCTCGGCCATCTCGACCGGGTTGGCGATCGTGGCCGTGCAGAGGATGAACTGGGGGTTGGCGCCGTAGAACCTGGCGATCCGCTGCAGGCGCCTCAGGACGTTGGCCAGGTGGCTGCCGAAGATGCCCCGGTAGTTGTGCAGCTCGTCGATGACGATGTACTTGAGGTTCTCGAAGAGCTTGATCCACTTGGTGTGGTGGGGGAGGATGCCCGAGTGGAGCATGTCGGGGTTGGTCAGGACGATGTGGCCTCGGGCCCGGATGGCCTTGCGGGCGTCCTGGGGCGTGTCGCCGTCGTAGGTGAAGACCCGGACCTCCTCGGGCAGGCGGGCGTTCGTGTCGTCGAGCTCAGCCCGCTGGTCGTTCGAGAGGGCCTTGGTCGGGAAGAGGTAGAGGGCCCGCGTCGACGGCTCCTTGAGGATGGCGTCGAGGACGGGGAGGTTGTAGCAGAGCGTCTTGCCGGAGGCCGTGGGCGTGACGACGACGACGTTCTTCCTCTCCTGGAGGGCGTCCCAGCACGAGCGCTGGTGAGAGTAAAGGCGGTGGAAGCCCTTCTGGCCGAGGGCCTCGAGGAGGGCGGGGTGGACGCCGTCGGGGTAGTCGCGGTACTTCCCCTCTTGGGCCGGGAGGTGCTTGATGGCGCAGATGGAGTCGGTCCGGTAGCCGATGTCCTTGATGAGCTCGATCGAACGGAGGATCCTGTCGTCGTTGGCCATGGGACGCATCTCATCGTAATCGAATCACCCTCCGCGGTCAATTTGGGGACACAATACTCATTTCCCGATTATCGACTCCCCGCGATCACTGACCTCGACGCCGGAGCGGATGGAGCCTGCCGGGCGGCCCTCGGGGAAATAGGCGAATGAGTATTGTGTCCCCGATTTTATGGTAAAATAATCAGTTATGCTGAACGAGATACGCATCAAGAGGGCGGCCCAGCACAATCTGAAGAGAATCGACGTAGCCCTGCCCAGGAACCGGCTCATCGTCGTCACCGGCCCGTCCGGCTCGGGGAAGTCGTCCTTGGCCTTCGATACCCTCTTCGCCGAGGGCCAGCGCCGCTACATCGAATGCCTCTCCGCCTACGCCCGCCAGTTCATCGACCAGATGGAGAAGCCCGAGGTCGAGTCCGTCGAGGGCATCTCGCCGTCCATCTCCATCGACCAGAAGACGATCTCGACCAACCCGCGTTCGACCGTCGGCACGATCACCGAGGTTTACGACCTCCTCCGCCTGCTCTACGCCCGGGTCGGCACGCCCCACTGCCCGAGCTGCGGCCGGGCCGTGAGCTCGCAGACGCCGACCGAGATCGTGAGCAAGATCGCCGGGACGTACCAAGGACGGCGGGCCCGCATCCTGGCCCCGGTCGTCAAGGGCCGCAAGGGAGAGTACTCCCGGCTCTTTGAGCGCCTCCGCAAGAAGGGCTTCCTCCGCGTCCGGACGAACGGCGTCTTCCGCGACCTCGAGGACGACATCTTCCTCGAGAAGAACCGCAAGCACACGATTGAGGTCCTCGTCGACACGATCAAGGTCGGCCCGGATTCCACGAAGCGTCTCGAGGACGCGGTGGCCAAGGCCCTCGAGGTCGCCGAGGGCGAGGTCCTGGCCGTCGACGACGCGGGCCGGGAGCGCTTCTTCTCCCAAAGCCTGCTCTGCCCCTACTGCGAGGTCAGCCTGCCCGAGCTCGAGCCCCGGAACTTCTCCTTCAACAGCCCCTACGGCGCGTGCCCCGCCTGCCACGGGCTGGGCTTTGAGACCAAGCTCGACGAGCGGGGCGAGGTCGAGCTGACCGACGAGGTTTGCGCGCGGTGCGGCGGCGCCCGGCTGAAGCCGGAGAGCCTGTCCGTCCGCGTCGGCGGAAAGACCATCCACGAGTTCGGCGAGCTCCCCATCCAGGAGCTGCTGCGCTTCGTGCCGACGCTCGAGTTCGGCCCGTCCGAGACGCTCGTCGCCTCGAAGATCCTCAAGGAGATCGGCGCCCGCCTGGCCATCATGGGGGACCTCGGGATGTCCTACCTCCACCTGAACCGGACGACGGCCTCCCTCTCCGGCGGCGAGGCCCAGCGGGTCCGGCTCGCGGCCCAGGTCGGCTCGCGCCTGCGGGGCGTCCTCTACGTCCTCGACGAGCCCACCATCGGGCTTCACCAGCGGGACAACGGCCGACTCATCTCCCTCCTCCGCAGCCTCCGCGACGAGGGCAACTCGGTCGTCGTCGTCGAGCACGACGAGCAGACCATCCGGGCCGCCGACCACGTCCTCGACCTAGGCCCGGGCGCGGGCGAGGCCGGCGGGTTCAAGGTCGCCGAGGGCCCGCTCTCGGCCATCCTCGCCTCGCCGGATTCCCTGACGGCCCAGTATCTCCGCGGCGAGCGGAAGGTCCCGGTGCCGGCCGCGCGGCGCGCTCCGTCGGGCTGGCTGACCATCCGCGGCGCCCGCGAGCACAACCTGAAGGGGATCGACGTCCGCCTGCCGCTCGGCGTCATGACCGCGGTCACCGGCGTCTCCGGCTCGGGCAAGAGCACGCTCGTCGACGACATCCTGTACAAGGCCCTGACGAACCGCCTGGCCAACGGCCGCCAGCGCGTCGGCCGCCACGACGGCATGGACGGCGTCGAGCAGGTCGACAAGGTCATCGCCGTCGACCAGCAGCCGATCGGCCGGACGCCCCGCTCGAACCCGGCGACCTACACCGGACTCTTCACTGCCCTCCGCGAGCTCTTCGCCCGGACCCCCGAGGCCCGGATGCGGGGCTATTCCTCGAGCCGCTTCAGCTTCAACGTCTCCGGCGGCCGGTGCGAGGAATGCGAGGGCGCCGGCGTCAAGAAGATCGAGATGCACTTCCTCCCCGACGTCTTTGTCACCTGCGACCGGTGCGGGGGGAAGCGGTACAACAAGGAGACGCTGGCCGTGACGTACAAGGGCCGGACGATCGCCGACTTCCTGGCCATGACCGTCGACGACGCCTACGAACTCCTCAAGGCCCACCCCCAGCTCAAGCGCAAGCTGGCGACACTCAAGCGGGTCGGGCTCGGCTACATCCGCCTCGGCCAGCAGGCCCCGACCCTCTCCGGCGGCGAGGCCCAGCGGATCAAGCTGACCAAGGAGCTCGGCCGGCGGACGAACGGCCGGACCCTCTACCTCCTCGACGAGCCGACGACGGGCCTCCATTTCGACGACGTCCGCAAGCTCCTCGAGGTCCTGTCGGAGCTCGTCGGCCTGGGCGGGACGGTCGTCATCATCGAGCACAACCTTGAAGTCATCAAGTATTGCGACTATATTATTGACCTCGGTCCCGAAGGGGGAGAGGACGGCGGCCGCATCGTGGCCCAGGGGACGCCGGAGGAGGTCGCCGGCGCTTCCGGCTCCTACACGTCGCCCTACCTGAAGCGGGCCCTGCGCGACGGGCGGCCGGGGCGGAAGGACGGCTGACGGACGATGGCCTTCAAGGATATCGCGGGCAACGGCCGGGTCAAGGACATCCTCCGGCTGGCCCTCGAGCGGGGCCGGGTCCCGAACTCCCTCCTTTTCTGCGGCCCGGACGGGACGGGCAAGCGCCGCGCGGCCCTGACCCTGGCCAAGGCCCTCAACTGCCTGGAGCTGACCGCGGACTCGTGTGACCGGTGCGTGGCTTGCCGGGCCGTCGACGAGGGCCGCTTCCCGGACGTCATGGAGATCGAGGCCGAGACCCGGGACATCCGCATCGAGCAGACCCGGGTCCTGAAACAGATGGCCTTCCTGCGGCCGATGGTCGGCCGGCGGCGCGTCTTCATCATCGAGGACGCCGACAAGATGAACGCCGACTCCGCGAACTCCCTGCTCAAGGTCCTCGAGGAGCCGCCCTCGTTCTCCCACATCGTCCTCCTCACCGCCCGCCCCTTCCTGCTCCTGCCGACGATCGTCTCCCGCTGCCAGACCCTGGCCTTCTCGGCCGTGAGCAGCGAGGAGATCGAGAGCATCCTGTCCCGCCGCGACGTCCCCCCGGATCAGGCCCGGATCCTGGCCCTCCTCGTCGGCGGCAACCTCGACCGGGCCCTCGAGCTCGAATGGGACGACCTCCAGGCGTCCCGGGACGAATCCTGGCGCCTGTTCGAGTCCCTCCTCGGCCGGCGTCGCGCCTCCCTCTTCCTGGAGCGCTTCGGCAGCCTGACCAAATCGACCCAGGAGGAGTTCCAGGAGACGTTGGAGCTCTTCTCCTCTTTCGCCCGCGACGTCCTCCTCCTCGCCCTCGGCGGGGACGTCCGGTACCTCCTCAACCCGGACTACGAGGCGCCGTTGCGGGAGGCGGCGGCGCTCCTGCCGCCGGCGCGTGCCATGGCCCTGCTCGGGGCGATCGGCGCCGTTCTCTCGGAGCTCCGCGGGAACCTGAACAGGAACCTCCTCGCGGCGAAGTTCTTTTCCGACTTCGGAGAATTGACCCATGCCTGAGATCATCTGCGTTCGCAGCGAGCGCTCGGGCCGGACCTTCCGGGCCCGGGCGGGCGAGCTCGCCTTGAAGCCGGGCGACCGGTGCATCATCGATTCGGAGCTCGGCGGCGACCTGGCCGTCGTCGTCGACGACGCGGGCCTCCTCTGCCGGAACCCGAAGGCCGTTCAGTCCGCCGTGCCCGTCATCCGCCTGGCGAACGACGAGGACGTCCGGAAATTCGAGTGGCTATGGGAGAGGGAGGGCCGGGCCTTCGACCTCTGCCTCCAGAGGATCAAGGCCCGCGGCCTGCCGATGAAGCTCGTTTCGGTCCGCTATTTCTTCAGCGAGAAGAAGGGCATCTTTTACTACACGGCCGACGGCCGCATCGACTTCCGCGAGCTCGTCAAGGACCTGGCCAAGGAGCTGCGGATGCGGATCGAGATGCGCCAGGTTGGCGTCCGGGACGAAGCCAAGATGATCGGCGGCCTCGGCGTCTGCGGCCGCTGCCTCTGCTGCACGAGCTTCATGCGGACGTTCGAGCCGGTGACGATCCAGAAGGCCCGCAAGCAGCAGATCGTCATCAACCCGACCAAGATCTCGGGCCTCTGCGGCCGGCTCATGTGCTGCCTTGCCTTCGAGGAACAGAGCCGGGGACGGATGTACTCCGAGACGGGCAGCGGGGAGATCGAGGACTGACGGCCGGGGCCGGCGGGGCGGCTCAGCCCTTGGCCCGGATCCTGAACTTGACGCGGCCGGACTCGGCCAGCAGGGCGCCGTCCGCCTTGAAGGCCCGGACCTGCCAGGAATAGCTGTTGCCGGGCTTCAGCCTGGCCCGGGCCTCCTCGGGCAGGACGACCCGCGTCTCCTTGGTCGAGGCGTTGAGCAGGGGGGTGTCCCCGGCCAGCGAAACCTGGTACTCGATATCCTCGCCGACCGCCTTCCACTCGAGATAGGACGGCGCCTCCGCGACCTCGGCCACGGGCGACACGACCGGGATAGCGGCGCCGCGCACGGTCCCGTCCCCGGAGAGAACGAGCGGAGGCGCGACCGGGCCGCCGCGGGGGATGAGGAGCCAGACGGCGAGAACGACGAGCGCCGTCGGGACGACGACCGCGGCCAGCCGGCAGGGGGTGAGGAAGGCGAGGACCCGGCCGACCCAGGCGCGGAACCCGGACGCGGCCGCGGGGCGAGCCTCCGGGCGGACGAGGACGCCCTCCTTCCTGAGGACCTGGACGATCTCGTTGCGCTCCGACATCTTCTCGAAGCACGAGCGGCAGATGAAGTAATGCTCCTCGAAGTCCGTCTGCTCCTCGGGCTTCATCCGGTCCAGGAGGTATTCATCGATTTTGTCTTCGTAGCCGCATTTTCTCATGGCCCACACCTTCCGCGAATTCCAACAGTTTAGTCGCCCGTGGGCGGGTGGGAACGGAAAAAGATCAGGGCCTGACGGACTTCTTGATGAGCTTAATGGCGTAGTTCACGCGCTCGCTGACGCGGCGGGGGGAGATGCCCAGCTCACGAGCCACCTCGTCCCTCGAAAGGTCCTGATAATAATAGAGATAGAGGACCTCTCGGAACTTCGGCTTGAGGCCGTTGACGACGCTGGCGATCTTCCTTGCCCGTTCCCGGCTCTCGGTCTCGTCGTGGGGGTCGGGCATGGAGGCCGGCTCCGGGGCGTGACGGAGGACCTTGGTCTTCTGGCGGATGTGGTCGATGATGCGGCGGGTGGTGATGGTGTAGAGGAAGGTCCCGACCGAGCTCTCCCCCCGGAAGGCCCCGGTCTTGACCTTCTCGATGGCCTGGGTCAGGATCTCGTCGACGACGTCCTCCCAGTCCGGGGTGGCGCTGCCGAGGGCCTTGCGGACCCGGAAAGAGATGACAGGCCGGTATCCGAGGATGGCCTCGTCCAGGGGGACGCCCTTCTTGTCGGCTTCCATGGCCCCCTCATTATAGGGAGCGCCCGACGAGCCGCGCAACCTCTCCCGGAGTCAATCTTCTCTCACCCCTAACGACTAACCATATGCTTCCCCAAGGGGAACCGCATAACCCCGCCCCGGGCGGGGGGTGACCGGCGGGGGAACTGACGGAAGAAGGAGATGGTAACGGCGTATCTTCCCCGCGACCCCGCCGCCGGCCCCGAGGGCTGCCTGGCCGCCCATTCGCGGACGGCGGCGCGCTACGCCGTGCTGCTGGCCCGGGCCCTCGGCATTGACGGGGAGGGCCGGCTCCGGGACATCGAGCGCGGGGCCCTGCTCCACGACGTCGGCAAGTCCGCCGTGCCGCGCGCCATACTCCTCAAGAAAGGGCCCCTGACCGCCTCCGAGCGCGAGGTCGTCCGGGAGCACCCCATGGTCGGCTTCCGGATGATCGCGGGCTTCGCGGGCCTGGGGCCGGCGTCGGAGATCGTCCTCTGCCACCACGAGCGCTACGACGGCCGCGGCTACCCTTTCGGCCTGGCCGGCGAGGCCATCCCCCTGGGGGCGCGCATCTTCGCCCTGGCCGACACCCTGGACGCCATGACGACGGACAGGGCGTACCGCAGGGCGCGGCCATTCGCAGAGGCGGCGGAGGAGATCGGGAAGCTGGCGGGCTATCAGTTCGACCCTTCGGTCACCGGCGTCTTCTTGTCCATCCCGGCCGCGGTCTGGCGTCTGGCCGGGGCCGGCGCGAGGGTCTTCTTCCCGCCGCCCACGGTCCATTGACCGTCAGAGCTCGTCCTTCTTGGCCTTCTCCCGCTCCATGTCCTTGAGGTAGGTCTTGCGGTCGACGAGGATCTCGCGCGGCTTGCTCCCCTCCGACGCGCCGATGAGCCCCTCCTGCTCCATCTGGTCAATGATGCGGGCGGCCCGGGCGTAGCCGAGCTTGAGCCGGCGCTGGAGGTAGGAAGCCGAGGCCTGGCCCGTGGTCAGGATGAGCTGGACGGCCTCCTCGTAGCGGTCGTCCTTCTCCCCGTCGTCCTCCCAGGCCTGCTCGGCGCCGCCCTTGACGGCCTGAACGATGCGGTCGTCGTAGGTCGGCGTGCCCTGGGACTTGACGTGCTTGACCAGGCGGCGGACCTCGGGGATCGAAATGTAGGCGCAGTGGAGGCGGATGAGCCGCGGGAAGTTCGGCGGCAGGAAGAGCATGTCCCCCATGCCGAGGAGCTTGTCCGCGCCGATGGTGTCGATGATGATCCGGGAGTCGACCTTGGACGGGACGCGGAAGGCGACGCGGCAGGAGAAATTGTTCTTGATCGTGCCCGTGATGACGTCGATCGAGGGCCGCTGGGTGGCCATGACGAGGTGGATGCCGACGGCCCGGGCCAGCTGGGCCAGCCGGCCGATGAAGAACTCGACCTCTTGGGCCCCGACCATCATCAGCTCGGCCAGCTCGTCGATGATAATGACGATGTAGGGGAGGGGCTGGTACGTTTCCCGCTCTTCGTCGGTCAGCTTGCCCTTCTTCTCGGCCAGGATCTGCTTCATCTGCTGGTTGTACTGGTCGATGTTCCGGACCTTGATGCTCTGGAGCTTCTTGTAGCGCTCCTCCATCTTCCGGACGATGTCCATGAGCACGACGTGGGCCTTCTTGGGGTCGTTGATGACCGGGCAGAGGAGGTGGGGGACGTCCTCGTAGAGGGTGAACTCGAGGCGCTTCGGGTCGATGAGGACGAGCTTGACTTCCTCGGGCGTCGCCTTGTAGAGGAAGCTCGCGATGAGGGCGTTGAGAGCGACGCTCTTCCCCGTCCCGGTCGAGCCGGCGATGAGAAGGTGGGGCATGACGGCCAGGTCCGTGATGTAGACGCCGCCGTGGACGTCCTTGCCCAGGGCGAAGGTCAGCTTCGACGGCGACTCGAGGAACTTCTCGGACTCGATGATGTCGCGGAGCTTGATCGTCTCCCGCTTGTTGTTCGGGATCTCGACGCCGAGCGAGGACTTGCCCGGGATGCGCTGGATGCGGACCGATTCCGCCTCGAGGGCAAGCGAGAGGTCCTCGGTCAGGTTCGCGACCTGGGCGACCTTGATGCCGGGGGCCGGGTAGAACTCGTAGGTCGTGATGACCGGGCCCGGGTGGTACTCGCGGACCTCGCCCTCGATGCCGAACTCCTTGAGCTTCTCCTCGATGCGGCGCTTCTTGTCGTAGAGCTCGTCCTTGTCGATCTTCTCGGCGGGCTTGCCGGGGTCGAGGAGGCCGAACTGCGGGAACTGGTACTCGCCCTTCTTGCCGAGGTCGGGGAAGAGGAGCGGCTGCGGCTTGGGCGGGGATGCGGGCGGCCGGGGCGGCTTGGGCGGGACGGCTGCGGCCGCGGCGCGGGCGGCCTTGGCCGCCTCCTTTTCCTGGCGCTTCCTTTCCTTCTCGGCCCTCCGCTCGGCTTTGCGGTCGGCCTTCGGTTCGGGCCCGGCGGCCGCGGCCGGCTCCGGCCGCTCCGTGTATTTCTGCCGGACCTTCTCCCTCATCTTGTCCCGCTCCTTGTTCTTCCGGTAGCGGGTGACGCGGATGCGGACCTCCTTGACGGTCGACTCGAACGTGCCCTTGAAGAAGTGGAGCGTCCTGCCGAGCGACCAGCGTGTCGAGAAGAGCAGGAACAGGCCGAGCGCGGCCAGGAGGAAGACGAACGAACCGATACCGCTCAAGTACCGCTTAAGAAAGGCAAAAAGGAGATTGCCGATAATGCCGCCGGCCTGGACTCTTGCGCCTCGAAAGGCGATCGGCGTGGGCTGGAGGATTGCCAAGAGCGGGCAGAAGATGAGGAAGAAGACGAGGACGGCGCCGGTTCGCCGGAGCAGGCCGCCGGCCGTGCCGCGGAGGAGGGCCTTGACGGCGGCGTAGCCGAGGCCGAAGGGGAGGAGGAAGGCGGCGAACCCCAGGAACCAGAAGAGGGCCTCGGCGAAATAGGCCCCGACGCTCCCGGCGAAGTTGTGGATGCGGTGGCCGGGCGGCGGGACGCTGGCGAAGGACGGGTCCTTGGAATCGTAGCTGACGAGGCTGATCAGGGAGAAAAGGGCGAAGAAGAGCAGGACGAGGCCGGTGATCTCGACGGCGAGGCCCGGCTTCCGCGCGGCGGGCTTGCCGTTCGCCGCGCCCCTCTTCGTCTTTTTCACGGGCGGAATTATAGCATATCCGGCGCGGTTTTATTGGGGACATGCACCTTCGGTGCGTATCCCCTCTTATCATGTCCTCTCCTACGCCAACGCTGGGCGGCGGCTAAGAGGGTCGAAAGACTCCCGCCGGGTCAGGAGCCCAGCGCGCGAAAGAGGGCGAAGAGCGCCGCCGCGGGGACATCCTCGGCGCGGACCTTGCTGTCCAAGCCGACTTCGGCATAGGCCGCGGCCAGCCGTTCGGCGTCCGTGTCGCGGGCCAGGTTCTTCCAGAGCATCTTGCGGCGCGCGGCGAACGCCTCCCTGAGGAAAGCCCGGAACGGCTCTTCGGCCGCGCCGGGGAGGACGGGCGAGGGGCGGCGCCGCAGGGCGAGCAGGGCCGACCGGACCTTGGGCGGGGGGGAGAAAGAGCCCGGCGCCACGCCGAAGGCGATCTTCGGCTCGAACTCGTTCTGAAGGAGAATGCCCATCGGCGCGTACGCCTTCGAGCCCGGCCCGGCCGTGACCCGCTCGGCGACCTCTTTCTGCACGAGCAGGGTTGCGTCGGAAATGGTCGCCCGCTCGTCGAGGACACGGAAAAGGAGCGGGCTCGAGATCGCATAAGGGATGTTCCCCGCGACGCGGAGCTCCCGCACCCTGTTTCGGCGGGCAAGCTCCGCGAGGTCGACGGTCAGGGCGTCGGCGTGGACGACCTCGACGTTGGCCGGCATCGCCTCGCGAAGCCCGGGGACGAGCCGCCCGTCCTTCTCGATGGCGATAACCCGTCCGGCCTTCTCCGCCAGGGCGGCCGTCAGGGCGCCCTTCCCGGCGCCGACTTCGATGATGACGTCCCCGTGCCGCGGCCCGATCGCGGCGACGATTCTCGCCAAGACCGCCCTGCTCGCCAGGAAATGCTGTCCGAGGGCGTGCCGTCGTGATTTCTTCATGGATTCGGAGTCCCGTATTTCTCCGGCCGGGGCCTATCATACCGCTTTTGGGGCCCGGCGGTCACGAAGAGCGATTCCTCTGCCGTCGGATTTGACCGCCGGACGCCCCCGGTCTATAATTCGAGGCGAAAAAGCTCAGGGAGCTCCATTCATGCGCCTCAAGAAGATCCTCCTCTTCGCGCTGGGGGCCGTCGGGGTCCTGGCCGCCCTCTTCGCCGTCCGGAAGTCCCGGAGGTAGGCCGGCCCTCCCGGGCGCCCGGGGCGCCCCGCCCCGGGGGGGGCCCGCTCCCCGGTTTGACAAGGGTCCGGCTTTTCAATAAAGTAAGGAATCGCCCATGGCAGCGAAGAAGGTCCTCATCGTCGATTATGACACCCAGAGCCTGGACGCGCTGACCCGGCTTATCAAGTCCCCAGTGGTCCAGGTCGTCACCGCCACGGACGGCCAGTCCGGCTACGAGAAGTTCCGCTCCGAGAAGCCCGACCTAGTCATTCTCGAGGCCATCCTGCCCAAGGTCCACGGTTTCGACCTAACGAAAAAGATCGCCCAGGAGTCCGGGGGCCGGGTCCCCGTGGTCATCGTGACCGGCCTCTACAAGGGGCCGCAGTACCGCCACGAGGCCATCGTCACCTTCGGCGCCTCGGACTATTTCGAGAAGCCGGTCGACCCCGACCGCTTCGTCGACGCCATCCGCCAGCTCGTCCGCGACGACGAGGACATCGAGGAGCCCCTGCCGGACCCGGACGCCGTCATCGAGGGATTGGCCCGCCGGGCGCGCGAAAAGGCCCTCGAAGGGAAGGGCAAAGCCGCCTAGGGCCGGCCGGGGACGACGCGAATGACGAGTCTCTGGACCCGCTGCAACAACTGCCAGCGCATCCTCTACAAGCAGGACATCCTCGACAATCTGGCCGTCTGCCCCTCGTGCAACTTCCACTTCCGGGTCTCGGCGGAGGAGCGGCTGCAGATGCTCTTCGACGACGGCGCCTACGAGGTCGTCGACGCGGGCATCCATTCCGTCGACGCCCTCCACTTCGTCGACACCAAGCGCTACGCCGACCGCCTGGCCGAGAGCGAGCAGAAGACGGGGCTCTCGGAGGCCATTGTCACTGCGCGCGGCACGATCGGGGGCATTCCCGTCTACATCCTGGCCATGGAATTCGGCTTCCTCGGGGGGAGCGTGGCCTCGGTCGTCGGCGAGAAGATCGCCCGGGCCTGCGAGCGAGCCGTCGAGGAGCGGCGCCCGGTCATCATCGTCTCCTGCTCCGGCGGCATGCGGATGCAGGAGGGGATGCTGTCCCTGATGCAGATGATGAAGTCGAGCGCGGCCATCGCCCGGCTGGGCGAGGCCAAATTGCCCTACATCTCGGTCCTGGCCGACCCGACGACGGGGGGGACGACGGCGAGCTTCGCCATGCTCGGGGACATCAACGTCGCCGAGCCGCAGGCCCTCATCGCCTTCGCCGGGCCGCGCGTCATCGAGCAGACGATCAAGGAAAAGCTGCCCAAGGGCTTCCAGCGGGCGGAGTTCCTGCTGAGCCACGGCATGGTCGACGATGTCGTCGACCGCAAGAACCTCAAGGCCTACCTCGCCAGGGCCCTGCGTCTGTTCCTCAACCGGCCTCAATGAACCCCGCCGAGTGCCGGGACTACCTCGGCCACCTCCAGCACTTCGGCATCAAGCTCGGCCTCGAGAACATCACCGCCCTCCTCGCCGCCCTGGGCGACCCGCACCGCGCCTTCCCCTCCGTCCACGTGGCGGGGACGAACGGCAAAGGCTCGGTCTCGGCCATGCTCGAGCGGATCCTCCGCGGCCGGGGCCTCCGGACGGGGCTCTACACCTCGCCCCATTTGGTGACGGTCGAGGAGCGGATCCAGGTCGCCGGCCGGCCCATCTCGGCCGAGCGCTTCGGCGACCTCGTCGGCCGGGTCAAGGGGACGATCGACGGGCTGATGGAGGCCGGCGGCCTCGTCTACCACCCGACCTTCTTCGAGGTCCTGACGGCCGTCGCCTTCCTCCACTTCGCCGAGAGCCGGCTGGACGTCGCCGTGCTCGAGGTCGGCATGGGCGGCCGGTTCGACGCCACGAACGTCGTCCGGCCCCTCGTCTCGGTCATCACGACGATCGCCCGGGACCACGAGAAGCACCTCGGCTCGACGCTTCGGGAGATCGCCTTCGAGAAAGCGGGCATCATCAAGCCGGGCGTCCCGGCCGTCTGCGGCGCCCCCGGCGGCGCCGCCCTCGCCGAGATCCGGCGCGTGGCCCGGGAGAGGGGAGCGCCGCTCACCCGCGTTTTCGGGCCGGGCAAGGCGCTCGAGGCGCGGCGGACGGCGACCGGCTTCCGCTTCCGCTACTCGAGCGGCGCGGGCGAGTACTCCTTCATCCCCGGCCTCGCCGGGGAATACCAGGGCGCGAACGCCGCCGTCGCCATCGCCGCCTCCGAGGTTCTGGGCCGAATCTGGCGGCCGCTCCCCAAGGCCGTCATCCTCCGGGGCATCCGCGAGGCGCGCTGGCCGGGGCGGCTTGAGACGGTCCACCGGCGGCCGCTCGTCGTCCTCGACGGGGCTCACAACGAGGAGGGGGCCGGGTCGCTGGCCGCCCACATCGCCGGCGTCATCCGCCGGCCGGTCATCCTCGTCTTCGCCGTGATGAAGGACAAGAATATCCGGGCCATGGCCCGCCGCCTCTTCCCGCGGGCCCGGACCGTCATCCTGACCCGGGTCCCCTACAAGCGTTCCGCCGAGCCCGAGGCGATCCTGGCCGCGGCCGGCGAGTTTCGGGACAGGGCCCGAATCGAGCCGGACGTCGCCGAAGCCGTCCGCCTGGCCCTCGAGGAATCGGCGGGCCGGGCACCCGTCGTCATCGCCGGGTCGCTCTTTCTCGTCGGCGAGGTCAAGAGGCTCCAGCTGTTTGCTACGGGGAGCAGCAAATATATTACATAATCCCTACTGCTCCCCGAGTACCAGCCGGGCGATAGAGAAATCGGAAAACAATTGTTTTCTAGCCGGCTTGGCAAGTGACGGGGCCACCCCGGCGAGTCCCCGGTCACCGTGGTGCCGGGGCCATCCTTATCCCCCGGCCCCGGGAACCTGTTTCGTTTCCCCCGTGCCGTACCATTCCGGCACGGGTCCCCCTCCGGCAGGGAGCGGACTCCGGGAAGCGAGCATCAGAACCGCGGCGGAGTGGCTCGGAGCCGCGGTTCTGGGAGAAATACTGACAAAGCAGGATCGTGCATCCTAGTCCAGAGATTTCCCAGAAGCTCCACTCCGGGAAACTCCGCTACGCCTCCGGCGGGTCGCTCCCGAAGCGTCGCTCCTGGCCGCCCCTCCGGCGGTTGATTTTTGGCCCCGTCGGCGATAGAATTCTCTCTACACTTGCGCCTGGAATCAGCCATTGAGCATCATCCCTGACGCGACGGTCTTCGTTACCTTCGCCGTCCTTTGCCTCCTCGTCCTCGTCCTGTCCCGCGTCTTCTTCAGGCCCATGGGCCGGGTCCTCGACGAGCGGAAGGCCGGCCTCGACAAGGCCAAGGCCGAGACGGAGCAGGCCCTCGCCGCTTCCGAAGAGGACCTGCGCCGGATCGAGGAGCGGCTGAAGGAGGCCCGGGCCGCCTCCGAGGCCGTCTGGGAGCAGGCCGAGAACCAGGCCCTTAAGGACAAGAGCCGGCTCATCCAGGAGCTTCAGGCCGAGACGCGCGTCCAGTTGGAGAAGGCCAAGCAGGAGCTCGAGCGCGAGGTCGAGCGGCTCAAGACGGAGATCGACGCCCGGTCGGCCGACCTCTCACGGGACATCGAACAGAGGATCCTCAACTGATGCGCCCGAGAAGGTCCGCCGCCGTCGTCCTGGCCCTGGTGCCCTGGCTCCTCTTCATGAGCGCCGAGGAGGGAGCCAAGACCTCGGCGGCCATGGATTTCCTGGGCAAGACCGTCAACTTCCTGATCCTCTTCGGCGGCCTGGCCGTCGCCCTCCGCAAGCCCCTGGCCGCCATGCTCGCCAAGTGGATGGCCAACATCCGGGAAACGCTGCGCCTGGCCGAGGCCTCTCTGTCCACGGCGGAAGGGAAGCGGGAAGCCTCGACGGCGCGGCTGTCGGGGCTCGAGGACGAGATCGGCCGGATGATGAGCACGGCCGAGTCCGTGGCCCAGCGCGAGAAGGACAGGATCGCCGCCCAGGCGGAGGAGGAGGCCCAGCGCCTCCGCCGGTTCACCGACCAGGCCATCGAGCAGCAGGTCCGGTCCGGCGTCCGGGAGCTCAAGGCTCGCGCGGCCGAAAC
Organism: Terriglobales bacterium; assembly: GCA_035543515.1. Classification (GTDB taxonomy): domain Bacteria; phylum Acidobacteriota; class Aminicenantia; order Aminicenantales; family Saccharicenantaceae; genus DATKJS01. The sequence goes on along the minus strand of DATKJS010000042.1, from coordinate 4,887 downwards.
GGCCACGGCCCTGGCCCGGGAGAGGATTCGGAACAAACTGACCGCCGAGGACCAGGCGGCCCTCATCGACAAATCCATCGACAGGCTCTCGCGGCTCCATGAAGGATAGGACCCTCGTCAGGAAGTACGCCCAGGGGCTCGTCCAGGCCGTCAAGGACGAGGCCGAGTTCACGGCCGTCCTCGGCGACATCCGAACCTTCCTCGCCCTCCGCGCCGGCCACGCCGGGCTGCGGGAGGCGCTGGCCAGCCCGTTCATCGAGAAGGAGCGCAGGGAGCGCATCCTCCGCAACGTCCTGGCGGAGAGCGGGGCCGGCGGGAAGACGGTCCGCTTCCTCGGCCTCCTCCTCGAGCACGGCCGGCTCGACCTCCTCGACGACATCGCCGCCGCCCTGCCCGAGACCTGGAGCGACGCGCGCGGCGTCCTGACCTTCGAGGTGACGTCGGTCATTCCCCTGACCGACGCCCAACAGGGCCGCCTGAGGGCGACGCTCGAGGCGGCGGAGGGGAAGCCCGTGAGCCTGGTCTTCCGGCTGGACCCGGCCATCGTCGGCGGCCTTGCCCTGAGGCGCGGCCATATCATCTACGACGCCTCCGTCGAGGGCGGTCTCCTCCGGATGAAAGAGCGAATCCAGCAAGGCTAGAGGTCGTCATGAGCATCAAGGCCGATGAGATCACCAAGATCATCCAGCAGCAGATCGAGGGCTACGAATCAGGCATCGATATCCGCGAGGTCGGCATCGTCACCTCGGTCGGCGACGGCATCGCCCGCATCTATGGCCTCGACCGAGTTATGTACAACGAGCTCCTCGAGTTCCCGCGCGGGGTCTTCGGCCTGGCCCTGAACCTCGAGGAGGACAACGTCGGCGCCGTCCTGCTCGGCGAGACCCAGCTCGTCCGGGAGGGCGACCAGGTCAAGCGGACCCGGCGGATCATGCGCGTGCCGGCCGGACCGGCCATGATCGGCCGGGTCATCAACGCGCTCGGGCAGCCCCTCGACGACAGGGGGCCCATCAAGACCGACACGTTCATGTTCGTCGAGCGGCTGGCGCCGGGGGTCGTCGACCGCGTCCCCGTCCGCGAGCCTCTCCAGACCGGCCTTAAGGCCATCGACGCCATCGTCCCCATCGGCCGCGGTCAGCGTGAGCTCATCATCGGCGACCGCCAGACCGGGAAGACGGCCATCGTCCTCGACACGATCCTCAACCAGAAATCGTCCGACGTCGTTTGCATCTACGTCGCCATCGGCCAGAAGAACTCGACCATCGCCCAGATCGTCAAGACGCTCGAGAACTTCGGGGCCATGGAGTACTCGATCGTCGTCGCTTCCTCGGCCAGCGACCCCGCACCCCTTCAGTACCTGGCGCCCTACGCCGGCTGCGCCATCGGCGAGCACTTCCGGGACAACGGCCGCCACGTTCTGATCGTCTACGACGACCTCTCGAAGCACGCCGCGGCCTACCGCGAGATCTCGCTCCTCCTCCGCCGGCCGCCGGGCCGCGAGGCCTATCCCGGCGACGTCTTTTACCTCCACTCGCGACTCCTCGAGCGGGCGGCCAAGCTCAACGACGAGCTCGGCGGCGGGTCGCTCACGGCCCTGCCCATCATCGAGACCCAGGCCGGGGACGTTTCGGGCTACATCCCGACGAACGTCATCTCGATCACGGACGGCCAGATCTACCTCCAGCCGGAGTTGTTCAACGCGGGCGTCCGGCCGGCCATCAACATCGGCATCTCGGTCTCGCGCGTCGGCGGCAGCGCCCAGGTCAAGGCCATGAAGCAGGTCGCCGGCAAGCTCCGCCTGGACCTGGCCCAGTACCGCGACCTCGTTACCTTCGCCCAGTTCGGGACCGAGCTCGACCGCACGAGCCAGGCCCAGCTCGACCGCGGCGAGCGGCTGACCGAGATCCTCAAGCAGGGCCAGTACGCGCCTCTGCCTGTCGAGAAACAGATCCTCATCATCTACGCGGGCAACCGCGGCTTCCTCGACGAATTTCCGGTGGCTCGGCTCAAGGATTACGAGAAGAAGCTCTACGAGGACGTCGAGGCCCGCCACTCCGACCTCCTGACCCGCCTGCGGGAGAAGAAGCAGATCGACGGCGCGCTCGATGCGGCCATCAACGCCGCCCTGACCGAGTTCAACGCCCGGTTCAAGGCGGAACAGGGCTGACATGCCGACCCTCATCGACCTCCGGCGCCGCATCCGGAGCGTCCGGAACAGCCAGAAGATCACGCAGGCGATGAAGACCGTCTCGACGGCCAAGTTCCGCAAGGCCCAGCGGACGGTCGTCGCCTCGCGCCCCTTCTGGCACCTCTTCCCGGAACTCATGAACCGGCTGGCCTACTGGACCTGCGACGGCCACCCGCTGCTCGAGCGGCGGGAGGAGAAGCGGGTCGAGGTCATCGTCGTGACCTCCGACAAGGGCCTGGCCGGCGCCTTCAACTCGAACCTCCTGGCCCGGGCCCTGTCCTTCATCCAGGCCAAGGAAGCCTCGGCGTCGGTCCGCCTGGTCCTCCTCGGTAAGAAGGCGGTCGGCTTCTTCCGCAAGCACGACCGGCTTGTCGACCGGTCGATCGGCGACCGGACCGACAAGCTGACCCGGGACGAGGTCCGGGAGCTGGCCGAGTTCCTGATGCGGAAGTACGCCTTCCAAGAGATCGACGCCGTCTACGTCGTCTACAACGAGTTCCGCTCGATCGTCGCGCCGCGGATCACGGAGACGAAGATCCTGCCGCTCGCCCCGAACCCGGGGACGGAGCCCTCGGCGGCGTGGCTGCCGGACTGGGAGCCGGGGCCGGACCGGCTGGCCCGGTTCATCCTGCCGCTTTACGTCGAGAGCCAGCTCCACCACATCCTCCACGAGTCGCAGGCCGCGGAGCAGGCGGCCCGGATGATGGCCATGGACAACGCCACCAAGAACGCCGAGGACCTCGTCGACGACCTCGTCCTCGTCCTCAACAAAGTCCGCCAGGCCGGCATCACCAAGGAGCTCCTGGAGATCATGACCGCGGTCGAGGCCCTCCGGGAGAACGCTTAGGGAGAGAACCGATGGAAGAGAAAGAAGCGAGGATCGGCGCCGTCGTCGAGGTCATCGGACCCGTCGTCGACGTCAAGTTCCACGGGGGCGAGCTGCCCGAGATCTACACGGCCATCCGCGTCACGAGCGAGGGCTTCGACGTCCATACGCCCGTCGACATCATCGTCGAGGTCGAGCAGCATATCGGCGAGGACCGCGTCCGCTGTGTCTCCATGCACCCGACCGACGGTCTGGCCCGGGGGATGCGGGCCGAGAACCTCGGCGGGCCGATCCAGGTGCCGGTCGGCGAGGCCACGCTCGGCCGGGTCATGAACGTCATCGGCGAGCCCGTCGACAACCTCGGCCCCATCGAGACCGACACGAAGTACCCCATCCACCGGGAGCCGCCCACGCTCGAAGAGCAGAGCACCAAGCTCGAGATGTTCGAGACCGGCATCAAGGTCATTGACCTCATCCAGCCGTTCCTCAAGGGGGGCAAGATCGGCCTCTTCGGCGGCGCCGGCGTCGGCAAGACCGTCATCATCCAGGAGCTCATCCACAACGTGGCCATGAAGCACGGCGGCTACTCCGTCTTCGCCGGGGTCGGCGAGCGGACTCGCGAGGGCAATGACCTCTGGCTCGAGATGAAGAAATCGGGCGTCATCGCCAAGGCCGCCCTGGTGTACGGTCAGATGACCGAGCCGCCGGGGGCGCGGCTGCGGGTCGGACTGTCGGCCCTCTCGGTCGCGGAATACTTCCGCGACGAGCTCGGCCAGGACATTCTCCTCTTCATTGACAACATCTTCCGCTTCGTCCAGGCCGGCTCCGAGGTCTCGGCCCTGCTCGGCCGCATGCCCTCGGCCGTCGGCTACCAGCCGAACCTGGCCACGGAGATCGGCGAGCTCGAGGAGCGCATCACCTCGACCAAGAAGGGGTCGATCACATCGGTCCAGGCCGTCTACGTCCCGGCCGACGACTTCACCGACCCCGCCCCGGCGACGACGTTCTCGCACCTCGACGCGACGACGAACCTGTCGCGCGGCCTGACGGACATGGGCATCTACCCGGCCGTCGACCCCCTGGCCTCCTTCTCGCGCATCCTCGACCCGCGGGTCGTCGGCGAGGACCACTACGCCGTGGCGCGGCGGGTCAAAGAGATCCTCCAGCGCTACCGTGACCTCCAGGACATCATCGCCATCCTGGGCATCGAGGAGCTCTCGGACGAGGACAAGGTCGTCGTCGCCCGCGCCCGCAAGATCCAGCGCTTCATGTCCCAGCCGTTCCACGTGGCCGAGGAGTTCACGGGCCGGCCCGGCCGCTACGTCACGGTCGAGGAAAGCGTGCGCGGCTTCCGGGAGATCACCGAGGGCCTCCACGACGACAAGCCCGAGCAGGCCTTCTACATGGTCGGCCCGATCGAGGACGTCATCAAGCGGACCGAGGAGCTGCGGTCGACATGAGCGGCGGCCTCCCGGACACCCTTCATCTCAAGGTCATCACGCCCGCGCGTCTGCTCGTCGAGGCCGACGTGGAGGCGGTCTTCCTGCCGAGCCTCGAGGGCGAGATCGGCGTCCTGCCCGGCCACCGGCCCCTCTTCGTGGGTATCGGCTCGGGGCGGGTGAGATACCTGAGCGGCGGCGACGAGGAGTCCTTCGCCGTGCGCGGCGGTTACGCTCAGGTCCAGCCGGAGAAGGTCCTGGTCATGACGGACGTCGGCGAGGACGATGAGAACGGCGGGGCCGCGGCCGCGTAGCGGCGAGACGCTCGATGCTTTCTGCCGGGGCAGGATCCGGGTTTTCCAGAAGAAGCGCGGCTACCGGTTCTCCGTCGACGCGCCGCTGCTCGCGGATTTCGTCCGGACGCGGCGCTCGGA
>DATKJS010000041.1:0-2843 GCA_035543515.1 Terriglobales bacterium | reverse complement strand
GAGGCCCTGATGATCGAGCTCGGTTCGGTCGAAGCCCTCAACCTCGACGGAGGCGGGTCGACGACGATGGTCGTCAAGGGCCGCGTCGTGAACTCGCCGTCGGACGCCTCGGGCGAGCGGCCGGTCAGCGACGCCCTGCTCGTCTCCCTGCGCTAGCTCGTGCTGATTGACCCCGCGCCGCCTTGTCCTGTAATATTCAGGTTCCCATGGCCGCAGGCCTTCACCTCATCTCGCCGGAGGAAAACCCATGTCCCGTCGTATGACCCGAATTCCGTCCGTTCTCGTCATCGGTCTTTGCGTCCTCGTCCTGGCCGCCTCGGCCGGGCACGGCCTGGCCGCTAAGAAACCCCTTTCCTACGACGCCTACGACGGCTGGCGCTCGATCCAGGGCGCCCAGCTCTCCCGCGACGGGCACTGGCTCGTCTACGCCCTCGTCCCCGAGGACGGGGACGGCGAGCTCGTCGCCCTCGACCTGAAAACGAACAGGGAGTTCCGGTCGCCGCGCGGCAAGCAGCCGACGACGACCGTCGACGGAAAGTTCGTCGTCTTCACCGTCGCGCCCCTCAAGGCCGACGTGGACAAGGCCAAGAAGGATAAGAAGAAGCCCGAGGAGCAGCCCAAGGCCGGCCTCGGCATCATGGACCTGGCCACGGGCGCGGTCACGACGGTCGAGCGGGTCAAGAGCTTTAAGGCGCCCGAGGAATCCGGGATCGCCGTCGCGTACCTTATGGAGCCGCCGGCGAAGAAGGACGAGGAGAAAAAGGAAGAGGCGAAGAAGGAGGAAGTCAAGAAAGAGCCCGAGGCCAAGAAGCCCGAAGCGAAGCCGTCCGGGCCGAAGAAGGAAGAGGCCAAGGACGAGAAGAAGAAAGAGGAAAAGAAGAAGGAGCCCGGGACCGACCTCGTCGTCCGGGATCTCGCCACGGGCAAGGAAACGAAGATCGCCGAGGTCGTCGAGTACGCCTGGCCGAAGAACGGCGCCTGGCTGGCCTACGGCGTTTCTTCCAAGACGCCGGAGAACGACGGCGCCTTTGCCCGGGAGACCGCCACCGGGAAGACGGTCGCCCTGCTCAAGGGGCTCGGGAACTACAAGGGTTTCGCCTTCGACGAGAAGGGAACCCAGCTCGCATTCACCAGCGACCGAGACGACTACAAATCGGAGAAGTCCGCCTCGAAGCTCTATTATTGGGCGGCGCCGGCCGCGGCCGCGTCGCCCGCCGCGGGCAAGCCGGCCGCGGCGGCCAAGCCCGCCGCTCCGGGGCGGGAGGCCATCGAGCTCGCCCCGGCGGCCTGGAAAGCGTTCCCCGCCGGGATGGCCGTGAGCGAGAACGGCAAGCTCGTCTTCTCCAAGGACGGCGGCCGGCTCTTCTTCGGCATCGCCCCGGCGCCCAAACCAGAGCCGAAGGACGCCCCAGAGCCGGTCAAGGTCGACATCTGGAGTTGGAAGGACCCCTATCTCCAGCCGATGCAGAAGGTCCGGGCCGAGGAGGACAAGAAGCGCAGCCTGATGTGCGTCGTCCACTTCGGACCCAAGGAGAAGAAGTTCGTGCAGCTGGCCACGGACGACATGCCGGACATCACGCTCTCGGAGGACGCCAAGCTCGCCCTGGGCTCCTCCGACCTCCCCTACCGCCAGCTCGTCTCCTGGGACCGCGGCTACGAGGACAATTACATCGTCAGCCTGGCGGACGGTTCGCGTAAGAAGGTCCTGGAGAAATCGCCCTACGGCGCGCAGATCTCCCCGGGAGGGAAGTATCTGCTCTGGTTCAACGACGCCGACCGTAACTACTATGCCCATCGCGTCGCAGACGGTAAGACCTTCAACCTGACGGCCAAGCTCGGCGTCAGCCTCGTCGACGAGACCTGGGACACGCCGGGCGAGCCCGGGCCCTACGGCACGGGCGGCTGGACCGACGGCGACGCCTCGGTCCTCATCTACGACCGCTACGACATCTGGGAAATCCTTCCGGACGGTTCGAAGTCCCGCACGGTCACGAACGGCATCGGGCGGCGCGACAAGGTCGTCTTCCGCTACGTCAATCTCGACCCCGAGCGGAAGACGGTGCCGGCCAAGGAGCCCATCATCCTGCTGGCGACAAACGACGTCACGCGGGCCTCCGGGGCCTACCGGGCGAACCTGGCCACACCGGGCGAGCCGGTCAAGATCGTCATGCTCGGCAAGCAGTTCGGCGGCCTCCGCAAGGCCAAGAACGCGGACGTCTATGCTTTCACCTGGCAGATGTTCGAGGAGTTCCCGAACCTGTGGGTGAGCGACCGCGACTTCGCCGCGGCGCGCAGGGTGAGCGACGCCAACCCGCAGCAGGCCGAGTACAACTGGGGGAGGACCGAGCGCATCGATTACCTCAACGCCGACGGCGTGACGCTCCCCGCCGTGCTCATCAAGCCCGACAACTTCGACCCGGGGAAGAAGTACCCGCTCATGGTCTACATCTACGAGACGATGGCCGAGGGGCTCTACCGCTACTACGCCCCCTCGCCCGGGACGAACATCAACTTCACCCGCTACGTCAGCAACGGCTACGTCATCCTCATGCCCGACATCGTCTACGAGGTCGGCTACCCGGGCTCGAGCGCCCTCAAGTGCGTCATCCCGGCGGTGGAGAAGGTCCTGGGCATGGGCTTCATCGACCCCAAGCGCGTCGGCATCCAAGGCCACAGCTGGGGCGGCTACGAGATCACCTACATGATCACCCAGACGGACATGTTCGCGGCTGTCGAGGCGGGGGCTTCGGTCTCGAACATGACCAGCGCCTACGGCGGCATCCGTTGGGGAACGGGCATGTCCCGGGCCTTCCAGTACGAGAAGACGCAGAGCCGGATCGGCG
>DATKJS010000040.1:0-62751 GCA_035543515.1 Terriglobales bacterium | reverse complement strand
CCTGGAGGATGTCGCGGCTCTCGATGTCGTTCCAGGCCGGGCGCACGGCCTGCACCGGGGCCTGCTTGATGACATCGCCGTGCTGCACGTCCATGCCCATGTCCATCACGGGAGTCAGGCGGGCCAAGGAGGGGCACTTGCTGAGCATGCCGTCGGCCTCGCGGGGGGTCAGGCGGATCTGCCGCCAGCTGTACTTGTCGCGCATCTCACGGGTCATGCGCGGGAAGACCCACACCTTGTTCGCGCCGACCGAGGCAAACTCCTTGAGCACGAACTTCTGCATCCCGTCCGTTGCCGCGACGACCGAGACCACCGCGCCCACGCCGATGATGATGCCCAGACACGTCAGCACGGCCCGCACCTTGTTGGCCCAGATCTGGCTGAAGGCCAGGAGGACGGTCTGGCTGAGCAGACGGAGGAAGATCATGCGCCGGCTCCCGCCGCCCGCGCCGCCTCGACGGCGGCGGTCCGCTCCGCCGCCTGCTGCGCGGCGACGGCGGCGCGGTTCAGGTATTCACGGTGGATGGGGTCGTCGTCGGTCGGATGGTCCGAGACGATCCGACCGTCCTTGAGCCGCACGATGCGGTGGGCGTACCCGGCGATGTCCTCCTCGTGGGTGACCAGGACGATGGTCTGCCCCTCCGCGTGGAGCTGCTGGAACAACGCGATGATCTCCTCGCTGGTGCGGCTGTCGAGGTTGCCCGTCGGCTCGTCGGCCAGGATGAGCGTCGGATTGTTCAGGAGGGCCCGGGCGATGGCCACCCGCTGCTGCTCGCCGCCCGAGAGCTGGTTCGTCTTGTGATGGGCCCGGTCCCGGAGCCCGACCGAGGCCAGGGCCTCGAGGGCCATCTCCTGCATGTTCCGGCCGTTGGTGTGCGAGTAGAGGAGGGGGAGCTCCGTGTTCTCCAGGGCCGTCGTCCGGGGCAGGAGGTTGAAGCTCTGGAAGACGAAGCCGAGCTTCTGGTTGCGGATGCGGGCCAGCGTGTTCTTGTCGAGCTTGGAGACCTCCTCCCCGTCCAGGATGTATTGCCCGGAGGTCGGCTTGTCCAGGCAGCCCAGGATGTTCATCAGGGTCGACTTGCCCGACCCGGACGCCCCCATGATAGCCAGGAAGTCGCCGTCCTCGATCGTATAGGAAACGCCCTTGAGGGCCTCGACTTCGGTCTCGCCGATCTGGTAGATCTTGACGAGGTCACGGAGTTCGATGATCTTCTTTGACATGGTCCGCTCCTTCGGCGACCCGGAGGGCCTTAACGCATGAACATCATCGGCGGTCCGCCCGGACCCCGGTTCTGGCCGGTCGTCGTCGTTGCCGCTGACGTCCCGCTCTTGCCGATGATGACCTCGTCCCCCTCCTTGAGGTCGGAGCGCAGGATTTCGGTGTAAGTGTTGTCGGTGATGCCGGGCCTGATGAAGACGACCCGGAGCTTCCCGTCCTTGTCCTGGACCCAGACGCGGCTGATCTGCTGGCGGCGCTGGCCGGCGCCGCTCCGCATGCCTCCGGCGAAGCCCTGGCCCTGAGGTCGCTGGCCCTCGCCCGTCCGAACCTGGCCCTGGGTCGGGTCCGCCGGCCCGCCGGCGACGGCCGGCGCGGCCTGCCCGGGCTGCCCGGCCGACGCGCCCTGTTGCTGGCGCTGGGCCATCATCCGTTCCCCCGCCTCCTTCATGTATTTCGCGAGCTCGTCCTGGGTCATGTCCGGGGTGAAGCGCAGGGCGGCGTTGGCCACGCGGAGGACGTTCTTGGCCTCGTTGGCGATGACGGACACGGTCGCCGTCATGCCCGGCCGCAGCTTCTTTTCCGGGTTGTCGACGTTGATGACGACGGAATAGGTCACCACGTTCGAGGTCGTCGTCGCGGCGTAGCGGACCTGTTGGACGACGCCGTTGAAGGTGTCGTTCGGGAAGGCCTCGACGGTGAACTGGGCCTTCTGCCCTTCCTTGACGCGGCCGATGTCGGCCTCGTCGACGTTGCACTCGACCTTCATCTTGGTCAGGTCCGTGGCGATCTGGAAGAGGACCGGGACGGTCATCCCGGCCTGGAGGGTCTGCCCGGCGCTGACCTTGCGGGTGATGACGATGCCGTCGACCGGCGCCTGGATGATGGCGTGGCTCAGATCGACCTTGCTCAGGTCGAGCGTGATCTTGGCCTGGGCCAGGTTGGCCTCGGCCGCCGTGACGTCGGCTTTGGCGGACAGATAGCTGGCCTCGGCCGCCTCCTTGTCCTCGATGGACACGAGCTTCTTGTCGAACAGGCTCATGGCCCGGTCGTACTTGTTCTTGAGGTTGGTCAGGTTGACCTTGGCCTGTTCGAGGGCGGCGACCCGGCTCCGGTAGTTCGCCTCGTTCTGCTGGATCTTCATCTGCAGCGGCTGGAGCTCGATCTCGGCCACGACCTGGCCCTTCTTGACCAGGGAATTGTAATCGGCGTAGAGGGCCGTGACCTTGCCGGAGACCTGGCTCCCGACGTCGACGAGGTCGATCGTGTTCAGGGTCCCCGAGGTGACGACGAGGGCCTGGATGTCCCCGCGCCCGACGGCTTCCTTGCGGTACTTGACCGCGCTGTTCTTGCCCTTCCGAACCAGGGTCACGCCGAGGACGGACCCCGCGATGATGACGAGGATGACGGTCATCCAGATCAGCTTTTTCTTCACTGGCCTTCTCCTTTTATCCTTGGGCTGTTATCTCTTGTCCGGGGGGGGATTGGTCTGCCCCGCTGGAGGTGCGTTATCGGTTCTCTTCGCCTGGTGACGGGCCCGCTCTTTCTGGATCATGTCCTCGAGCTTGGCCCTCTGCTCCGGGGTGAGGATGGCATCGACCTCGCTCTTGAGCTCGGCCCGCATCTCGCGGAGCCGGGCATGGATCTCCGTGTCGAGCGTCTTCATCCGCTCGTCGCTCCGCTTGAAGATGTCGCGGATCGAGGCCTGCTCGTCCGCCGTCAGGCCGAGGGCCTTGACCACGGGGTCGAGCAGGACGTAGGGCGTGCGCGGTTGCGACGGCCGGCGGTCCCGGCGGTGCATGAGATAGCGCTCGCCGAAAACCCCCGCCGCGGCGCCGAGGCCGAAGACGACGAGGAGGGTCAGGGCGACCCAGAGCCTGTATTTCTTGAGCATGGCGGTCATCTCCTCACCTGCGGCTTCTCGTCGAGGGAGGCGAAGATGAGCATGAGGCTCTTCTCCTCGGGGTGCTTCGCCTCGAACAGGGTCTTCGTCTCCGAGAACGGATTGGTGTTTTCGATGAGCAGGGCTTCCGACTGGCTCATCTCCCGGGCCGGCGGGGTGAAGAGGAAGAGACCCGCGGCGAGGGCGACGAGGGCCGCGAAGGCCGGGATGGCCCGCAGGGCCCACCTTTCCCAGAGGACGTAGGGCACGATCTTCTGCTCTTCCCTGAGGCGCGGCTCGAGCCGCTCCCAGAACCCGGCCGGGGGCGTCTCCTCCCGCTCCGACCGGAGGAGGGCCAGCATCGACCGGTACTCGGCCGCGGCCTTGCGGCACGACGGGCAGCCCGCGAAGTGCTCCTCGAGGAGCCCCCGGGCGCGGCCGTCGAGCCGGCCGTCGAGCGACCTCAAGACCAGCTGCTCGGCCTTCTTACAGTTCATGGGAGCCTCCTTCTTGCACCAGCGCGGGGGCCAGCCTGCGGCGGAGCATCTTCCGGCCCCGATGGAGCCGGGAATCCACGGTCCCGAGTGAGAGATGCAGGACCTGGGCGATCTCCTCGTAGGGGAGGCCTTGAATGTCCCGGAGCGTCACGATGACCCGGTACTTTTCCGGCAGGGCCTGGACGGAGCTGCGGACGAGGGCGCGCCGGGTTTCGACCTCGCGCTCCCCCTCGGCCTTTTCCAGAGTGTTCTCGTCGGCCACGGAGACTTCCGCGACATCGTCGAGCGGGACTTCCTTGGCCCGGCCCCTCTTGCGGAGGACGTCCTTGACGTGGTTGACGGCGATCCGGTACAGCCAGGTGCCGAACTCGGACTTCATGTGGAACTTGGGCAGGGCCAGGTAGGCCTTCAGGAAGACTTCCTGGGCGGCGTCGTCGGCCGCTTCCCTGTTCCGGATGAAAGTCATCGCCATGCTGAACACCTTGGACTGGTACTTCGCAACCAGCTCGGCGAAAGCATCGCGGCTTCCGTCCTTGGCCAGTCTGACCAGTTCTCTCTCGTCCATGCGGTTCTGCTCACTTGTCCTCCGCGCTGATTTAGACGGGAGGACGGGGAAAATCTTCCAAACGCCGGCCCTCTTTCCAGGGGCGGGACGGACCGGCCGCACGGGGCGACCCGAAACCAGGGCCTCTCGGACCCCCCACCGTGCTTATGACGGAATATTATAGCGGATTTCCCCCGGGCGCGGAAGGGCACGGTGCCGGAGGATCGGGCAAGGCGAAAAAAAAGCCGGACCCTCGGGGTCCGGCTTCGTCGCTGGTTTGATGAAGTGCCTCCCCAGCCTCGCCGCGGCGAGCGCCGAGGAGAATCCCGCGAGCGGCTTACTTCGCCTTCCTGACGGCGGTCCACTCCATGGGCTGGCCTCTCATCTCGAAGGTCCCGGTGATCTTGTCGCCTTCGATCTTGCCCTTGTAGACCATCTTCATCTCGGACCCGTCGGGCGCCGTTCGGACGACCGTCCACTCGATGTCATTTCCCTTGACGGTGCCCTCCGAGACCATTTCCTGCCCGTTTCTGCCGGTCGACTTGACCGTCAGCTTTTCCCCATCCTGAGTGAAAGTGATGGGCCGGACCCGGTCGCCTTGAGGCGTCTTCACCGTCATTTCCCATTCGCCGGTGATGTTGACGGCGGCCAGGACGACGGCGGAGGCCAGGAACCCAACGAGAGCCAGAGAAAACAGCTTCTTCATATAGTCATACTCCTTTCTTATATTCTAGACGAAACACGCCGTGAATTCTTCCCTCTCCGTCTAAATCGTTTGTTATCATTTAGCTGGACGGCCGGGCGCGGCCCGCGGGAATCCCCCCCGTCCCCCGAGGATGCGCGTGACCCCCGATTCGACACCGTCCGCCGTGGGCTGCATGCTGCGGCAGTCTCCCTCAGAGGATCTTGACCGTCCGGCGGACGACGCCGCCGCGGGTCGAGGAGAGCGTCACCTCGGCCGTGGCGCCCTCCGCGCCGGCCTTGACGCGCCACCTGACCTCCCGCCGCTCGCCGGACTTGAGCGAGCCGAGCTCCTGGCGGGCCAGGGCGCCCGTCCCCAGCTCGGCCCCCTGGCCCGTGAGCCGGAGGGTGGCCGCGTCCGGCCGGACGATCTTGACCCGCTTGGCCATCTCGAGCGCCGTCGGCAGGAAGCCGTCGTTCATAACGACGGCGACGACGTCGAAAAAGCCCGGCTGCTTCTTGACGGGTTTCGCCTCGAGGGAGACGACCCGGACCTGGGGCAGGGACTCGGCCAGCAGGAGGTTGAAGCGCGCCTCCTTGGCCGCCCACTCCTCGAGGATCTCGGGCGGGGGGTTCTGCCGGAAGAATTTCGGGTTGAAGCCGCCGATCTCGACCTCGCCGAGCTGGGGATGGGCGAACTTCGTCCAGGGCTTGAAATACTTGCCGGGGAAATTCTCGTCGAGCCAGCGCAGGCACTCGAGGTCGGTGACGCGGCCGTCGCCGTCGTAGTCCTTCATCCGGCCGCCGTTCCAGAGCTCGTCGCCGTACCACACGGCGCCGAACTGGAAATAGCCGAAATCGGGCGAGTGGCCAAAGAGCGGGACACCCTGGGGCTCGCGGGGAGCCTCGAAGCCGGGCTCCGCGGCCATGGCCCTCGCCTCCCGGCTGTCGCGGCCGGCGTTGGCGTAGTCCCAGTAGACGTCGCCCGCATAGGGATAGCCGGTGATCTTCTTCCCCTCGCGGTCGAAGTGCTGGTAGATCTTGAGGTCCTCGGGGAACATGGACTCCGCGCCCCGGGACGTGGACGGCGGCCGGAGGTGCATCGGCACGCTCGTGTCCATGGTCTGGACGACGGAGACGTTGGGGTGGTCGAGGAGGAAGAGGACGACAGCCCGCGTCTCGGTCTCGGAGAGGGGGAACTCGCCCGCCCCGCCCTGGGTCCAGCCGCGGCCGGTCGCGTCCTGGCCCGGTTCGGGGCGCCAGTTCTCGGGATAGTTGCGGTGGAGGTCGATGCCGCCGATGCCGTCCTCGTTGAAGCGGCCGTCGCCGTCGTTGTCGATGCCCTCGCTGAAGATCCTATAATTCCCCTTGCCCGGACCGACGCGCTTCATCAGCCGGGCGGAGGAGTCGTTGGGGTCGATAGCCCATTCGCCCTTTCCGTCGCCGACCTTCTGCCTCATCTGGAGGATGAGGCCGTCGCCGTCGAGGTCCTCGGGCGGGTCCTCGTCGAGCAGCCCGTCCCCATCATCGTCATGGGGGCGGACCGTGCTGCGATTCGACTGGGCCGTGTTCAGGTAGAGCTCGGACCCGTCGGGATTGTTCTTGACCCGGACGTAGAGCGCCTTGGTATCGACGACCGCGGTGACGGCGGCCTCCTTGCCATAATGGGTCAGGACATACCAGGCAAAGTAGAGGGCCGATTCGGCCGCGGTGACCTCTCCCGAATGCCGGTTACCTTCGATATAGAAGGCGGGCTTCTCGGTGTCCGGGCCCGTGGCCTTGTTGGTGATGGTGACCTGCCAGATGTCGCGCCCCTCGAAGCTCCGGCCCACGGAATAGAGGGCGACGAGGTCCGGGTAGTCCTTCGCCCACTGCTGGAGAAATTCGACGACCTCCCCGTACGTATGGTAGTGGGCGAAGTCCATCTGGCCTCGGACCTTCGGGCGCGTCGCCTCATAATCGACGCGGGGGAAGAAGCTCACGCCGTGCCGCTCGCCCGCCACGGTGTAGAGCCGGGTCGGCTTTTTCTCGTCGGCGGCGGCCGAGAAGATGAGCAGGGCCGCGGCAACGGCGGCCGGAACGAAGCGCGTCGCGGGCTTTCTCATGGCGCCTCCTCAGGGGATATCGGGGGAAGGATAAGCACAACGGCGGGCCAAGTCAACACGGCCCGGCGAAAAAAGCGGAACCTTTTCGTCTGGTGCAACGTCTAAGAGGGTGTAAGACATGAGGGACGAACAAAGAAAAGAAGGAGAGATCCATGAACGCTAAAAGCAAGATCGCGATCTTCCTGGTGGCCGTGCTGATCAGCCTGGTCGGCTTCAACCTGATCGCTTCGCCGTCGGCCGTGAGCCTCGCCAAGGCGGGGCAGCTCAACGGCTACAGCATCGACGTCGTCGCCTCGGCCAAAGCCGCCCCGGCCGCTCCCGCCGTCGTTCGCATCAACGGCTGAGGCTCGTCGCGGACGCACGGGGCGCGAGCAAACGACCCGGGCCGGGCCAGCCGATTCTTTCCATCTGAGAGGCCGCAGCGCATCTCGAAGGGGACGGGCTTCCCGGGCTAAACCGCTCTATCACGTTCCGGCCATCCCCTTCGGAGGGAGCGAGGCCCTGCGAGCGACTTTCAGAAGTGAGGCGGAGTGGCTCGGAGCCGAACTCCTGGGAAATCTCTGGAACGAGTCTTGGCCTGTTCCTCCGGTCTTCTCATCTTATTCCGGATATCTCCCAGAAGCGCGACCTCGAGTCCCCCGGTTCGGAAAAGGGCCAAGAATCTTTTATTATACTTCCCAAAAAGCGTGCCCTCGAGTCGCTCGGCCGCGCTTTTGTTGGTCACTCCGCAGACTTCGTTCGCTGCCGCTCCCCAGAGTCCGCTCCCAGCATGTGCCTCCCGGAGTCAATCCTGTCCTGGAGCGGGTTGGACTGACTTGGAAGGGAATCCAAGGGATTTCTCCCCTTGGCCGCAGGCTCCGGCCCCCCTCCAAATAGGTGCCGGGGCCATCCCGCGTCCGAACGGAGGGACTCCCCCCTGAGCTCGACCTCCTCATGAAGAGGCGCACGGACAAGACCAGCCCGGTCTACGGACTTTTCTTCTCGACGAGCGCCACGGCGGAGCAGGCGATGGCCCGGCCCTCGCCGACCGGTCCCAGTCCCTCGTTGGTCTTGCCCTTGATGCCGAGCGCCGCCCGGTCCACGCCCAGGACGGGACAGAGGACGTCCCTCATGCCCTCGGCCACGGGCAAGATCTTCGGCGCCTCGGCTACGACCACGGCGTCGACGTTGACGACGGTCCAGCCGCCGGCCCGCAGCCGGTCCATGACCTCGCCGAGAAGGCGAAGGCTCGGGACGTTCTCCGTCCGCGGGTCGGTGTCAGGGAAGAGCCGCCCGATGTCGCCCAGGCCAGCCGCCCCGAGCAGGGCGTCGATGACGGCGTGGACGAGGGCGTCGCCGTCGGAGTGCCCGAGGAGCCCGCGAGGGCCGGGCAGGGTCAGGCCGCCGAGGACGAGCGGCCTCCCCTCGACGAGAGGGTGGATGTCGTAGCCGAAGCCGACTCTAAGCATGGAGCAGCGCCTCCGCGATCTTGAGGTCCAGGGGGGTCGTGATCTTGATGTTCCGGGCGTCGCCCTCCACCGCCCGCACGGGCAGCCCGACCCTCTCGACGAGGGCCGCCTCGTCAGTGCCGGTGAAGCGGTCGCGACGGGCCGTGTCCAAGGCCTGCTTCAGGACGGGGTAGAGAAAGCCCTGCGGCGTCTGGACCCGGAGGAGGCGGGACCGGTCGGCCGTGCCGACGATGCGGTCGCCGCTGACCTCCTTGAGCGTGTCTTCGACGGGCAGCACGGGCACCGCGGCGCCATCGGTCAGGGCCGCGGCGATGACCCGGTCGATGAGGGCCGGGCCGACGAGCGGCCGCGCTCCGTCATGGACGAGGACGAGCTCGGTCGCGACGGGGTCGAGAAGGCGGAAGCCCTGCCAGACGGAATCCTGGCGCTCGTCTCCGCCCCGGACGACGTCGACGACCTTGCCGTAGCGCATCTGGTAGTGCTTCCGGTCGGCCTCGTCGGGCAGGACGAGGACGATGGCCTCGACCTCCGCATGGGCCTGGAAGGCCTCGAGCGTCCACTCGAGGACGGGCTTCCCCTCGAGGTAGACGAACTGCTTCCGCTGCCCGAACCGCTTTCCCAGGCCGGCCGCGACGACGAGGACCGAGGCCCGGCTCACCGCCCCTCCCCGTTGTAGCGGCCGAAGATCATCTTCCCCACCGTCGTCTGGAGGACCGAAGTGACTGTGACCGCGAGCGTTTGGCCGATCATCCGCCGCGAGTTGTCGACGACGACCATCGTCCCGTCGTCCAGGTAGGCGATGCCCTGGTCCTTCTCCTTTCCCTCTTTCAGGATGAAGACCTTCATGGACTCACCCGGCAGGACGACCGGCCGTAGGGCGTTGGCGAGCTCGTTGACGTTGAGGACCTGGATGCCATGGATGCGGGCAACCTTGTTGAGGTTGAAGTCGTTGGTGACGATCCGGGCGTTGAGGGCCTTGGCGCACTCGATAAGCTTGGAGTCGACGTCGCGGACGTCGGGGAAATCCAAGTCGGAGATCGTGACCGAGACCTGCGACGACTTCTGGAGGTGGTCGAGGACATCGAGCCCCCGGCGGCCGCGCTGGCGCTTGAGGGCGTCCGGGGAGTCGGCGACGAGCTGGAGCTCCTTGAGGACGAACTGCGGCACGACGAGGTCCCCCTCGACGAAGGCCGTGTCGCAGAGGTCGGCGATCCGGCCATCGATGATGACGCTCGTGTCGAGGAGCTTGGCGCTCCCGCCGGGGCTCTTCTCCTGGAACATCCGGGCCAGGTGGACCGGGTCGAGCCACTCCGCCTTCTGCGTCCCGATGAGGAGCCCGAGGTAGGGCAGGACGACGAGGAAGAAGATGCGGACGAAGGCGGCCATCTCCGGCGTGGGAACGACGGACTGGTAGATCGAGCCGACCATCCACCCCAGGAGGATGCCCAGGACGAGGCCAACGCCCGAGCTCCAGACGACCTTGAACGGGGCCTTCCGGACCCGGACCTCGAGGGCCATGAAGAGGAGGCCGAGGATGAGGCCCGCGGCCGCGCCGAGCGGGCGGGCCAGCCGGAAGGGCGGATAAAAATAGCCGGCCGCGGCGAGCAGCCCGAGGATGAAGAGACGGAATGCGGCGATCCCCATCGGTTCATTCCTTTATATGAATGCGTTCCTCAAAAAACGAATTGAAGCGCCTGCTTGACCGTCTTCGCGCCGACGCACTGGACTGCCGGCCGCTCCCCCTTCTCCAAGGCCTCGAGGTTTCCGGCCGGCAGCAGGACCGTCCCGAAGCCCAGGCTCTGCGCCTCCTTGACCCGGGCGAGCGGCTGGCCGACGGAGCGGATCTCGCCGGACAGGCCGACCTCGCCGAAGAAGGCCATGTCGTTCGGCAGCGCGGCGTTCTTCAGCGAGGAGACGACGGCCATGACCACGCCGAGGTCGGCCGCCGGCTCGTCGATGGTCATGCCGCCGGCGACGTTGAGATAGATGTCCTCGCCGCCGAACCCATAGCCGAGCTTCTTCTCGACGAGGGCGAGGAGCATGGAGGTCCGGTAGTGGTCGACGCCGATGCTCATCCGCCGCGGGTTCCCCGTGAAGAGCGTCGAAGAGACGAGGGCCTGGACCTCGGCGAGAAGCGGCCGGGTCCCCTTGATCGTGCACACGACGGCGCTGCCGGGCTCCTCGCGGGGCCGCTCCCGGAGGAAGAAGGCCGAGGGGTTGAGGATGGGCTGGAGGCCGGCCGCGGTCATCTCGAACACGGCCAGCTCCGAGACGGGGCCGAAGCGGTTCTTGAGGGCCCGCAGGACGCGGTGGCTGTGGTCCCGCTCGCCCTCGAAGAGGAGGACGACGTCGACCATGTGCTCGAGGGACTTCGGCCCGGCCAGCGACCCCTCCTTGGTGATGTGGCCGACGAGGAAGGCCGGGACCTGGTTCCGCTTGGCGAAGCGGAAGACCTGGTTGGCCACCTCGCGGACCTGGCTGATCGTGCCGGGGCTCGAGGACATCTTGCCCGAGAAGATCGTCTGGACGGAATCGACGACCAGGGCCTTGGGCCTGAGGCGCTCGGCCTGGGCCACGATGCGCTCGAGGGCCGTCTCCGACAGGAGATAGAGAGCGCCGTCCCGGACGCCCAGCCGGTCGCCCCGCAGCTTGACCTGTTCGAGCGACTCCTCGCCGGAGACGTAAAGGACGCTCTCGCCCGCCTGGGCCAGGCTGCGCGAGACTTGAAGGAGGAGAGTCGACTTGCCGATGCCGGGCTCGCCGCCGATGAGGACGACGGAGCCCGGGACGACCCCGCCGCCGAGGACCTTGTTGAAGTCCTCGATGTCGACGGTGATGCGCGGGCTGGCGAACTCCTTGATGTCCTTGTAGAGGACGGGGTCGGAGGCCGGGAAGGAGACCTCCGAGGGCGCCTCCTCCTCGACCTCCTCGATCATCGTGTTCCACTCGCCGCAGTTCGGGCACCGTCCCATCCACTTCGGCGAGCGGGAGCCGCAGCTCTGGCAGATGTAGACGCTCTTGTCCTTCATCAGAGACCCACGCCCAGGCCGAAGAAGACCTCCCTGCGGGCGGCCAGGGTGAAGTCCTCGAGGCCGACGATGACATAGACGTTCTTCTGCGGGAAGAATCTCGCGAAGGTGCGGAAGAGCGGGCTCACCGCCCGGTTGAAGTCCGATCCCTCGACGCTGAGGACGAGGCGGTCGTGGAAGGCGTAGTAGTCCACACCGGCGCCGAAGCGGGACTCGATGATCCCGGCCCGGGGGGCGAAGCCGCCGAGGCGCATCCCGCCCTGGGCGGAATAGGTGAAGCGGTCCGGGTCCTGGCCGCGGACGGCCTGGGCCAGGACGAAGGCCGTGTTCCTGTACCACAGGCCCACCCCCAGGAAGCCCTTGAGGAAGCGGCTGCGGGCCAGGTACTCGCCGCGGACGTCGAGCGTCGGCCGCAGGCTCGAGACGGTGTCGGCGATCTTCCGCACGCTCCGCACCGCCCCCTGGGCCTCGTTGTAAAGCCCCTCGTCGTTCAAGGCCTTGCCGACGGAGCCCTCGCCCTTCTGGATCCTATCGAGGGTCTTGTTGAGGAGCGTGAGGGAATCCTCGATCTTCGACAGGAGCTCCTTGATCTTGGCGACGTCGTCCCTGACGTCCCCCCGGTTCTCCTGGAGGATCTTCTGGATCTCGCCCAGCGTCGCGTCGAAGTTCCCGGCCAGCTCCCGGACCCTCTCGTCGAGGCCGCGGGCCGTGTTCGAGACCGCGGTCAGGGTCTGGCTGACCTTGCCCCGGTTCTCGGCGAGGAGCCGTTCGACCTCGCCCGTCAGCGCGGCCAGGTTCTTGGCGGCCTCGGCGACATTGTCGCGCGTCTCCTTGCCCGTCATCTCCCGGAGGTTCTTGGCGACCTGCTGGAGGTCGTTGCCCAGGGCGTTCAGCATCGGCGTCAGCTGGTCCATGCCCGCCGAAGGCCCCGGCACGAGGTCGTCGCCCGGCTGGAGATATTCGTCCTCCATGCTCGGCTGCACGTCGACGTATTTCTCGCCGAGGAGGCCCTGGACGGACTGGATGGCCTTGGAGCCGTGCGGGATCTTGTACCGGGGGTAGATGCTCAGGACGACTTTTGAGCGCCGTCCCTCGAGCTGGATGTCCTTGACGTAGCCGATCTTGATGCCGGCCATCTTCACCGCAGCCGTCTTGTCCAGGCCCAGCGAGGACTCGTAGCGGATGTAGATCGGGTAGCCCGGCCGGCGAAAGAGGTTGGAGAGGTCGCCGACGACGAAGATGAATACGGCCAGGACGAGCAGCGCCCCGGTGAAAAAGATGCCGAGCTTGATGTCTCTTCTCATGCTGGACCTCGTTTTTCACCAATCCGTGATCGGGCCGGCCGCCTGGCCCAAGATGAACTGGCGGACGACCGGGTTTGCCGTGGCCTGGATCGCGGCCGGCGTCCCGGTCTCGATGATGACCCCGTTGTAGAGCATGCCGATCCGGTCGGCGACCTTGTAGCAGCTGACCATGTCGTGCGTGATGACGACCGAAGTCACGCCCAGGTCCCGCTTCATCTGGTTGATGAGGTCATTGATGGAGTCCGCACGGATGGGGTCGATGCCCGTCGACGGCTCATCGTAGAGGATGATCTGCGGCTTGTAGGCGATGGCCCGGGCCAAGCCCACGCGCTTCCGCATCCCCCCCGACAGCTCGTGGGGCATGAGCCGCTCGACGCCCCGCAGCCCGACCTTCTCCAGGCTCTCCGTGACGATGGCCTCGATCTCCTTCTTCGGGTAATCCGTGTAGCGCCTCAGCCCGAAGGCGACGTTCTCGCCGACGGTCAGGGAGTCGAACAGGGCGGCCCCCTGGAAGAGCATGCCGAACTTGCGCAGCGTATCCGCCATCTCCCGGGGCCGGAGGGGGGTGATGTCCACGCCGTCGACGATGACCCGCCCGCGGTCGGGCTTGAGCATGCCGATGATGTGCTTGAGGAGGACGCTCTTGCCCGAGCCGCTCTGGCCGATGATGACCATCGTCTCGCCGGCCCCGATCTCGAGGGAGACGCCGCGAAGGACCGGCTTGGGCCCGAAGGACTTCCAGAGGTCGACGATCCGGATCATGGGGCCGGTCACTTCGGCAGCGCCTTGCTCAGGAAGAAATTGAGGATGAGGACGGAGATGCTGGAGATGACGACGCTCCGTGTCGTGGCCCGGCCGACGCCCTCGGCCCCGCCCTCGGCCTTGAGCCCCTGCCAGCAGCCGATGGTCGCGATAACGAAGCCGAAGACGACGGCCTTGATCAGCCCGACGCCGACATCCCAGAAAGTGAAGTAGAGGAGGGCGTTCCGGATGTAGACGACCCGGTTGACCCCCATGCCGACGATGTTGTAGAAGAAGCCGCAGAAGATGCCGATCATGTCCCCGTAGAGGGTCAGGATGGGGACCGTGATGACGGCGGCCAGCGTCCGGGGGACGACGAGGTAGCGCGAGGGGTCGGCGCCCAGGCTGGCCAGGGCATCGATCTGCTCCGTGATCTTCATCGTCCCGAGCTCGGCCGTCATCGAGGAGCCGACGCGCCCGGCGATCATCAGGGCGACGAGCAGGGGGATGAGCTCCTTGCACAGGCCCACGGAGATGATCGGGCCGCTGTAGACCTCCGTCCCCGCCCCGACGTACTTGTGGAAGCCCGCGTACGTCTGGAGGCCGAAGACGAGCCCGCCGAAGGCCGCCGTCAGGGAGACGACCGACATCGAATCGACGCCGATGCTGGCGAGCTGCTGGACGAAGACGCGGACCTCGAACGGCGGCCGGAACGTGTCCCGGAGGGTCCGGCCCATGACCTCGGCGACCTCCCCCATCTGGTGGAGGAAGCGCATCGTCAGGGAATTGTAGCGGCGGTTCGCGGCGGCCATCCGTCAGTACTCCGGCGCGAACGGCTCCATGTCGGCGAAGCGGGCGTACTCACGGATGAAGGCCAGCTGGATGTTCCCGATGGGGCCGTTCCTCTGCTTGGCGATGCTGACCTCGGCGACCCCCTTGAGGCTCTCGTCGTCCGGATGGTAGAACTCCGGCCGGTAGATGAAGACGACGACGTCGGCGTCCTGCTCGAGGGCCCCGGACTCGCGCAGGTCGGAGAGCTGGGGTTTGGGCTCGCGGCGCCCCTTCTCGGGGGCCCGGCTGAGCTGAGAGATGCCGACGACCGGGATCTGAAGCTCCTTGGCCAGCTCCTTCAGGGACCGCGAGATGAACGACATCTCCTGGTTGCGGTTCTCGAATCGGCCGCCGGTCCGCATGAGCTGGATGTAGTCGACGAAGACGATATCCAGGCGCTGCTCCATCTTGAGGCGCCGGCACTTGGCCTTCATCTCCATGATCGTCAGCGCCGGCGACTCGTCGATGAACACCCGGGCCCGGGACAGGGCCTCGCCGGCGAGCTTGAGCTTCTCGAACTCCCGGTCGCTGATGAACCCCGTCCGCGTCCTCTTGATGTCGAGCTGGGCCTCGGCGCAGAGGAGCCGGATGACGAGCTGCTCCTTGGCCATCTCCATGGAGAAGAAGCCGACGGCCTTGTCCGTCTTGAGCCCGACGTGGTGGGAGATGTTCAGGGCCAGGGCCGTCTTGCCCATGGAGGGCCGGGCGGCCAGGATGACGAGCTCCGAGGGGTGGAAGCCGGCCGTCAGGCCGTCGAGGTAGCGGAACCCGGTCGGGACACCGGTCACGGCCTCCTTGCGGTCGACCATGACCTGGATCATGTCCAGGGTCGGGCCCATCAGCGTGTTCATGGACTGGAACCCGGGCTTGAGCCGCTGCTCGGCGACCTCGACGATGGCCGCCTGGGCGGCGTTGAGCAGCTCGTCGGCGTCCTCCTTCTGCTCGTAACTGTCGGAGATGATCTTGGTCGAAGAAACGATCAGCCGGCGGAGAAGGGCCTTCTCCTTGATGATCTGGGCGTAGTACTCGACGTTAAGGTTCCGGGGGACGCCGTCGAGGAGGCCCGAAAGGTAGGCGGCGCCGCCGACGTCTTCGAGGACGCCCCCCCGCTGGAGCTCCTCGCTTAGGGAGAGGAGGTCGACGGGCAGGCCCTTGTCGACGAGGCCGATGATGCTCTCGATGATCCTTCGATGGGCGTCCTTGTAGAAGTCGTCGGGCGAGACCGTCGAGAGGACGACGTTGAGGTTCTCCTTCTGGACGAGGATGCCCCCGAGAACGGCGCGCTCGGCCTCCAGGCTTTGCGGCGGCGTCTTCTTCAGGAACATCAGGTCGAGTTCCATGGCCCCCTCGTTAACGCCGGGGCGGGGCGCGGCCCGCCCGGCCTCAGCCGTTGTCCCCGGCCTTCTCCGGCTCGCCCTCGCCGGACTCCTCGTTGACCACGACGATCCTCACCTCGGCCTTGTCGTCGTGGTAGACCTTGACCGGCACGACGAAGTTGCCGAGCCGCTTGATCGGCTCCTCGAGGTGGATCCTCTTCTTGTCGACCTCGAAGCCCAGCTTGTCCAGGGCCTCCTTGATGTCCGCCGCCGACACGGAGCCGAAGATGACGTCCTTCTCTCCGGCCCGGCGGGGGAAGGTCAGCGTGACCTGGTTCAGCTTCTGGATGAGCCCCTGGAACGACAGCCGCTCCGCCTCGACCTTCTTCTTCAGCGCCTGGCGCTCGATCTCGATCATCTTGACGTTGCTCGCCGTGACCTCGAGGGCCAGCTTCCGCGGGATGAGGTAGTTGCGCCCGTAGCCCGGGGCGACGTTGACGATGTCGCCCTTCCGACCGACCTTCTCCACGTCCTGTTTCAGAATGACCTTCATGTTGCCTCCGCAGACCGCCCCGGTCAATCCTCGACGTAGGGGAGGAGGGCCATGAGCCGGGCCCGCTTGACGGCGAGCGACAGCTTCCGCTGGTGGAAGGCGCAGGTCCCGGTCACCCGGCGCGGGGAGATCTTGCCGCGGTCCGGGATGTACTTCTTCAGGATCTCCACGGCCTTGTAGTCGATCGTCCGGATGTTCCGCTGGCAAAACCGGCAGAACTTCTTCTTGGGCGCGAAATACTTGCGGTAGGGTCCGCGCTCGCTTCTCTCGGGTCTGTCTTCCCTGGCCATGTCACTTCTCCTCGGGCCGCTCCGCCGCGGGCGCGGCGGGGGTTTCGGCGGCGGCCGCTTCGGCGGCGGCGCGGGCGGCCTCCTCGGCGATCTTCCTGCGCTTCTTTCGGGCCTGGATGCGGAGGTCCCTCTTGACCGTCAGGAAGCGGATGACGGCGTCCGACTGCTTGAAGCGGCGCTCGAGCTCGACCGAGACGTCGCCCGGGCCCTCGTAGGTGAAGAACACGTACTGCCCCTCGCTGAACCTTTTGATGACGTAGGCCAGCTTGCGCTTCCCCCAGACGTCCTGTTTCACCATCCGCCCCTTTTTCTGCGGGATGATGGCGGCCATCTGCTGGATGAACTGCGCCGTCTCTTCTTCGGAGAGGGTGGGGGAGAGAATGAACCCCGTTTCGTACTGACTCATGCAGCGCTCCTTTTGGATGTAGTAGCTCCTTCTCTTCCGGAAGGAACAAGGAGAACGGCTCCTATTGTAAACGAATCCGTCGAATAATCAAGAGACCGGATGGCGGCGGTTGAAGCGGGCCATGGCCCGGTCCAGGCCGCCGCGGAGGATCATCTCCAGGGCCTCCCCGGCCTCGTCGAGGCTGCGCTCGAGGAGCTCCCGTTCGTCCCGGCCGAACGGGGCGAGGACGTAGTCGGCCGCGTCCTCGCCGGCGGGGAGGGGGCCGATGCCGACGCGCAGCCGCGGGAACTCGCGGCTGCCGACGGCCTCGACGATCGAGATCATGCCCTTGTGAGTCCCGGGGCTGCCCCGCTTGCGGACGCGGATCTCGCCGACCGGGATGTCGAGGTCGTCGTAAACGACGACGAGCCGCTCCAGCGGCACGGCGTTTTTGCCCAGGATCTCGCGGACGGAGGCGCCGCTGCGGTTCATGTAGGTCTGCGGCAGGGCCAGCAGGACGTCCTCATCCCCGCCGCGGAGAACGGCCGTCCGGGCCTTATAGGCCCTGCCCCGGAGCTCCACGCCCCGGGCGCGGGCCAGGCGGCGAACGGCGAGGAAGCCGGCGTTGTGGCGTGTCGCGGCGTACTCGTCGCCGGGATTCCCCAGCCCCACGACCGCCCACAAGCGTTATTTCTCCTGCTTGCCCTTCTTTTCCGGCTTCTCGGCCTTCTCGGGCTTTTCGGCCTTGCCGGGCTTTTCCTCCTCGCCCTCCTTGGGGGCCCGCTCCTTCTTGATGACCTCGGGCTCCTTGGCTTCCTCCGCGGTGACCGCCTCCTCGGGCTTCTCGCCGGGGAACTCCTCCTCCTTGTGCGGCAGGGAGACGAGGACGAGGACCGTCGCCGGGTCGGTCATGATCTTGACCCCGGCCGGCGCCGTTATGTTCTCGACCTTGAGGGACTGGTGGACGTGGAGGCCGCCGATCTCGACGGCCAGGCTCTCCGGGATGGCCCGGGGCAGGCACTCGACCTCGACCTCGCGAGTGGCGAAGTCGACGAAGCCGCCCTCGGTCTTTACGCCGATGGGCTCGCCGCGGAGGACGACCGGCACGGTGACCCGGATGGGCTTGTCCATGGAGATTCGGATCAGGTCGGCGTGGAGGATCTCGTCGGTCGTCGGGTCGACCTGGAGGTCCTTGATCATGGCGTCGGTTTCCGCGACGCCGTCGGCCAGCTTGAAGATCGTGTTCTCGCGCGTCTCGAGCTTCATGATCTGGATGATGTCCTTCTTTTTCAGGACGAGCGGGACGCTCCCGCCGCCCTCGCCGTAGAGGACGGCCGGCACGAAGCCCTGCTGGCGCAACCGGCGGGCGGCGTTCTTGCCGAGGCCCTCGCGTTTCTCGCTGCGAACGACGATGGTGGTCATGTGTTCCTCCTCAGGCGAACAGGGAGCTGACCGAGCTCCCCTCGTTGATCCTCCGGATGGCCTCTCCGAAGAGCTCGGCCACGGAAAGCACGGTGAACCGGCCGGAGGCCTTCGCGCGCTTCTTCAAAGGGATGGTATTGGTCACGAAGATGTGCTCGAACTTGCTCTGGACGATCCGCTCCACGGCAGGGCCGGACAGGATGGCGTGGGTGCTGGCGGCAAAGACTCGCTTCGCGCCCTTGCGGACCAGGGCCTCGACGCTCAGCGTCATCGTCCCGGCCGTGTCGATCATGTCGTCGAAGATGACGACGTTTTGGTTGCGGACCTCGCCGATGACGTGCAGGACCTGGGCCACGTTGGGCCTGGGGCGCCGCTTGTCGATGATGGCCAGCTTGGCGTCCAGCCGCTTGGCGAAGACGCGGGCCCGGCCCACGCCGCCGGCGTCGGGCGAGACGACGGTCAGGTTGTCGAGCCGCAGGTTCCGGATGTGGCCGGCCAGGACCGGGGCGGCCTGGAGGTTGTCGACGGGGATGCCGAAGAAGCCCTGGATCTGCGGCGAGTGAAGGTCCATGGCCAGGACCCGGTTGGCCCCCGCCATCTCGATGAGGTCGGCCACGAGCCGGGCCGAGATCGGCACCCGCGGGCGGTCCTTCCAGTCCTGCCGGGCGTAGGCGAAATAGGGGATCACGGCGGTGATCCGGCCGGCCGACGCCCGCTTGAAGGCGTCGATCATGACGAACAGCTCCATGAGGTGGAAGTTCGCGTCGAAGCAGCCGGATTGGATGACGAAGATGTCCTCGCCGCGGACGTTCTCATCGATGTAGAAATGGATCTCCCCGTCGCTGAAGCGGTCGAGGACGCACCGGCCGAGGTCGATCTGCAGGTACTTGACGATCTCCTTGGCCAGGGCCGTGTTGGAGGAACCCGCGAAGACTTTCATCGTCTCTCCCTTTCCGATATCTCCAGGACTGGGGCGGGAGGATTCGAACCTCCGAATGACGGAGCCAAAGTCCGTTGCCTTACCGCTTGGCTACGCCCCAGCACCGACGCGTTCCCAATAATCCTTTCGCGGCAAGGTCTCCGCCAGCCGGGCCTCCGACATCGCGCGGAGCCCCTCGAGCGCCTCCCGGGCCGCGTCCGGCCCGGAAAAGAGCCCGAAGACCGCCGAGCCGGAGCCGGTCACCAGGGACGCCATCGCCCCCCGCTCCCTGAAGAACCGCTTTAGGCCCTCGAGCTCGGGGTGTCGCCGGAGGATGACTTCTTCCAGGGCGTTTTCCAAAAGGCCGAAGTCCCCGGTCTCCAGAAAACGCATAATTTTACTGTCTTTGTCGCCCGAAGTCAAGGACGGCCCCAGGCCGGCGTAGACCTCGGCGGTGAGGATAGGATAAGGGGGGAAGGCCAGGACGCAGGGCAGGCGGGGCAGGTCGGTGAGCGGCGTCAGGGCCTCGCCCCTCGATTCCCCCAAGCAGAGGCCCCCCCGGAGGAAATACGGCACGTCCGAGCCGAGGCGCAGGGCCAGGCCGTCGAGCGCCTCCGGGCCGAGCCCGGCCGACCACAGCCGGTTCAGCCCGAGGAGGGTCAGGGCGGCGTTGGCGCTCCCGCCGCCGAGGCCCTTGCCCGGCGGGACGGCCTTCGAAACGCGGATGAAGGCCCCGGCCGCAGTCCCCGCGGCCTCCCGGATCAGTCTGGCCGCCCGGTGGACGAGGTTCGTCTCGTCCCAGGGAATGGACGCGTCGTCGCCCTCGAGCCGGATGCGGCCGTCCGCCGTCGCCTCGAGCTCCAGTCCGTCGGCCAGGTCGATCGACTGGAAGAGGGTCCGGATGTCATGGTAGCCGTCCGAACGCTTGCGCAGGACCTCCAGGCCGAGATTGACTTTGGCGCAGGACCTAAGGCGCATCGTCCCTCGTCCCCTCGAGCTCCTCGACCGGCCGGCGGGCGAACGTCTTGAGGAACCCGGTCCCGAAGGCCCCCGGCCGCGGCGCGGGGTTGAATTCCAAGGACAGGACCCGGAGGCGGCCCGAGGCGCCCGGCCGGGAGAAAGTGACCGTCCGCGGCACGCCGGCGCCGGGGAAGAAGCCGGCGACCTCGAAGACGAGGCCGCCCCGCTCGCCCCGGATGACCCTGCCCTGGGGGTCGCGGCCGAGTGCCCAGCCGGCCGCGACCACGCCGGCGCTCTCGGGCCACTGTCCGCTCAGGAGAACGAGGGCCTCGTCCGGGCCGAGGGCGAAGCCCAGGAACCGGGCGACCATGGCCGCCGGCCGGTCCTCGGCGTAAGCCTTCCGCCCCGGCACGACGAGGTACGCCGTCTGGCCGGTGAAGACGATATAATAGACGGTCCGGCCGAGGGGGTCGAAGACCTCGACCCGGCCCAGCCCGGGCCGGCGGAAGAGGAAGGCGAACTTGCCCTTGACATCCGCCGTCTCGCCGTGGACAGAGGCCGCGGCGTAGCCCGCCACGGCCTCGACGCCGGAGGCCGGCGGGACGAGGACGGGCGGGCGGCGGGCGCAGGCAGCGAGGAGGAGCGCGCCGATGCCGGCGCTCACGGCGAGGACCGACGCTTGGCGGGCTGACGTGCGGGACTCTGTCAAGGGCGTTGGCGAGCGGGGAGGGGCGCCGTCACGGCGGGCGGACGGCCGTCAATGCAGCCGGAAGCCATAATCCTCCGTCTTCTTGTCCGGGGATTTCTTCCCGCCGGGCGCCTGGCCCGGCTTCTTCTCGCCCGGCGCCGCCGGCGGACGGGGCGAGCCGGCGCCGAGGTCGAACTTATAGTCGGTCATCTTCTTCTTGAGGTCTTCGCGCAGTCCGTTCTTCGCCGCCCGCTTCCTCCTCAGCGGATAGAACGGCGAGCGGATGCGCTTGCCGAAGCAGGACATGTTCGGGCTGACGATGAGGAGCACCACGAAGGCCCCAAAGATGATCAGGATGGCGATGGCGCCCCAGCTCATGGCATCCGTCCTCTCTCTCGCGTCTCGCCGCCTCCGGCGGCCTCGGAGTCATTATAGCCCCCGCCTCCTCGGCAAGTCAACGCGGCCGGCCGGGGAGAGGCGCGCGTCCGGACCCCGCAGTTCTCCGCCGCCGGGGACTGGGGCGTGTCGTTTTATGCTGGACCGGAGGCCGGTTCCCGGGCCTCAAACGTTGCTTTCGGTCTCTTCCTGGAACTTCGGGATCTTGGCCTTTTCTTTCTCTTTGCCCAAGGAGTAACCCAGGAAGAACACCGACCCGAGCGTCGCGAGCGCCAGCAGGAATTTGAAGAAGCCTTTCATCTCAACCTTCCGCCCTCCCTTTATATTCAAAACGCGGCGAAAAGTCAATTTGCATTTTGGCCGGGAGGTCCCTATATTGGAAAAAGACGATCCCGAGCGACGAGGGTTCTCATGAGAATATCCGCAGTCCTATTCGCGGCGGTCCTCCTTTCGGCGCAGCTCGCGGCCGCGGCCGAGGACATCCGGCCGGCCCGCGTCGCCGGCCTGTTCTATGAGAAGGACCCGGCCCGGCTGGCCGCCCAGGTCGACCTCTGCCTCGCCAACGCCAAGCCGGCCGCGCGGCCGGCGGGGGAGGTCCGGGCCATCATCGTCCCCCACGCCGGGCATGTGTATTCCGGGACGACCGCGGCCTACGCCTACGCCCTCGTCAAGGGGATGCCCTTCGAGACCGTCGTCGTCATCGGCCCCTCCCACCACGCCGCGTTCACGGGATGCTCGATCTATGCCGGCGCCGGCTTTGCGACGCCGCTCGGCGTCGTCCCGGTCGACCAGGCCCTGGCCAGGGCCCTGACCAGGGCGTCCGGGTTCGACTACGTGCCCGAGGCCTATGACAACCCCGGGGCCGAGGTCCAGGAGCACTCGGTCGAGGTCCAGGTCCCCTTCATCCAGCGGGCCCTGCCGGGGGCCAAGATCGTCCCCGTCGTCATGGGCCTCCAGACGAGGCGGACGATCCAGACGATGGCCGCGGCCCTGACCAAGGCGTGCGCCGCGAAGAAGGTCCTCGTCGTCGCCTCGACCGACCTCTCCCACTTCCTGCCCAAGGCCGAGGCGGCCGCCGTCGACGCCGGCACGATCGCCCTCGTCCGCGAGGCCAAGACCGAGACTCTCATCCGCAAGGTCGAAGCCGGCGAGAACATCATGTGCGGCGGCGGCCCGGTCGTGGCTGCCCTCCTCTACGCCCGGAAGCTCGGGCCGGCGCGGGTCGAGGTCCTCCGGCGCGCGGACTCCTCCGAGGCGGGCGGCCCGGACTCGAGCGTCGTCGGCTACCTGGCCGCGGCCGTCCTCTCGGAAAAGGCGGACGCCGCGCCCGAGGACGCGCTCTCGGCCGAGGACAAGGCCCAGCTGCTGCGATTGGCCCGCTCCGCCGTCACCGAGTTCGTCGGCCGCGGCGCCCTCCTCGAGGACCGGACGGCGAACCCGAAGCTCCTCGAGCCGCGCGGCGTCTTCGTGACCCTCAAAAAGCGCGGCGAGCTCCGGGGATGCATCGGTTTCATCGATGCGGTGGCGCCGCTCGGCCAGGCCGTCATCCGGGCGGCGGTCTACGCGGCGACCGAGGACCCGCGGTTTCCGGCCGTCGCCCCGGACGAGGTCCCGGGGCTCGAGTTCGAAATATCCGTCCTCACCCCGCCCCGCGAGGTCGCCAGCCCCGAGCTCGTGCGCGTCGGGCGGCACGGCCTCATCGTCACCCGGGGCGGCCAGAAAGGCGTTCTCCTGCCCCAGGTCCCGGTCGAGAACGGCTGGGACCGCGAGACGTTCCTCGAGCAGGGCTGTCTCAAGGCCGGGCTCCCCCCGGACGCCTGGAAGAAGGGGGCCAAGCTCGAGGTCTTCGAAGCCGTCGTCTTCCACGAACAAAAATAAGAACAAAGAGGGACGGCCGCACGGTTTCGAGCAAGGCCTCCGTCCTTCTGATGGTCTCTCACAGAGATTCGCGCCCTGCCGGACGGCCTTGGCGCCGCCGCGCCTGGTGACGCACGGGGACAGGCTCCCCCCGAGGGGAGCGCCCGCTGGCGCGCCGCGCCCAGGACTGCTATAATGGACGTCCGTAGTCGGGCGCCGGAACATTGACGAGATACCAGGATGCCGATCCACGAATACAAGTGCAAGAGGTGCGGGCACAGGTTCGAGGCCTTGCAGAAGGCCAAGGACAAGCCGCTCGAGAAATGCCCGAAATGCGGCGGCCCGCTCCGTAAGCTCATCTCCTCGCCGGCGATCCAGTTCAAGGGCAGCGGTTGGTACATCACCGACTACGCCAAGAAGAGCTCGCCCGCGGCCGCGGCCGCGCCGCCGGAGGCCAACAGCGCGCCCGCCGGCGACAAGAAGGACGCCGGCAAGGCCTCATCCAAGAAGGAGGACTGAAGCCCTCCCCGGGCCGCGCCTTTTGACAGGGGCGGAAGCCCCGGGATAAAATGCCGTTGCGGCCGGCGGTCGGAGCGTGCGGACGCCCCTCCGGCCGGCCTACGCCATGAACCAGAAACGGGCCGTTTTCCTCGACCGCGACGGGACCCTCAACCGTGACGTCGGCTATCCCGCCGACTGGAGCCAGGTCCACCTCTACCCGTTCGCCTTCGACGCAGTCCGCCGGCTTCGCGAGGCCGGCCTCGCGCCCGTCGTCGTCACGAACCAGGAGGGCGTCGGCCGCGGCTTCTTCGGCCGGGCCGAGGTCGAGCGCCTCCATGGCGAGTTCGCGGCCGCCTTCGAGCGGGCCGGGTCCCCGATCGACGCCTTTTATTATTGCCCGCATGTGCCACCGGCGCCCGGCGCGCCCGGCTGCGGCTGCGCCAAGCCGGCGCCCGGGCTCGGCCTGCGGGCCGCGGCCGAGCTCGGCCTCGAGCTCGCCGGCTCCTACATGGTCGGGGACAAGGCGACCGACGTTCTCTTCGGCCGCGCCATCGGCGCCGTCCCCATCCTCGTCCTGACCGGCTACGGCCGCCGCGCGCTGCCCGAGCTCGAGGGTCGCCGACTCAGGCCTGAGGACGTGGCCGCCGACCTCGCCGCCGCCGTCGACCGGATCCTCGAGCGCGAGCGCGGCGCGCGGCAGCGGAACGGGGCCCGGCCATGATCCGCTTCGACGACGTCCTCGAGAAGGCCTCCGCGTACATCGGCGAGAAGGACGCCCGCGTCCTCCAGAAGGCGTATGTCTTCGCCGCCCGCGCCCACAAGGGCCAGGTGCGCCGCTCCGGAGAGCCCTACCTCAGCCATCCCCTCGAGGTCGCCAACACGCTCGCCGGCATGGGCCTCGACCGCACGACCCTTGTCGCCGCCCTCCTGCACGACGTCCTCGAGGACACCGAGGTCACGGCGGCCGAGGTCCGGACGGCCTTCGGCAAGGAGGTGGCCGACCTCGTCGAGGGCGTGACGAAGATCGGCCGCGTCCAGGGCACGCCTCCCGAGGACCGGCGGGCCGAGGCCATCCGCAAGGTCATCCTGGCCATGACCGACGACATCCGCGTCATCTTCATCAAGCTCGCCGACCGCATCCACAACCTCAAGACGCTCGAGTTCCTGAACGAGGACAAACAGAGGCAGGTGGCCCGCGAGACGCTGGACGTCTACGCCCCGATCGCCAACCGCCTCGGCATGGGCCGCATCCGGGCCGAGCTCGAGGACCTTTCCTTCCGCTACGTCGAGCCCGAGGGGTTCGCCAAGGTCGACGCCCTGGTCGAGCCGCAAAGGAAGGCGGCCGAGCGGGACCTGCGCCGGATGGCCCGCATTCTCGCGGCGCTCATGAAGTCCAACCGCATCCCGGCCGAGATCTTCGCGCGCACCAAGCGCCCGTACAGCATCTGGACGAAGATGAAGAAGCGGGACATCGGGTTCGACCAGGTCTATGATTTCCTGGCCCTCCGCCTCATCGCCGGCTCCGTCAAGGACTGTTACGCGGCCCTGGGCGTCATCCACCAGCGCTGGCCCCACCTGCCGCAGCGCTTCCGCGACTTCATCGCCATGCCCAAACCGAACCTCTACCAATCCCTCCATACGACGGTCATCACCGAGGGCCGCAAGACGTTCGAGATCCAAATCCGGACGCGCGAGATGCACGACCTCGCGGAGAACGGCATCGCTGCCCACTGGCGCTACAAGGAGGACTCGCCGCAGAGCCTCGTCCGCGAGGACCGGCGCCTCCACTGGCTCCGCGAGATGGCCGCCCTCTACCGGGAGCAGAAGAACCCCCAGGAGTTCCTGCGCAGCCTGAAGGCCAACCTCGTGCCCGAGGAAGTCTTCGTGTTCACGCCCAAGGGCAAGGTCATCAACCTGCCCGCCGGGGCGACGGCCCTCGACTTCGCCTTCAGGATCCACTCGGAAGTCGGGCTCCACGCGGCCGGAGCGCGGATCAACGGCGCGCCCGCCCCGCTCAAGACGGCGCTTAAGACCGGCGACATCGTGGAGATCGTGACCGCGGAGGACAGGGCGCCGACCCGGGCCGTGCTGGGCGCGGCGAAGACGAGCGGCGCCCGCCACGTGATCAAGCGCTGGCTGAAGCTCGAGGGGCGTGCGCCGGCGGCCGGGCCAGCGGCGAAGCCCCGGCCGAGGAAGGTCCGCATCCGGACCCTCGACGACCCGTCGCTGCGCCTGGCGAAGTGCTGCTCGCCGATCAAGGGGGAACCCGTCGTCGGGTACGTCACGGCCGGGCGGAGGGTCACGGTCCACTCCCTCCGCTGCCCGCGCGTGACCAAGGAGATTCTCGACAGCCGGCGCCTCATCGACGTCTCCTGGGACGCGGCCCTGTCGGGGACGTTCAGGGCCCGGCTGCTCGTCAGGGCCCAGGACTCGCCGGGCGTCCTGGCCAATGTCGCGGCGGCCGTGTCCCGGCTCGACGGGAACATCACCAAGGCCGAGGTGGCCACCTTCCCGGGAGGGAAGGCGCGCATCGCCCTCGACGTCCTCATCCGCGACCTCCGCCACCTCGAAGAGACCTCGAAGCGGATCGCGGCCCTCAAGGAGGTCCTGTCGGTCGAAAGGGTTTGAGTGCGCGTCCGGAAAGGACGCGCCGCGGCGGAAGAGGGGAGGGGGAAGAAGAGAGGGCCGGGGAGAGGCCGGCGTTAGCGGGCCTTGACGACCTTGCCCGTCCGCAGGCACCTCGTGCATACCCAGATCTGGCGGACACCCTCGGGGGTCTGGGCCTTGACGTGCTGCAGATTGGGCTTCCACTTCTTCGGAGAAGCCTTGTGGGAGTGGCTGATGCTATGCCCGAAGACGGGCCCTTTTTGGCAGATTTCGCAGACTTTCGGCATGGTCGTGGCTCTTTCGTTCCGATTCGAAGCAGAGTTTATATCATAAAAGCCGGGCGAAGGCAAATCCTCCGGCCGACCGACCGCGAGTGTGCCCTTGACGGGCCCGGACCCATCGGCGTAAGTTAAGTGTGTCCCGGCCATGAACGCAAGGACCCTCCGTATTTCGTTGCGGGCGGCCGCGCACGGCGCGGCGGGGACCGTCGCCGCGCTCGCGCTCTTCGCCTCCGGCTGCGCCACGTCACCGCCGGCGCCTTCGCAGGCGGCCGTCGGCCCGGCCGTCCCCGCCGCCCTCCCCGCGCGCTTCACCGAAATCGTCGTCCCGGACTTCGCCGAGACGGCGCCCGTCCCCGACCTCGCCCTCGGCCGTAGGGTCGCCGACGAGCTGGCCGCCGGCATGCGCGGCGTCTTCAAGGGCACGGTGACACGCGGCGCCGTCCCGTCGCGGCCCGGCATGGGTGGCGCCTCGACGGCCATCCTATCCGGCACGGCCGGGCTCGCCGGCCGGGCCCAAAAGGCCCTCCTCGAAGCGGACCTCCCGAAGGACGGCCCCTTCCGCCTCGAAGGCCACGGCTTGGCCGAGCGGAAAGTCTTCGTCATGACGCTCGACCTCGCCCTCATCGACGCCTCGACGGGCGACGTCCTATGGAAAAAACCGTTCCGCGAGACCCGGGTCTACGGCTACGCCCAGGAAGCGCCGGAGTCCGCCCTCGCCGACCTCCTGCCGGTCTTCAAGGCCCGCATTTTCCCCCTCCTCTTCGGCCCGCCGAGGGCCTGAAGACAGCCGCCGCAGGGGGCCCCGCGTCGGCCTTTCGGCAACCCGTTCCCGCGCCCGCCGGAGGACAAAAAAAGGCTTGAATTCAGGGGGGCAAAATGCTAAGATGGCCGAGCCTTCCCCGCCCGGACCTGCGTCGGGAGAGGCTTTTCCACAGATGTGAATAAATCTGTGGAAATTTTGATGGCCTCCATGGAACCTGAAGAAAAACAAAATCCTTGGAATCAAATCCTTAAGGCCGTCGAGGAGAAGGTCGACCCGAACAGCTTCGAGACCTGGTTCGAGCCGACGAGCTTCATCGGCCAGGACCAGGAGTGCCTCTACGTCAAGGTGCCGAATTCCTATTTCCGCGACTGGCTGTCCTTCCATTATTCGAACGTCATCAACGACTGCTCGAAGGAACTCTTCCAAAAACCCCTCGACATCCGGTACATCTACGAGGACACGCCCTCGGCCTTCATGCGCCGCTCGCCCGAGGACCGGAAATCCAAGCAGGCGCTCCCGGCCAATCCCAACCTCAACCCGAACTACACCTTCGAGAACTTCGTCGTCGGCAGCTCGAACCAGTTCGCCCACGCCGCCGCCCTGGCCGTGGCCAAGAACCCGGCCCGCTCGTACAACCCCCTCTACATCTACGGCGGCGCCGGCCTGGGCAAGACCCACCTTATGAACGCCATCGGGCATTTCACCCTGGAGCACAACCACCGCGTGAAGATCCTCTACGTGACGACCGAGAAATTCATGAACGACCTCGTCAACCACCTCCAGTACGGCAAGGTGCTCGAGTTCCGGCAGAAATACCGCAGCGTTGACGTCCTGCTCATGGACGACATTCACTACCTCTCCGGCCGCGAGCGCACGAAGGAGGAGTTTTTCCACACCTTCAACCACCTTTACGACAGCCAGAAGCAGATCGTCATCACCAGCGACTGTCCCCCGAAGGAGATCCCGCACCTCGAAGAACGGTTCCGCTCCCGCTTCGAGTGGGGGCTCATCGCCGATCTAAAACCTCCGGACATCGAGACGCGCATCGCGATTCTCAAGAAGAAGGCCGAGACCGAGGCCGTTTCCCTCCCAGAGACCGTCGCCCTTTACGTCGCCGACAAGGTCCAGTCGAACATCCGCGAGCTCGAGGGATACCTCCGCCGGGTCATCGCCTTCGCCTCCCTCAAGGGCGAGAAGATCGACCTCGACCTGGCCAAGGAGGCCCTCAAAGGCCTCCTCGATTCGTCATCGACGATCATCACTGTGGAAAAGATCCAGAAGCTCATCTGCCACAAGTTCAAGATCAAGTCGTCGCAGCTGAAGAGCAAGAACAATTCGCCAAAGGTCGCCTTTCCCCGCCAGGTGGCCATGTATTTGGCCAAGGAGCTGACCCATTCGTCCCTCCCGGAAATCGGGAAGAAATTCGGTGGAAAACACCACACCACGGTCATCCATTCCGTGCGCAAGATTGAGAAACTCCGCGCCGACGACCCCGAATTCAACAAAGAAATCAACAGCCTTATCGCCTTCATCAAATGAGAGTTTTCAGCGGGTTGCGTCCGATATGCACATTCGCACAGGGCTTTCTTATTTCTCTTCTTGATTTCAGACGTCTTTATAAAAAGAATATAAAGATAAAGGAAGGAACGCTCCGGGAAAGGTGATGCCATGAAATTCTCCATAGCCAAAGAAACGCTCCTCGACGAACTCCAACTTCTGCAGGGGATCGTGGAGAAGCGGAACACGATGCCGATCCTGGCCAACATCCTGATGACCGTCTCCGCGGCGGAGGTCGAGCTGACCGGGACGGACCTTGAGGTGGGGTTGCGGACGCATTTCACGGCGGACATTCAGAAGCCGGGCGCGATCACCGTCAATGGCAAGAAGATCTTCGAGATCGCGAAATCCCTGCCGGACGGCCAAGCGGTCAGCCTGGAGGTCAAGGGAGAGACGCTGGAGATAACCTGCGGCGAGAGCGAGTTCAAGATCCTCTGCATGCCGAAGGAGGACTACCCGCAGGTCCCTGAGCCGTCATTCGAGAAAGGGATCAAGCTGGCGCTCGCGGACGTCAAGGCGATGATCGACCGCGTCTACTACGCCATCACCCAGGAGCAGCGATACTACCTAAACGGGGCCCTCCTCCTGCTCAAGACGAAGCAGATGGAATTCGTCAGCACGGACGGCCACCGGCTGTCCTATACGGCGAAGACGGACGACGGAATCAAGCTAGACAAGGAATTGAGCGTCATCGTGGCCAAGAAAACGCTGGGCGAGCTCCGGAAGTTCGAGGACGGGACAGTCGAGTTCGACCTCGATGAGAGCAACCTCTTCTTCCGCGTCGGCGCTCGGACGCTCATCTCCCGGATCATCGAGAGCAAGTTCCCGAACTATCAGGCGGTCATCCCCAAGGATAACCCGAACCTCCTCTCCATCGCCCGCGAGGACCTGGCCGCGGCCATCCGCCGGGTCTCCCTCCTGTCGGCGGAGCGGTCCAAGGGGATCAAGTTCTATCTCGAGAAGAACCGGATGAAGCTCTTCTCGTCGAACCCCGAGATCGGCGAGGCCAGGGACAAGATCGCCGTCGAGTACAAGGGGCGCGACCTCGAGATCGGCTTTAATTCCCAGTACTTGCTCGATTTCCTGACGACGGTCACGTCGGACCGCGTGAGCTTTGAGATCAAGGACGAGAACAGCGCCGTTCTTCTCCAGCCGGAGGGCGAAGAGGGCATCAAGAACATCTACGTCTTGATGCCGATGAAGATCTGAGGCGGCGGCGGGAGAACGCGGCCAGCCACCGGGCCACGATCTCGACCGCGCTCTCGACCTCGGGGCTGAGCGTCGTATCGTCGGCGAAGGCTCGCGGCTCTATCCCCAGGATGACAACCCGGCAGTTCGCCGTCCGTTCGAGATACGCGGCCAGGGTCGAGAGGGGCGTCCGGTGGGTGGAAACATCGTCGTTGGCGATCTCCGCCGGGTCGACGAAGAAGATGGCCCCGGGGGGAAAGCCGCCGGCCGAGGCGTCGATGACGAGGACGCGGGAGGCGCCGTAATCCCTGACCGCTCCGGTGAAATTCTCCGGGGCTTCGTGGGTGACGAGGACTTTCAGGCGGGCCCCGGCCGACGGGCCGGCGAGGCGCGCCAGGGCCTCGGCCGCGCGCACCCCGGCCGCGTCGTCCCCCTTGGCCGTATTCCCGACGCCGAGGACGGCCAGCCGCTCGGGCCGGCCCAGCTCCCGGGCCAGCCGCGCCTTCCATGCCGGGGGCTTTCTCATCGCCCCCTTATTATACAGGAAAGAGGTCCTGTCCCCGGGAGCCGAGGCCGAACTTGGGGTGTTCGCCCCGTTCGGATGCGGTTGGCGCCGCCTCGCCTGGCGATGCGCCGGGACAGGGGCCGTTCGGCCGGGGGATGGTCAGGCCTTCGGGGCGGGTTCGGGCTGGGCGTCGGGCTTCGGCGCGGCCGGCTTAGGCTTGAGGACCGCCCGGACGTAGACCCATTCCTTCTTGAGCCGGTGCCGGTCGAAGTCCGCCAGCTCGAACAGGCTGTCGATGGCCATGGCCTTGGGCGTCGTCGGGCACGAGTCGACGCACTGGGCGCAGTGGATGCAGCGGTCGTTGTGGATGACCATCCGGAAGCGCTTCTCCGCCTCGCTCACCGAAGTGATCTCGATGGCCTCGGCCGGGCAGTCGCGCTCGCAGGCCTTGCAGACGATGCAGAGCTCGGGCTGGAGATACGGCGTCCCCCGGAAGTCCTTGGGCACCTCGAGCTTCTTGAAGGGGTAGTCGACCGTGTTCGGCTTCTTGAAGAGATGACGGAGGAGTTCGGGGAGGAAGGCCGCGATTCTCATTTCAGGAATCCCTTCAGGAGGATGACGATGAGGAGCTGGAGGACGGCCAGCGGGGCCAGGACCTTCCAGGCGAAGGAGACGACCTGATCGATGCGGATCCGGGAGGTCAGGGCGCGGATAAGGGACAGGAGGAAGATGACGAAGAGCGTCTTGAGGACGAGCTGGACGAAGCCGAGGAGGCCCCCGCCGGGGAAGCCGGCCAGGAAAACCGTGGCCAGGAGGGCGCTCGAGACGACAACTTCGATATCGAGCATGAGCCGGAAGAGGGCCAGCTTCTTGCCCGAATACTCGGTCAAGGTGCCGCCGACGATCTCGGTCTCGGCGTGGGGGATGTCGAAGGGCGTCCGCTCGAGCTTGGCCTGGACGGCGATGACGGCGACGCCGAAGCCGATGAGGTTCGGCAGGATGAGGAGGGGCTTCTTCTGGTAGAACGCGGCGATCTCGGCCAGCCGCCAGGAGTTGGCCAGGATGGCCGGGCTGAGGACCGAGAGGAAGAGCGGGACCTCGTAGCCAAAGAGCATGGTCAGGACGCGGGTGCCGCCGACCGTGGAGAACAGGTTGGTCGAGGACCAGGCGGCCAGGAACATGACCAGCGTGGGCAGGCTCAGGAGATAGAGGAGGACGATGATGTCCCCGGAGAAGGAGGTCACGCTCGGCGCGGCCAGGTCGAAGTTCCAGATGGGGAGGAGGAGGGCGGCGGTGGAGACGACGGCCAGGCCGACGAGGGGCAGGACGTTGAACATCCCCCGGTCCGCCGCGTTGGGCACGACGTCCTCCTTGGACATGAGTTTGACGAAGTCCGCGATCGGCTGGAGGAGGCCGAAACGCCCGGTGTGTGTCGGCCCCATCCGGTTCTGGAGCCGGGCGTAAGCCTTGCGGTCGAACCATTCGCAGAAGGTCGAGTAGAGGAAGAGGAACAGGATCCCCGGGTAGACGAGGATATAGAGGAGGGTTCTCAGAGCGGCCATGCGGCGTTCCTTTTCGGGAGGGCGTTCGGACCCCGCCCGGCCGCCCGCCGGCGGAGGTCGCTCAGGCGGACGGCCATCTCTTCGCCGCTCCGGACATCGACTAGGGTCACGACCCGCTCGGCGCAGCAAATGCAGGGGTCGATGGCGGCGAAGATGAGCGGGATGTCGGCGATGAAGCCGTTGCGGAGCATCTCGATCGTGGCCGGGTAGTTGGCCAGGGTCGGGGCGCGGACCTTGAGCCGTTCGGGCTTCTCCGAGCCGTTCGACTTGATGTAGTGCATGTTCTCGCCGCGCGGCGCCTCGTAGCGGCTGACGGCCTCGCCCGGCTTGGCCTTGCGGGGGGCCCTGACGGCGATCGGCCCCTCGGGCAGCTTGCGGATGATCTGCTCGATGATCTTGTAGGATTCGAGGAGCTCCTTGACCCGGACGACGACCCGGCCGAGGACGTCCCCCGAGTCGGCCGTGCCGACCTCGAAGTCCATCTCGTCGTAGACCGCGCAGGGGTCGTCCTTGCGGACGTCGCGGGTGATGCCCGAGGCCCGGGCCGTCGGGCCGACGGCGCACAGGCTCTCGGCCTGCCCCTTGCTGAGGCGGCCGACCCCGGCGATGCGAGCGACGAAGCTCGGCTCGCTGGCGCCGATGCGGAAGTAGTACTCGCTGCGCTTCCGGAGGACCGCGACGCCCTCGAGGATCTTGGCCTTCTGGCCCGTGTCGAGGTCGCGGCGGACGCCGCCGAGCGTGTTGATGGCGTAGTGGACGCGGTTGCCGGAGACCATCTCGAGGAGGTCCATGACGACCTCGCGGTCCCTCCAGGTGTACATGAAGAAGGAGTCGAAACCGGCCTCGTGCCCGGCGACGCCCAGCCAGAGCAGATGGCTGTGGACGCGCTCGAGCTCGGCGACGAGGTATCGAATGTAGAGCCCCCGCTTGGGGGGCACGACCTCCATGAGCTTCTCCACGCCCTGGACGAAGCAGGTCGCGTGGGAGTGGGAGCAAATGCCGCAGATGCGCTCGGTCAGGTAGATGTTCTGGATCCAGGTCTTCTCCTCGGCCAGCTTCTCCAGGCCGCGGTGGTTGTAGCCGAGGCGAATGTCGGCGTCGCGGATGACCTCGCCCTCGACGGTCATGCGCAGGCTGATCGGCTCCTTCAGGGCCGGATGCTGGGGGCCGATGGGGATTTGGAACTTCATGACTTGCCTCCGGGGATGCGCTCCTCCGGCCGTTCGTATTTCCAGTCCTTGCGCAGCGGGAAGCTCCCGGCCGGCCAGTCGTCGGGCGTGACGAGAGGGCGCGGGTCGCGAAGGCCGTCGATGACCAGCCCGAACATGTCCTGGAGCTCGCGCTCGTAGAGGATGGCGCCGGGAATGACGGGGCAGATCGTCTCGACATGCGGCGAGGCCTTGGCGACCTCGGTCCGGACGTTGATGTTGGCCGCCCGGCTGGCGAAATGGTAGACGACCTCGAGGGTCTCGCCCTTATCGACGCCGCTGATCGTGGCCAGGTAGGCGCAGTCGTAGCGGTCGCGGAGGAGGGTCACGACGGCCAGGAGGTCGGCCGGCGCGACCTTGAGGAAGACCCGTCGGCGGTCGGGGTTCGCGAGCTCGAGGGCCTTGCCCCCGAGGTCCTTCTCAAGTCCTTGGATGATGTCCGAATCGCTCATGGCGCGTCCTCGATGGCTAGAGTGTTCCCAGGAGTTTTACGACGGCGTCCAGGATGGCGTCCGGCCGGGCCGGGCAGCCGGGCACATAGACGTTGACCGGGATGACCTGGTCGATCCCTCCCATGATATTGTACGCCCCGCGATAAACGCAGCCGGACATGGCGCAGGCGCCGACGGCGATGACGAACTTTGGGTCGGGGACCTGGTCGTAGATGCGGACGATCCGGTCCTTGATCTGCCGGGTGACCGGGCCGGTGGCGATGATGACGTCGGCGTGGCGCGGCGTCGCCTTGAGCAGGACGCCGAAGCGCTCGACGTCGAAGCGGGGCGTCAGGGCCGCGACGACCTCGATGTCGCAGGCGTTGCAGGCGCCGGAGTTGAGGTGGAGGATCCAGGGCGACTTGACCCTCGACCAGCGCGTGAGCTTCGTCAGCATGTTAGCTCCTTGTGACGAGGGCCATGACGGACAGGAAGATCATGAGGAGGTAGAAGACGGCGAAGAGGGTGATGCGGCCCGACGGGACGGTGGCGATGACGAGGGTCGCGACGTGCATCATGGTGAAGAAGAGGGCGACGAGGAAGAACATCCGGTAGCCGAACTGGACCTTGACGCCCGGGATGTCCTCGCCGCAGGCGTACGTCGCGAGCTTGCCGCCGGTCTTGGTCGGCTTGGGGCCCATCTTGGAGCCCAGGGCGTAGAGGAGGAGGGCGGCGGCGAGGAAGACAAAGAAGGCGACGGGCGGCGAGAGGAGGAACGCGATTCCCTTCATGGCTTACCCCTTCAGCTTGGCCAGCTTCCGGATGTCCAGGCTTTTCGTGTGCTGGTAGACGTTGATGATGAGGGCCAGCGCGGTGGCGACGACGCTGACCTCGATGACGATGTAGGTGACGACCAGAGCCTGGGCCAAAAGGACGTTGCCCCGGGCGAAACCGGTGGCCAGGAGGAGGAGGCTGACGCCCTTGCCGATGACCTCGATCCCGATGAACAGGCGGATGAGGTTCCGCTTGGCCAGGAGGGCGTAGATGCCGGCGCCGATGAGGCCGAGCGAGAAGAACAAGTAGAGAAACCAGGCGTTAGTCATGTTTGTCTCTCTTCCGGAACAGGGCCAGGACCGAGAAGACGCCGGCCAGGATGACGGCGATCTGGCCGACGAGGTCGAGCGTCCGCCCCTTCCAGAGGACGTCGCCGAAGGTCCCGGACTCCGCCGCGGCGGGCAGGGACGGGATCTTCTGGAGGAGGCCCTTCATGACGAAGGCATCGATGGCGATGAAGATGACGAAGAAGAGCGGGAAGGCCAGGTTCGCGAGCTTCGATTCCCGGACCTCCTTGCCCGCATTCGTCAGGGCGATGGTCAGGATGAAGAGGACGGTGATCAGCCCGGCGACGACGGAGATCTCGAAGACGCCCGCGTACGGAGCGCCCATGCGGAAGAAGATGATCCCCAAAAGGAGGCTGGCCAAGGCCAGCGAGATCGCCGCCCGGATGAGGTCCTCGAGGAAGAGGGCCAGGACCGAGAAAAGAACCAAGCCGATCAGGAGCGCGGTTTGAACGATCATCGTCTTACAATCCCCACGAACGGATCACCGTCTGGACCCCGTCCGCGAGCACGCCGGCGGCGGGCTGGACCCAGGACTTGAGGGCGAACGAAAAGAAGATGCCCACCGCGACGCAGAGGGTGGCCAGGATGACGGTCGCGGCCGTCATCCAGAACGGCGCCTCCTTGACGGCGGCCCACTTTTCGTTGAGCGTGCCGAAGAAGGCCTTGCGCTGGATGATGAGGTAGTACCAGAGCGTCAGGACGGAGGCCAGGATGGCGACGACGGCGAAGACGGGGTGGCCCGCCTGGACGAGGGCGATGATGATGAGGAGCTTCGACCAGAAGCCGTTGAGCGGCGGGACGCCCGCGACCGAGAGCGAGCCGACGAGGTTCGTCGCCGCCGTCCAGGGCATCCGCTTGGCCAGGCCGCCCATCTCGTCGAGGTCGCGGGTGCCGGTCGCCTGCTGGAGTGAGCCGGAGGTCAGGAACAGGAGGCCCTTGGCCAGGGCGTGGTTGAACAGGTGGAAGAGGCCGCCGGCGATGCCGAGCGGCGTCCCGATGCCGATGCCCAGGACGACGTAGCCGACCTGGCTGATCGAGGAGTAGGCCAGCATCCGCTTGATGTCCTTCTGGCCGAGGGCCAGAAAGGCGGCGGCGATGATGGAGACCGTGCCGAGGACCATGAGGACCGTTGACAGGGCCGGGGTCAGCCCGAGGACGTTGAGGAAGACCCGGGCCAGGGCGTAGACGCCCGAGACCTTGATCAGCAGGCCCGACAGGACGGCGGAGATGGGGGCCGGGGCCGAGGGGTGGGCGTCCGGCAGCCAGGCGTGGAACGGGACGAGGGCCGCCTTGAGGCCGAAGCCCAGGATGAAGAGCGCCGCGGCGAACCCGACAACCGGGCCGGCCGACAGGTCCCGCAGGCCGCGGGCGACGCCGGCGAAGCTCAGGCTCCCGGTCATGCCGAAGAGGACGGCGATGGCGACGACGATCGCGGCCGACGCGACGACCGAGAGCATGAGGTACTTGAAGGCCGCCTCGAGCTCGTCGTAGCCGCGGCCGAAGGCGACCAGGGCGTAGGACGCGACGGCGGCGACCTCGAGGAAGATGTACACGTTGAAGAGGTCCGTGGACAGGACGAGCCCGTTCATCCCGGCGACCATGACGAGGAGCAGGGCATAGTAGTTGGCCTTGGCGCCGTAGTGCTCCATGTAGTCGACGGAGAAGAGGCACACGCAGAGGCCGACGACCGAGACGGCCAGGAGCATGAACAGGCTGAACCCGTCCAGGGCCAGGCGGATGTTCACGGACTCCCC
Source organism: Terriglobales bacterium (assembly GCA_035543515.1). Lineage (GTDB taxonomy): Bacteria > Acidobacteriota > Aminicenantia > Aminicenantales > Saccharicenantaceae > DATKJS01. The sequence continues at coordinate 26,209 of DATKJS010000040.1, read as the reverse complement.
GAGCCAGGCGATCTGCTGGAGGACCGGGCCGTTCGCAATGAGCGGGCGGCCGCCGGCGACCGCGGTGACGGCGAGAAAGAGGAGGACCGCGTTGGCCAGGAGGTCCGGCACGACCCTGCGGGAGACCTTGCCAACGAGCGGCAAGACGCCCGCGACGAAAAGCGGCAGCGCAACGAAGAGACTGATCAACGCTCCTCCTCGATCATCATAGACTCTCCCGAGCGGTCCATCCGGTCAGGCGCTCATTTCACGAGCAGCGAGATGGCGCCGGCGACGAGGATCAGGCCGGCCAGGCACCAGGCCAGGTAATTCGCGTATTGGCCGTTGTGGGCCTTCCTCAGGACCCCGGTGAAGCGCTCCCCCGTCACCGGGATGACCTTCTCGAAGACGAAGTCGATGGGCCGGTCGACGCCCTTGAACAAGACGACCGACAGGCCCTGCAGGAACTTCACGCCCTGCTCGTAGAGGTCGAACGCCCGGGCCTCGGACATGTCGTAGATCTTATGGACCACGGGCAGGCTATGGACGGGCTCGGAAGCGAGGTAGGGCTTGCGCCCGGACTTCCGGAAGCCGTAGGCGTGGAGCAGGAAGGCCAGGACGAGGCAGCCCAGGGAGATCAGGGCGATGGGGTTCGCCAGCGAGAGGGCATGGGCGGTGAAGTCGGCCGACTCCCCGGCCGCGACGTGCCCGGCCAGGATGGGCTGGATGAAGAGGGTCAGGGGCAGCTTGTTGTCAACGCCGAAGGCGATGCAGAGCAGGGCCAGGACGAGGATCGGCAGGACGATCGGCGCCGGGCTCTCCTTGACGGCCGGAATCTCCGTTGTCCGCTCGCCGAAGAAGACGGAGTGGCCGGCCTTGAGGAACGAGGCGAAGGTGAAGATGGCCCCGACCCAGGCCGCGACGGCGAAGACGATATGGCCTGACTCGACGGCCCCGTGGAAGACCATCTCCTTGGAGACGAAGCCGTTGAGCGGCCAGACGCCCGAGATGGCCAGGGCGCAGACGGTAAAGCCGGCCGCGGTCAGGGGCATCTCCCGGCGCAGCCCGCCGAGCCGCCGCAGCTCGGTCGTCCCGGTCCGGTGCTCGACCGACCCGGCGCTCAGGAAGAGCCCGCACTTGTACATGGCGTGGTTGATCATGTGGAAGAGGCCGCCGGCGATGCCGATGGGGATGCCCGTGCCGACGCCGAGGACCATGTAGCCGACCTGGCTGATGGCGTGGAAAGACAGGAGCTTCTTGAAATCCTTCTGGACGAGGGCGGCCAGCACGGCCAGGACGATGGTCACGGCCCCGATCGTCATCATCAGGATCGACAGCCCGCTCCCCGCCCGGACCTTGAAGAAATCGAGCGAGACGCGGGCCAGCAGGTAGATGCCGAGGAGCTTCTCGAAGGCGGCCGGCAGGAAGGCCATGAAGGTCACGGGCGCGTCCAGGGCCGCGTCGGGGATCCAGGTGTGGAACGGCATGGACCCGGCCTTGCCGATGGCGCCGACCATCATCAGGACAAAGGCCGCCGCGGCCAGCCCGTTCGGCTCGAGCGAGACCTTGGACAGGGTCAGCGTCCCCGACAGCGACCAGACGAGGCCGATGCCCATGATCATCGAGAAATCGCAGAAAGCGCTGATGAGGAGGGCCTTGACGGCCGTCCGGCCGGAGGTCGGCTTGCCGCCGATGGTGATGAGGCCGTAGAGGGTCACGAGCAGCCCCTCCCAGAAGAAAAGGAGGGGCACGAAGTTGTCGGCGAGGACGGCGCCGTTGGCGAAGGCGGCCGTCAGGAAGACGTAGGCGTAGAACTCCCGGGCCCGGGGCGCGTCCTTCATCTTGGAAGTCGTGTAGAGGGCGATGAGGACGAGGAAGCCGGCCAGGGCCAGGAGGATGAAGGCCGAGAACTGGTAGAGCCGGAGATCGAAATCGATGCCCATGCCGAGCCAGGGCACGCGGAGCTCGAGGGTCTTCACGGCGAAGAGGACGAAGGCGAACACGGCCAGGACGGCGGCCCCGGCGACGGCCAGGACCTCGCGCAGGAGACGGACGGTGCGCGGGATGAGCAGGAGGACGACGGCGAGCGCCGCCGGCAGGAGGATCGGGAGGAGGAGCATCTTGGGCGTCATCGGAGCCACCAACTCATCTGTGCCGTCGCGACGTTGACGAGCTTCATCGGGTAGGAGACGAGCAGGCCCGCCGCCAGGCTGAGGACGGCCAGGAGCGCGACGACATAGACCATGGATTTCGTTCGTTCCGGGGCCGGGCACTTGGCCTCGCCCAGGAAGACCAGGCTGAAGACCTTGAAGAGGTAGAACATCGTCAGGATGGCCGTGAAGAGGGCCGTCCCGGCGAGCCAGACCTGCCCCGCCTGGAGCGTGCTCATGATCACGAGGAACTTCGAGAAGAAGCCGCCGAAGGGCGGGATGCCGATGACGGAGAAGGCGCAGAAGAGGAAGGCCAGGGCCGTGACGGGCATGGTCCGGATGAGCCCGCCCATCTCGCGGATATCCCGCTGGTGGGTGGCGTGGATGACGATCCCGGCGCAGAGGAAGAGGCCGGCCTTCGCCAGGCCGTGCATGAGGATGAACAGCAGGGAGCCGGAGATCCCGGCCGCGTTGGCCATGCTGAAGCCGAGGAAGATGTAGCCGATCTGGCTGACCGTCGAGTACGCCAGGATCCGCTTGAAGTCGTTCTCCACGGCGGCCGCCCCCGCGGCGACGAGGCTCGAAAAGACGACGAGGACCGGGATGGCCTGCTGCCATCCGGCAGGGATCTTGAAGCCGTAGAGGAAGAGGCGGGCATAGGCGTAGACGCCGATCTTGACCAGGACGGCGGCATGGAGCAGGGCCGTGACCGTCGTCGGCGCGACGCCGGCGTCGGGCAGCCAGGTGTGGAGAGGCACCGTGGCCGACTTCGAGAACATGCCGAAAAGGATGAGGAGGACGGCCGTGCCGGGGATGGCCACGCCGCGCATGGCCGTGATGTCGAAGGTGTTCGTGATGTTCCAGACCTGGATGAATCCGAGGAGCATGACCACGGCGCCGAAGAAGGTCACCAGGAAAGCCTTGTCGGCCTTGATGACGAAGTCCGGCCGGCGGTAGAAGCCGATGAGCCGCCAGCAGCAGATGGCGATGATCTCCCAGAAGAGGTAGAGGAAGATGAGGTTGCCGGAGAAGACGAGGCCCATCATCGAGCCGATGAACAGGAGGACCATTAGGTAGTATTCGTTCTGGTTGTCCTCGTCGTGGATGTACCCGAGGGAGTAGACGATGATGAGGAAGCCGACGAACGAGGAGACGCAGGCCATGAAAATGGACAGGGGGTCGATGATGAGGACGAAGTCGAGGCCCGCCACGACCGGCCAGCGGATGACGCGGTCCCCGCCGCCCACGGCGAAGGGGATGAGCGTCAGGGGCAGGACCGCCGTCGCGGCGCCGACCGCGATGGCCCAGGCCGATCGCGCCGGCCTGGCGATGAGGTTCGCCAAGGGGACCGCGAACGAGCCGAGGATGGGAACGAGAATCGTGAGGAGGACGATGGTTTCGACGTTCATGGTCAGGGTTTTATTCCTTAATATTTAGAGGGGGTAGTATATTGGGGGCCCCAGGGCTTGTCAAGGATTTCCACACGTCAGGTGCGGGTTTTGAACAGGGTTTTCCAGAAGAAAATAACGTTTGATTTTTGGCCTGGAATCCAGGAAGATAATGAGCGCATTCCGGTAGCGAGAAAGGACAGGGTCATGGCCATCGACGTCAAGGAAGTCCGTTCCAAGAGGGACCTGACGACCTTCATCCGCCTCCCCGAAAAGCTCCATGCGGGCCACGCGAATTGGGTCCATCCGATCTACATGGACGAGAAGAAGTACTTCGACCCGGCCAAGAACAAGGCCTTCGGCTACTCCGACACGCTCCTCCTCCTCGCCTCCAAGGACGGCGCCTGCGTAGGCCGGGCCATGGGGATCATCAACCACCGCTACAATGAGCACCGGAACGAGAAGACGGCCCGCTTCGGCTACCTCGAGACGACCGAGGAGCAGGAGGTCGTACATGCCCTCCTCTCGCGGATCGAGGCCTGGGCCCGTGAGAAGGGCATGACCCGCATCGTCGGCCCCTACGGCTTCTCCGACCAGGACCCCGAAGGCTTCCTCATCGATGGCTTCGACCACCGGGCGACGATCGCCACCTATTACAATTTCGAATGGCTGCCCAGGCTCGTCGAGAACGAAGGCTACACCAAGGACATCGATTACTTCGTCTACAAGATCGACGTCCCCAAGGAGATGCCCGAGTTCTACAAGAAGATCTACGAGCGGGCCGAGAAGAGGGGGAACTTCGAGGTCCTGGAGTTCAAGTCCAAGAAGCAGATCAAGCCCTGGATCCGGCCGGTCCTCTCGCTCATGAACGAGACCTACATGCAGAACAGCATCTATGGCTACGCCCCCCTGGACGATAAGGAGATGGACGACCTGGCCAAGCGCTATCTCCCCGTCCTGAACCCCCGGTTCGTCAAGGCCGTGGTCAAGGACGGCGAACTCGCCGCCTTCATCATCGGCATGCCCGACATGGGCGCCGGCATCCAGAAGGCCCGGGGACGGCTGCTGCCGTTCGGCTTCATCCACGTCCTCCGGTCGGCCAAGAAGACCAAACAGCTCGACCTCCTCCTCGGCGCCGTCAAGGACAAGTACCGGGGCATGGGCCTCGACGTCATGATGGGCGTCAAGATGGTGCAGTCCGCCCTGGAGGCCGGCTACGAGGTCATGGACACCCACCACGAGATGGAGGCCAACGTCAAGGTCCGGGCCGAGATGGAGCGGATGGGCGGCCAGATCTACAAGAAGTTTCGCGTCTACCAGAAAGCCCTGTCATAAAGGCCGGACGGGCCCTGTTCCGGCTCCCCCGTACCGTTCCGGAACGGCACGGCACGGGCCCCCTTCCAAAGGCGGGCTCTCGGACGGCCTTGGCGCCACCGCACCTCGTGGCTCACACCGACAGGACCCCTTCCCTGCTTCTTTTATTTCGCGTCGGCCCAGTTCGCGCCCCAGCCGAGGTGGACCTTGAGCGGGACGCGAAGGTCGCAGACGTTCTCCATGCGCTCGCGGACGATGGCTTCGACCTCGGTCTCCTCGCCCGCCGGGACCTCGAAGACGAGCTCGTCGTGGACCTGGAGGATCATGCGCGTCCGGAGCTTCCGGGCCCCGAGGTCGTCCCAGATGCGGAGCATGGCGACCTTGATGATGTCGGCGGCCGAGCCCTGGATGGGCATGTTCAAGGCGATGCGGCGACCGGCCTGCTGGGTCGCCTTGTCGGCCTGGCGCAACTCGGGGACCTGGCGCTGGCGCCCGAAGATCGTCTCGGAGTAGCCGCGCTCCCGGGCCTCATCGACGATGCGCTCGAGGTAATCCCTGATTCCCGGCCGCCGCTCGAAGTAACGGTCGATGAACCTCTGGGCCTCGGCCGTCGACGTGCCGAGCTCCTTGGCGAGGGAAAAGGCCGACGTGCCGTAGATGATGCTGAAATTGATGACCTTGGCCCGGCGTCGCATCTCCTCGGCCGGCAGTCCCGAGGCCTCGCCGAAGACCAGCCGGGCCGTCTCGTCGTGGACGTCCCGGTCCCCGACGAAGGTCGCAATAAGGGCCTCATCCCGGCTGAGGTGGGCCAGGATCCGCAGCTCGATCTGGGAGTAATCCGCGGCCAGGAGCCGGCAGCCCGGGTCGGCGATGAAGGCGCGGCGGAAGCGCGGCCCCCACTCGCCCCGGGCGGGGATATTCTGAAGGTTGGGGTCGCTCGACGAGAGGCGGCCGGTCGAGGCCACGGTCTGGTTGTAGGACGTGTGGATGCGGCCGGTCTGGGGGTCGATGAGCTCCGGCAGGGCGTCGGCGTAGGTCGACTTGAGCTTTGTCTTCTGACGGAACTCGAGGACGAGCCGGGCCAGGGGGTGGAGCGGTGCCAGCTCCTCGAGGATGTCGAGCGAGGTCGAGAAGCCGCGGGTGATCCGGGTCTTCCGCGCCGTCGGCAGCCCCAGCTTGTGGAAGAGGACGTCGCCGAGCTGCTGGGGGGAGTTGATGTTGAACGGCCCGCCGGCCAGCTCGTGGATCTCCTTCTCGAGCCGCCGGAGCTCGCCCTCGAGTTCCCGGGACATGGCCCTCAGCACGTCCGGGTCGACCCGCACGCCCCAGATCTCCATCTCGGCCAGGAGGCCGATGAGCGGGCGCTCGATCATCTCATAGAGTCCGTCGAGCTTCTTCTCCCGGACCTTCTCCCAGAGGAGGTCCCCGAGCTCGAGGGCCAGGTCCGCGTCCTGGCAGGCGTAAGGCACGACGCGGTCGACCGCGACCTTGTCCATGGTCGTCTGGCTCTTCCCCTTGCCGACGACGCTTTCGTACGGCGCCTTGGTCTCCTGGAGATAGGTCAGGGCCAGGCGTTCGAGGCTGTGCTTCCCCCAATTGGGCTCGAGGAGGTAGGAGAGGACCATGGTGTCGCGGTCGATGCCGGCCAGCCGGACGCCCTCACGCCGCAGGACGATTGTGTCGTACTTGATGTTCTGCCCGGTTTTGCGGACCGCCGCGTCCTCGAGGACGGGCCGGAGGATGCGGAGGGCCCGCTCCCGCGGGACCTGGGCCGGCGCCCCCAGATAGTCGTGGCCGAGGGGGAGGTAAAAGGCCTCGCCCGGGACGAGCGCGAACGACATCCCGACGAGCCGGGCCCGGGTCGGAAAGACGCTGTCGGTCTCCGTGTCCAGGGAGACCGACCCGGCCGCCGCGATCCGGTCGCGAAAGGCCTCGAGCTCGGCGGCGTCGAGGATGGCCCGGTAGTCCTTCTTTTCCGGCCGCGTCTTCCTCACGAACTCCCCGACGAGGGTCGTGAACTCGAGCCTCTGGAAGAGCCGCAGGGTCTCCTTCTCGTCCGGGGGCTTGAGGGCGAAGGCGTCGAGGTCGAGCCCGACATCGAGGTCGCGGCAGACGGTGACCAGCTGCCGGCTGAGGTCAAGGAGGTCGCGGTTCTGGGCGATCCTCTCCCGGGTCCGTGGGTTGCGGACCTTGTCCAGGTGTGCCAGGAGGCCGTCGAGGGAGCCGAACTCCTGGATGAGGGCCTTGGCCGTCTTCTCCCCGATGCCGGGGACGCCCGGCACGTTGTCCGTCGGGTCCCCCCAGAGGGCAAGGACGTCCACGACCCGGCCGGCGGCGACGCCGAAGACCTCGCGGACGCCCGCCTCGTCGAGGGTCGTCTCCTTGGCCGGGTTGTAGACGACGGTGGCGGCGTCAACGACCTGGAGGAGATCCTTGTCGGTGGTCACGATGACCGCGCGCAGGTCGCTCGCCTCGGCCTTGCGGGCGAGGGTGGCCAGGACGTCGTCGGCCTCGTACCCCTCATACTCGGCGGTGGGGATGCGCAGGGCGCGGAGGACCTCCTTGAGGACCGGGACCTGGACGGCCAGGTCGTCGGGCATCGGCCTGCGGTGGGCCTTGTAGTCCTTGAAGGCCGCGTGGCGGACGGTCGGCCCCTTGACGTCGAAGACGACGCCGAGGTAGTCGGGCCTCTCCCGGTCGATGATCTTCCGCAGGGTGCTGATAAAACCGTAGATGGCGTTGGTTGGGAAGCCGGCCGAAGTCGTCAGGTGCCTGATGGCATAGTAGGCGCGGTAGAGGAGGGAGTTGCCGTCGACGAGGAAGAGGCGCTTCGTCTCCATGAGATTCGCCCGGGGGCCACCGCGGGCCTCAGTCGAACTTGCCCTCGACGATCTCCTCGAGGATCTTCTTGTGCTGGGCCTCCATCATCCGCTCGATGACGGCCCCGACGTCCGGGCTCGAGAGCGAAGAGGTGTAAAACGTCTTTTTCGAGGTCAGGAGCTTTCCGGCCTTGTAGATCAAGGACTCGACGTACTGGGCGGCCAGGCCCTTGTCCTGGGTCTGGACGATGTAGCTCGAACCTTTGTAATCGACCCGCGTATTGTATCCGCCCATGCCGGAAAATCCTGCCCTCATTATACCCAAACGCATCCTCGGCGCAATAAGAAAAGAGCCGGGGCGAAGGACCGCCGCGTTGAGCGGTCCCCCCCAAGCGCTTATTTGACAAAGGGGGTCAAGTTGATATAATAAGCAGCGATTTTGAGGACCGCCGCCGTGGAAACTCCGATGCTGATCGATATCGACCGTCTCCCCAAGGAAGGGCTCAGCCTGTCCTCAGACTTCGATTTCCTGAGCTTGGACCTGGTCGAGGAGAACACCGTTTTCCTCGAGCCGGCCCACGCCGACGTCGTCGTCCGCATGCTCGGAGACGAGGTCCTCCTGCAGGGGGAGCTGCGGACCAAGCTGAGCTTCGTCTGCAGCCGCTGCCTGACCCCGTTCGAGTTCCCGGTGCGGAGCAAGTTCGACCTCGTCTACCTTCCCGAGGAGCTCGACGCCATGACCGACGAGCTGTCCGACGAGGAGATCGACCGGATGTACTACCGGGACCGCCACATCGACCTCCGGGCCGTCATCCTCGAGCAGCTCAACCTGACCTTCCCGGCCAAGCCCCTTTGCACGCCCGACTGCGAGGGGATCTGCGCCGTCTGCGGCGAGATCGTCCGGGACGGGGCCTGCTCCTGCGTCGTCCGGGGGCCCGAGGCCCGGCCGGGCAAGGCCAAATTCATCGTGAAAGATAAGTCCTAACATGCCAAATCCGAAGAGGAGACACTCGCCCGCGAGAAAGGGCAAGCGCCGGGCCCACGACGGGCTTGTCCTCCCCGCCTTCTCTGTCTGCCCCAACTGCGGCAACCCGAAGCTGCCGCACCGGGCCTGCCCCGAATGCGGTTACTACAAGGGCCGGCAGGTGACGGAAGGAAAAGAAGACTGACCCGGGGGGTCCCTCATGAGAATCGCGGTTGACGCGATGGGGGGCGATTTCGGCCCCAAGGTCACGGTCGAGGGGGCCGTCCGCGCCGCCGAGGACTTCGGCCTTGAGGTCCTCCTCGTCGGCATCGAGCCCCAGATCAGGAAGGAATACGACCGGCTGGCGCCCAAGCCCGGCCTGGCGACGATCGTCGACGCCCCAGAGGCCATCGGCATGGGGGAGGGCCTGCGCGCCTTCCGCAAGAAGAAGGCCTCCTCGATCCGCGTCGGCGCCCAGCTCGTAAAGGACGGCCAGGCCTCGGCCTTCGTTTCCATGGGCAACACGGGCGCGGTCGTCTACATCTCGCGCGAGGTCCTGGGGGCCCTGCCGGGCGTCGACCGGCCGGCCCTGGCCCTGCTCGTCCCCGGCGTCGCCGGGCCGACCCTCCTCATCGACGTCGGCGCCAACGCCAACTGCCAGCCGCACAACCTCGTCCAGTTCGCGGTCATGGGCCGGACCTTCATGGAGAGCATCATGGGAATCGCCGACCCGCGGGTCGGGCTGATGAGCATCGGCGAGGAGAACACGAAAGGCAACGACCTCGTCCGCGCCACCTTCGAGCGCCTCCAGGCCGCGCCCCTCCGCTTCATCGGCAACGTCGAGGGCAAGGACCTGTTCTCGGGCGCCGCCGACGTCATCGTCAGCGACGGCTTCACGGGCAACGTCGCCCTCAAGGTCTCGGAGGGCGTCGTCGAGAGCGTCCTGTCCATGGCCAAGCACGAGATCACAAAGAACATCTTCGCCAAGCTCGGCTACGTCCTGATGAAGCGCCACCTCAAGAAGATCTACAAGAAGATCGACTATACGGAATACGGGGGGGCCCAGCTCCTCGGCGTCCGCGGCGTCTGCGTCATCGGCCACGGCCGGTCGAATGCCCGGGCCGTGCGCAACGCCGTCGCCCGCGGCCGGGAATTCGTCGAGAACCGGGTCACGGAGCGGATCCAGGCGGAGATCCTCCGCACCGAGCAGGCCCTCCGGGGGGCGGGCGGATGAGCATCTTCGAGGGACGCGTCTCGATCGTCACGGGCGCCTCCCAGGGGATCGGCGAGGCCGTGGCCCTGGACCTGGCCGCCGCGGGGGCCGCGGTCGTCCTCGTGGACGTCCAGAAGGAAAAGCTCGAGGCCGTAGCCGCGGCCATCGCCGCGGCCGGCGGCCGGGCCGACGTCCAGCCGGCCGACGTGGGCGACGCCGCCCGGGCCCAGGAGATCGCGGAGGCCGCCCTGGCCGCCCACGGCCGGATCGACCACCTCGTCAACAACGCCGGCATCACCCGGGACGCGCTCCTCGTGCGGATGCGCGAGGAGGACTGGGACGCCGTCCTCCGCGTCAACCTCAAGGGAACGTTCAATTTCTCCAAGGCCGTCGTGCGGGCCATGATGGGCGCCCGCTGGGGTCGGATCGTCAACATCGCCTCGGTCGTCGGGCTCATGGGCAACGCCGGCCAGGCCAACTACGCCGCTTCCAAGGCCGGCGTCATCGCCTTCACCAAGTCGCTGGCCCGCGAGGTCGCGGCCCGGGGCGTCACGGTCAACGCCGTCGCCCCAGGCTATGTTGCGACGGCCATGACGGAGAGGCTGCCCGAGGAGGTCAAGAAGACATTCCTCGAGATCATCCCGATGAAAAAATTCGGACTTCCCAAGGACGTGGTATCTGCGGTAAGATTCCTTCTTTCCGACGATGCCTCGTACATCACAGGGCAGGTGATCAGTGTCAACGGCGGCATGTACATGTAAGCCGGTCGCCGGCCCCCGCCGGAATCCCGACTTAAGGAGGGTAGGATGGACAAGAACGAGCTGCTCAAGAAGGTCAGGACGATCGTCTCGGACAAGCTGAGCATCAGCGAAGAACAGGTCACGGAGGACGCGTCGTTCATCGACGACCTCGGTGCGGATTCCCTCGACACCGTGGAACTGGTCATGGCCCTCGAGGACGAGTTCGGCCTGGACATCCCCGACGACGAGGCCGAGAAGCTGACGACGGTCGGCAAGGCCCTCGAGTACATCACGAGCCACAAGAAATAGTCCGTTCTCCCGTTCCGCGAAGGACCGTCCGGAAAGATGAGCAGGGCGAGTATTCCCGCGCGGCGCGTCGTCGTCACCGGCGTCGGCCTCGTGTCGCCGCTGGGGACCGGCACGGAGAAAAACTGGCAGGCCCTCCTCCGCGGCGAAAGCGGCATCGGCCCGATCACCCGTTTTGACGCCTCGCGCCACGCCACCCGGTTCGCGGGCCAGGCCCGGGACTTCGACCCGCTGGCCTTCATCGACCGCAAGGAGGCCCGCAAGATGGACCTCTTCATCCAGTTCGCCGTGGCCGCGGCGGACCTGGCCATTGCGGACTCGGGCCTGCCGGTCGGCGCCCTGAGGAGTGAGCGGGCCGGGACCTATGTCGGCTCGGGCATCGGCGGGCTCGGCTCGATCGAGGAGTGGCACAAGGTTCTCCTCGAGAAGGGCCCGGAACGCGTCTCGCCCTTCTTCCTCATTCAGACGATCATCAACGAGGCGTCGGGGCAGATCTCCATCCGCACCGGGGCCAAGGGTCCCAACTCGTCCGCCGTCACCGCCTGCAGCACCGGGACGCACTCCATCGGCGATTCCTTCCGGATCATCGCCCGGGGGGAGGCCGACATCATGATCGCGGGCGGGGCGGAGGCCCCGCTGACGCCGCTCTCGGTCGCCGGGTTCAACGCCATGAAGGCCATCTCGGAGCGGAACGACGCCCCGGAGAAGGCCTCCCGGCCCTTCGACGCCGGCCGCGACGGCTTCGTCATGGGCGAGGGGGCTGGCGTCCTCATCCTCGAGGAGCTCGGCCGGGCCTTGAAGAGGGACGCCCGGATCTACGCCGAGGTCGTCGGCTACGGGATGTCGAGCGACGCCTACCACCCGGCCGCGCCCTCGCCCGATGGCGACGGCGCCGTGCGGGTCATGCGCAACGCCCTGGCCGACGCGGGGGTCCGCCCGGAGGACGTCCAGTACATCAACGCCCACGGCACCTCGACGCCCCTGAACGACAAGATCGAGACGAAGGCCATCAAGGACGTCTTCGGCGCCCATGCCCGGCGGCTCGGCGTCAACTCGACGAAGTCGATGACCGGCCATCTCCTGGGCGCGGCCGGCGGGGTCGAGGCGGGGATCTGCGCTCTTTGCCTCTTACACCAGGTCATGACGCCGACCATCAACTACGAGACGCCCGACCCGGAGTGCGACCTCGACTATGTCCCGAACAAGGCCCGGCCGGCCGAGATCGTCCACGCCCTGAGCAACTCGTTCGGGTTCGGGGGGACGAACGCCGCGCTCCTCTTCAAGAGGTTCGAGAAGCCCTGAGCCGGAGCGCCGGCCCGCGCCGGGGCGCGGCCGCCTGGGGCGCCGGCGGGGGGAACCGGGAAGGGCCCATAAAGGAGACGACGCATGAACATCGTCGTATTCGTCAAGCGGGTGCCGGACACCGAGTCGCGGATCCGCATCCAGCACGAGACGCGCTCCGTCGTCGAGGAAGGCTTGAACTTCGTGGCCAGCCCGTACGACGAGTTCGCCGTCGAGGAGGCCCTTCGGCTCAAGGAGGCCAAGGGGGGTGTCGTCCGCGTCGCGAGCGTCGGCCGCGAGGAGGCCGTGCCGGTCCTCCGCAAGTGCCTCGCCATGGGCGCCGACGAGGCCGTCCTCATCAGGGACGAGGCCCCGGAGAGCTACGACGGCCTCCGCACGGCCCGCATCATCGTCCGGGCCGTGGAGCGCCGCTTCGCCGGGACGGACCTTCTCCTCTTCGGCAAGCAGGCCGTCGGCACGGACAATGGCCAGGTGCCGTCCATGGTCGCCGAGCTCCTCGGCCTCCCCCAGGCGAACGTGGTGACGAAGCTCGAGATCGAAGGGGCGTCGGGGACGGCCTACCGCGAGGTTGAGGGCGGGACGGAGAAGGTCGTCTTCTCCCTGCCGGCCGTCGTCAGCGCCCAGAAGGGGCTGAACGAGCCGCGCTACGAAACGCTCAAGGGCATCATGGCCGCCAAGAAGAAGGAGATCCCCATCGCCAGGCTCGAGGATCTCGGGCTCACGGCCGAGGACCTCGCGGCCAACGTCGTCATCACGGGCCTCGACGTCCCGCCGCAGCGGCAGGCGGGCCGGATCCTTCGGGGGGACCCGGCCGAGACGGCGCGGGAGCTCGCGGCTCTGCTCCACGCCGAAGCCAAGGTCGTCTGAGGGAGGACGGGATGATCGCCGTATTCATCGAGACGCGGGACGGGAAGCCGAAGAAGTGTTCGCTCGAAGCCCTATCTGAAGCCAAGCGACGGGCCGCGGAGCTCGGCCTCGGGACGGACGCGTTCCTCGTCGGCGGCGGGGGGGGCGCCGCGGACGGCGTCGTCGCCGAGCTCGGGGCATGCGGCGCGGCGCGGCTTCATGTCCTCGAGAGCGCCGGACTGGCCGATTACTCGGCCCAGGGATACGCCAAGGCCATCGCCGACTTCGTCGCCGAGGCCCCGCCCTCGGCGCTGTTCTTCGCCGCCACGGCCATGGGCAAGGACTTGGCCCCGCGCGTCGCGGCCCGGCTCGGTGTCGGGCTGGCCTCCGACTGCACGCGGCTGGCGGTCAGGGACGGGCGGCTCGAGTTCACCCGGCCCGTCTTCGCGGGCAAGGCGCTGCTCTCCCTCGCGCTGGCCTCGACGCCGCAGGTCGCGACCCTGCGGCCGAACGTCTTCCCGCTCGAAGCGGGGCCGGGCGGGGCGGCGCCCGAGGTCGTGCGGAAGGCCGTCGACATCCCGGACGGCTTCGTCAAGGGCCGCGTGGCCGAAGTCCTGAAAGAGGAGAGTGCGGAGATCGACGTCACGGAAGCGGACGTCGTCGTCTCGGGAGGGCGGGGCCTCAAGGGGCCGGAGAACTTCGCCCTGCTGCGCGAGCTGGCGGCCGTCTTCCCGCGGTCCGCGGTGGGCGCGTCCCGCTCGGCCGTGGACTCCGGCTGGATCGGGCACCAGCACCAGGTCGGCCAGACCGGCAAGACCGTTTCGCCCAACCTCTACCTGGCCGTCGGCATCTCGGGCGCCATCCAGCACTTGGCCGGGATGTCCTCCTCGAAGTGCATCGTCGCCGTCAACAAGGACCCCGAGGCGCCGATCTTCAAGGTTGCGGACTACGGCATCGTCGGCGACCTCTTCGAGGTCGTGCCGCGCCTCAGGGAAGAGCTGAAGAAGGTCCTCGCCGAATAGGCTAATGGAAGAAGGGGTTCTCTCCTTTTCCCGGAGGAAAAGGGGAGAGCCCGTTCTTCATTTATCGGGGCCCGCGGTCGGGCCGCTCTCGCCGGCGACCTGGAGCAGCAGCCGGTTCTTCTCCGAGCGCGTCTCGCCGACGCTCGTGACGAAGATGGCCGGGTCGTCGACGATGGGGCACTTGTTCTCGCAGATGCCGCATCCCGTGCACAGGTCGAGGTCGATGACCGGCCCTTTCTGGATGACGACCTTGCCGTCCGGGAGCTTCGCCTCGACCTCGACGAGCTTGATGGCCTTGGGCGACACGGGGCAATGCTCCTCGCAGACGATGCACGGCTTGCCCAGGACATAGGGGATGCAGCGGCTCCTGTTGACCCAGGCCGAGCCGATCTTGATCTTGTTCTTCGCCTCGACCGTCTGCTTCCGGATGGCCCCCGTCGGACAGACCTGGGTGCAGAGCGAGCAGTAGTACTCGCAGTAGCCGATCTTCGGCACGAGGACCGGCGTGTAGAGGCCCTCCGGCCCGGCCTGGCCGAGGGCGGGCTGCAGCCCGTTCGTCGGGCAGGCCCGCATGCACTGGCCGCACTTGACGCACTTGTCCAGGAACTGCGGCTCGGGCAGGGCCCCCGGCGGCCGGATGAGCTTGAGCGAGGCGCGCTTCCGGGAAGGCGTCAGCCGGAAGAAAGGCACGGCGACCAGGCCCAGGAGGGTCGTCAGCAGAACCTTGCGGCGCGAGAGGTCGACGTTCGAGACGTTCGAGAGCTTCTCCGGCGCGGCCTTGGCGGGGAAGCCGATGGCCGCCGTCGGGCAGATGGCGGCGCAGGTCTGACAGTAAACGCACTCGCCGCTCTTCCACTTCTCGTTCGGGTATGGGGTGGCCTGGGTCTCGCAATGCTGGGTGCAGAGCCCGCACTTGATGCATTTCTCCGCGTCGACGCGGAGCTTGAGGATGTTCCAGCGCGAAAGGAGGCCGAGGAGGGCGCCCGTCGGGCAGAGGTAGCGACACCAGAAGCGCTCCTTCCAGGCGTTGAGGCCGAGGGCGCCGAGGAAGAGGAGGCCGACCGCGAACCCCTGGATGAAGGTCTCGTTGAGGGTCCAGTTCTCGAGGAGCTGGGAGATCGAACGCCCCGCCCCGGTCAACCCGAGGGCGTAGAGGCCGGCCTTGAGCCCGGCCAGCGCGTAGGCCAGGCCGGGAAAGACGGACAGGGCGAAGGACCGGGTCAGGAAGGAGAACGGGTCGAGGTAGCCGGCCAGGTCGAGGCCGAGGACGGCGCCGGCGAGGACCAGGATGAGGACGTAGTATTTCCAGGCCAGGCTGGCCCGCTCCTCCCTCGGCGGCCGGAGGAACTTCGTCTTCTTGAAGGCGAAGGAGGCAAACTGGTGGACGGCCCCCAGGGGGCAGACCCAGCCGCAGAAAACGCGGCCGAGGACGACCGTCGCGACGACCGTGACCAGGGCGTAAGCGAACAAGGCATAGACGAGCCGGCCGGCGACGATCGTGACCAGAGCGAGCAGCGGGTCGAAATGGAAGAAGCGCTGGACGGTCGATCCGATATAGTCCTGCCCCGTGTAATGGGCGCCGACGAAGAGATAGAGGAAGAGCCCGAAGAAGGCCGTCTGGCTCGCGACCCTCAGGCCCCGCAGGACCCGGAATTTGCTAGATCTTTCTTTTTTCAATGCGGAGCTTCTCCAGCTCGAATCTCCCCAGGCCGCGTTCCTGGGCCAGCCTCAGGTAGAGGAGCTCCTGGGGCTTGATGTCGAAGAAGGTCGCCCCCATGGCGTCCACGGCCACGGGGTCGGTCCCGGCCACGACCGTCTTGACGAGCTTGGTGTCGGAGAGACGGCCGCCCTGCGGCCCGTTCCGGACGAGGATGCGGTAGGCGTCGAGGACGGTCAGCGACGGCTTGAAGAAGGCCGTGAGGTCGACCATGGCATGGTCGAGGTCCTGGTGGAGCTGGTTGCGGGCGCCGCCGATCGCCCCCAGCCAGTTTTTCATGCCCATGGTCAGGCGGCACAGGGAATGGTGCTTGGCGATGGGCACGTTGATGATCTTGTCGGCCTCGAGGACGTCGAGAAGGATATCCCACTCCTTGAGCCATTCGCCCTTGAGCGCGACGCGCTTAACGCGGGTCTCGTCGACGTACGGCACGGCCGCGCCCGCCGCCCTGGCCGCGTCGAGGATGCCGGAGCGCACGTAGCAGCGCTTGGCCTGGTTCGTCGTGTTGTCGATGACGGTGACGCTCTTCGCCCCCGCTTCGCGGGCCAGTTCGACGAGGGCCTTAACGACGTCCGGGTTCGTGCAGGCGGCCATCTCCGGCGTCCGGTCCCAGCCGATGTTCGGCTTGATGAGGACCTTATCGCCCCTGCGGACGAAGCGCTTCATGCCGCCGAGGGCGGCCACGGCCTCCTTGGTGATGAGGGCGGGCGATTCGCCCTCGACCGCGGCCAGCGCCGGCGCCCCGGCCGGGGACGCGGCCGGCGAGGCCTGCCCGGCGAGGACGCGCGGCGCCCAGCCGAGCGCGGCCCCGCCGACGGCCAGGTCCCTGAGGAAATCGCGTCTGTTCATGGGGCTCATCCTTTGCCGAGCGAGCGGACGTAGTCCATGATCCCGTCGTAGATGCCCCGAACGGCGAGCTCCCGGTACGCCGCCGTCTTCAGCCGGGCCTCCTCGCCGGGGTTGCTGAGATGCGAGATCTCGACCAGGACGGAGGGCATCTCGCTGCCGATGAGGACCCAGAAGGGGGCGCCCTTGACCCCGAGGTCCTTGATGCCGGGGTTGGCCGCGGACAGGGACCGGAGGAGGCCCTTCTGGATTCGCGCGGCCAGGTCGCGGGACTCGTCGACCCGGCTGTTCTGGGCGATCTTCTTGATGATGTCGTTCATCTGGCCCATGTTCTTGCTCGAGGTCGCGTTCTCCCTGGCGGCGAGCTCGACGACGGCCGGGTCCGGGCTGAAGTTGAGGAAGAAGGTCTCGACCCCCTCGCGCTTGCGGTCGCGGTGGGCGTTGACGTGGATCGAGATGAAGAGGTCGGCCCGCTTCTGGTTGGCGATGACCGTGCGCCGCTCGAGCGGCACGAGGATGTCGGATTCGCGGGCCAGGATGACGTTGAGCCCGGCCTGCTCGACGAGGAGCTTCTTCAGGGCCAGCGAGACGTCGAGCGTGACCGTCTTCTCCTCGAGGCCGCTCTTCCCGATGCAGCCCGGGTCGGCGCCGCCGTGGCCCGGGTCGAGGACGATGGTGCGGACGCCGAGGCCGAGCTGGCGGGCCATCGAATAGCCGGACGGCAGGGGCTCGGCCGGCTTGGCGGGCGGGATGGCCGGCGTCCGGCCGTCTGCGGCCCCAGGCTCGCCCGCCGTCCGCGGATAGATGTCGACGACGATCCGGAAGGGGTCAAAGAGGTGGTAGGCCCGGTAGGACTTGACCCTGGTGAAATCGACGTCGATGACGACCCGGGCCGTCGACGGCGTCTTCTGGAAGACGACGATCTGGCTCAGGTAGTCCGTCTTGACGGGGTAGGACTGCCCGTCGAGGATGGGGTTGAGCTTGGCCTGGAGGACGTCGAGAAAGATCCGGCCCGGCTGTTGGAGCTCGCCCGAAGTGTATTCCCGCAGCTTGCCGATGTCGAGGACGATGCGGGTGAAGTTTGGGTGGGTGTAATAGCGGAGGTTGGCGATCTCGGTCCGGTTGTCCTGCGGCGTCGCCCCGAGAAGGAAGAGTGGGACGAGGACGACCAGCGGGACGATCCGGAGCCGTTTATTTGCGCAATTCAATCCGCCTTAATTCTAGCGGACCCGCCGGACGTTGTCTACTTACAGGACCTGTCGGGCAGAGAGTTGCGGCCAATTCCCGAGGCCCCTGCGGCTCTTAGGGTGGCGCCGAGACCGCCCGAAAGCCCCCGTTTGGAAGGGGACCCGGCGGGATTTTCGACGGGGGAACCGGGACAGGTTCCCGGGGGGCCGGGGGATGAGGACGGCCTCGGCGCCATCGCACCGGGTGACGCGCCGGGACAGGACCCGCCCGACCTAAGCGCCGAACTTCTTGAGCTTGAGCGCGTGGGCCAGCATGAGCGGCATGGCGTAGAGCGCCCGGAAGCGCCCCAGTATCCCCCTGGCGCAGGCCCGCTCGGTGAATGCCGCCACGTCGTCGACCCCGGCCGTTTTCGAGACGAGCAGGAACGGATTCGGATGCCAGGAATGTCCGGCCAGGGCCGCCGGCGTCGAATGGTCCGAGGTTACGACCAGGACGTCGGGGTTGAGGGCCACGAGGCGCGGGATGAGGGCGTCGAGGGCCTCGATGGCCGCGACCTTGGCCTGGAAATTGCCGTCCTCTCCGGCGGAGTCGGTCTTCTTGTAATGGACGTAGAAGAAGTCGTGGTCGCGATAATTCTCTTCCAAAGCGCCGAAGAGCTCGGCCGTCTCGCTCCCGACGTCCATCACGGCCATGCCGAGGAGCCTGGCCAGGCCCTTGTACATAGGGTAGTTGGCGATCGCGGCGGGCCGGAGCCGGAAGAGCTCCTGCATCGTCGGCAGGTGCGGGAACTTGGAAAAGCCGCGGAGGAGGGCCGTGTTGGCCTTAGGCTCGGCCTTGAGAACCTCGGTCAGGTCGTCGAGGAAGCGGTTGACGACGGCGGCGGCCTTGGCGGCCTCGGGTGTCACGGGACTCGCCGGGAGCCGCGGCTTCCCCTCCTTCTGGGGGTCGGCGTCGGTCAGGGCGTCGGAGAGGCCCTCGGCCGTGAAGCGCGCCACGAAGCGGTGCTCCTTGCCCGGGAAGACCCTGACCTCGACGCCGTCGCGCTTCGGCAGGCGGGCGTTGAGCTCGCCGCAGAGGCGGACGTTCTCCTCGGTCGGGATGCGGCCGGCCCGGCGGTCCGAGATGAGGCCGCCCTTGAGGGTGGCGAAGTTGCCGCGGGCGACGAGGTCGTTCCGGCCGACCTCGACGCCCGAGCCGAGGGCCTCGAGGATGCCGCGGCCGAGCTGGTACTTGAGCGGGTCGTAGCCGAACAGGGCCAGGTGGGCCGGGCCGCTCCCCGGCGTGATGCCCATGAAGACCGGGTCGGCGAGGCCGCAGACGGCCCGCTCGGCCAGCGCGTCGAGATTCGGCTTGCGCGCCGCCTCGAGCTCGGAGCCGCCGGCGGCGGGCAGGCCGCCGACGCCGTCCATGACGAGAAGGACGATCTTCGTGTCCGTCGTCTGGCTGAGTTCCCTGGCGAGGTCTTCCCATTCCATGCTCGTGACTCCTGCGGAGATTCCCTCCCCAGTTTACCACAAACCGCCCCCGCACGGCGGCGCCGGCGACGGACGCGCGGAGACCTCCCGGTCCGGCCGCGGCGCCGATTGAATCTCCCCCACCGGTCTGCTAGAATCTCTCCATGAACAAGGTCCTCATCCTCGATTTCGGGTCGCAGTACACGCAGCTCATCGCCCGAAAAATCCGCGAACTGGGCGTCTATTCCGAGATCCTGCCGTTCACGACGCCGCTGGCCGCGATCCGCGAGGCCGGACCTTCGGCCCTCGTCCTGTCCGGCGGCCCGCAGAGCGTATACGAGAAGGGGGCGCCGCACCCGCCGAAGGGGATCTTCGACGTCGGCCTGCCCGTCCTCGGCATCTGCTACGGCGTCCACCTCATGGCCTACATCCTGGGCGGCGAGGTCATCCCGGCCAAGGAGCGCGAGTACGGCTTCGCCTCGCTCCGCGTCCTCGACCGCTCCGGCCTCCTGGCCAAGGTCAAGGACGGGGAGCAGGTCTGGATGAGCCACGGCGACCGTCTGGAGCGGGTCCCGCCCGGCTTCGTCATCACCGGGAGCACGGCCAACACCCGTGCGGCCGTCATCGAGGACCGCCGGCGCCGCTTCTTCGGCGTCCAGTTCCACCCTGAGGTCATCCACACCAAGGAGGGCCAGAAGATCCTGTCCAACTTCCTCTTCCGCCTGGCCGGGCTCGAGGCCGACTGGGACATGTCGTCCTTCATCGGGCGCAAGGTCTCCGAGATCCGCGAGACGGTCGGGGCCCGGAAAGTCATCTGCGGCCTCTCCGGGGGCGTCGACTCGCTCGTCACTTCGCTCATCATCCACAAGGCCATCGGCAACCGGCTCGTCTGCATCTTCATCGACAACGGGCTCCTCCGCACGGGCCAGTATGAGGCCCTCATGGAGGCCTTCCGGCACAAGTTCGCCCTCAAGGTCATCGGCATCGACGCCTCGGACCTGTTCCTCGATAAGCTCCGCGGCATCACCGCCCCGGAGAGGAAGCGGAAGACGATCGGCCGGCTCTTCATCCACCTCTTCGAGCGGGAGGCGACGCGGATCGGCGGCGCCCAGTTCCTGGCCCAGGGCACGATCTACCCGGACGTCATCGAGTCGAACCCGGTCAAGGGGCCGTCCTCGGTCATCAAGTCCCACCACAACGTTGGCGGGCTGCCCAAGGGGCTCCGCTTCAAGCTCGTCGAGCCCCTCCGGGAACTCTTCAAGGACGAGGTCCGGGCCCTGGCCCTGGAACTCGGCGTCGACCAGGAGTTCATCCACCAGCACCCCTTCCCCGGGCCGGGGCTGGCCGTCCGGGTCGTCGGCGAGGTCGACCGCGAGAGCCTGGACATCCTCCGGGCGGCCGACGAGATCGTCGTCTCCGAGGTCCGCCGAGCCGGGCTCTACAAGAAGCTCTGGCAGGCCTTCGCCGTCCTCCTCCCGGTGCGCTCGGTCGGGGTCATGGGCGACCAGCGGACCTACCAGCGGGTTGCCGCCGTCCGCCTCGTCCAGAGCACGGACGGCATGACGGCCAACTGGTACCCGGCCGCGCCGAGCCTCCTCTCGCGGATCTCGACGCGCATCGTCAACGAGGTCCCGGGCGTCAACCGGGTCGTCTACGACATCACGACCAAGCCGCCCGGGACGATCGAGTGGGAATAGCCGGCGGCTCGCTCCGCCCCGCGCCGCGTCTCGGGAAAAGGGACTGATGGAACCGACGTTCGTTCACCTGCACAACCATTCCGAGTACAGCATCCTCGACGGCGCCCTGAAGGTGCCGGACCTGGTCGAGGCGGCCGTGCGGAACAACATGCCGGCCGTGGCCATCACCGACCACGGCAACATCTTCGGCGCCGTCCAGTTCTTCAAGGAGGCCAAGTCCCGCGGCGTCAAGCCCATCCTCGGCTGCGAGGTCTACGTCGCGCCGGGCAGCCGCTTCGACAAGAAGCCCGGGGCGGCGAGCGACGTCCACCATTTCCATCTCATCCTCCTCGTTCGGAACGAGCAAGGGTACCGGAACCTCTGCCGGCTCCTGACGCAGAGCTATCTCGAGGGCTTCTACTACCGGCCGCGGATCGACAAGGAGCTGCTGGCGGCCCACGCCGAGGGGCTCATCGGGCTCTCGGCCTGCCTGAAGGGAGAGCTCTGCGCTTGGCTCACGCGCGGCTTCGCCGAGAAGTCCGAAGACGCGGCCCGCGAGTACGCCTCGATCTTCGCCAAGGGCGACTTCTATGTCGAGCTCCAGGACCACGGCATCCCCGACCAGAAGGCGGTCAATCCCCTCCTTGTCGGCTTGGCCGGTCGGCTCGGCCTGCCGCTCGTGGCCACGAACGACATCCATTTCGCCCGCCGCGAGGACGCCGAGAGCCAAGACGTCCTCGTCTGCATCCAGACGAACAAGAAGATCTCCGACCCGGACCGGCTGAAGTTCTCGTCAGACCAGTTCTACTTCAAGTCCGGCGACGAGATGCGCGCGCTCTTCCCGGAGACACCCGAGGCCCTCCAGAACACCTTCCGCATCGCCGCCCGCTGCGAGTTCGACTTCCCCACCAAGAAGTACTTTCTCCCGAGCTTCACCCCGCCCGAGGGCGCGGCGCTGAGCGAGTATTTCGAGTCCGTCGCCTGGGAGGGCTTCCGGCGGCGGATGGAGGCGCGAGCGGCGCGGGCCGGAGGCGCCGAGCCCGCCCACTCCGAGGCGGAGTACGAGGAACGGCTGAAGCGCGAGATCAAGCTCATCCGGCAGATGGGCTTCGAGGGCTATTTCCTCATCGTCTGGGACCTGCTCAAGGCCGCCCGCGAGAAGGGCATCCCGGTCGGGCCGGGCCGCGGCTCGGCCGCCGGCAGCCTCCTCGCCTATGCCCTCGAGATCACCGAGGTCGACCCGCTCGAATACGACCTCCTCTTCGAGCGGTTCCTCAACCCCGAGCGCATCAGCTTGCCCGACATCGACATGGACTTCTGCGGTCGGCGGCGCGGCGAGATGATCGAGTACGTGACCCGCAAGTACGGCCAGGAGAACGTCTGCCAGATCATCACCTTCGGGACGATGGCGGCGCGCGGCGCCATCCGCGACGTCGGCCGCGTCCTCGAGGTGCCGCTGCCCGAGGTCGACCGGGTGGCCAAGATGATCCCTTTCGGCCCGGACTCGACCATCGCCGAGGGCCTGAAGAGCGTCCCCGAACTGCGCGAACTCAGGGAGCGGAACTCGAAGATCGCCCAGCTCCTGGCCATCGCCCAGCGGATCGAGGGCCAAGTCCGCCACCCCTCGATCCACGCCGCGGGCATCGTCATCACTCCCAGGCCGCTGGTCGAGTTCATGCCCCTCTACCAGTCGGCCAAGGGAGAGATCACGACTCAGTACGCCATGGGCGACGTCGAGGCCCTCGGCCTGCTCAAGATGGACCTCCTCGGGCTGCGGAACCTGACCGTCATCGACGACGCCCTGCGCCTCATCCGAAAGGACACGGGCCAGACGATCGACGTCAACGGCCTGGGTCTCGACGACGCGCGGACCTTCGAGCTCTTCCAGGCCGGCAACACGGACGGCGTCTTCCAATTCGAGAGCCCGGGCATGAAGGACCTCCTCCGCCGCTTCCGGCCCGAGCAGTTCCGCGACCTCATCGCCATCAACGCCCTCTACCGGCCCGGCCCCCTCAAGAGCGGCATGACCGACGAGTTCATCCATCGCCGCAACCACCCCGAGCGGATCGCCTACGAGCTGCCCCAGCTCGAGCCTGTCCTCCGCGAGACGCGCGGCATCATCGTCTATCAAGAACAGGTCATGCGGATCGCGGTCGAGCTCGCCGGGTTCACCCTGGCCGGGGCCGACCTCCTCCGCAAGGCCATGGGCAAGAAGGACAAGGAGACGATGAAGGCCCAGAAGCAGAAGTTCCTGCAGGGGGCCAAGAAGAAGGGCATCGCCGCCTCCAAGGCCGACAAGATCTTCGAGCAGATCAAGGAGTTCGCCGAGTACGGCTTCAACAAGTCCCACGCCGCCGTCTATGCCCTGCTCGCCTACCAGACGGCCTACCTCAAGGCCCACTACCCCGAACACTTCCTGGCCGCGCTGCTGACGTCCGAGGCCGAGCGGGGGGCGACGCCGCAGGTCGTCAAATACATCGGGGAATGCCACGACATGGGCCTGACCGTCCTGCCGCCCGACATCAACAAGAGCGAGTTCCCGTTCACGGTCGAGGGCGGAGCCATCCGCTTCGGCCTGGCCGCCGTCAAGAACGTCGGTCAGGCCGCGGTCGAGGAGATCCTCGTCATCCGCCGGAAGAACGGGCCCTTCCGCTCGCCCTTCGACCTGTTCCTCGACCACGATACGAAGGTCCTCAACCGCAAGGCCATCGAGAGCCTGATCAAGGCCGGCGCCTTCGACTCCCTGGGCTGGAGGCGCTCACAGTGCTACCACATGCTCGACCGGATGATCGAGTTCGGCCACGACGTCCAGAAGGCCAAGGTCGCCCGGCAGAACCTCCTCTTCGGCGGGAGCGTCGTCGAGACGCCGCCCATCCCCCAAGAGGTCCAGGAAATGCGCGAGTGGGACGAGTCCCACGTCTTGTCCTACGAGATGGACGCCCTCGGCTTCTATGTCACCGGGCACCCGCTGGCCCAGTACAAGGACCGGCTCCGCAAGCTCGTCTCCCACGGGCTGGGCGAGCTCGACGACGACCGCGACTTCGACAAGGACATCCGCGTCGCCGGCATCATCGCCTCGGTCAAGCCGCTGCGGACGAAGAAGGACGAGCGGATGGCGACCTTCGTCCTCGAGGACATGACCGGGCGGATCGAGGTCGTCGCCTTCCCCGAGGCCTTCGGCAAGCACGGCGCCTACCTGCGGGAGGGCCAGCTCGTCCTGGTCAAGGGGAGATATCAGGGGGAGGGCGAGAACCGGCGCATCACCCTCAGCCAGGCGACGCCGCTGGCCGACGCCTTCGAGACCCAGGCCAAGCGCGTCGTCGTCCGCGTCTTCCTGCCCGGGCTCGAGGAGGCGACGATCAGCGAGCTCAAATCCATCCTCGACGCACACGAGGGCCGATGCCCCGTCTTCTTCGAGCTCGAGACCCCGCACTCCTACCGGGTCATGGCCCGGAGCGCCGAGGTCCAGAGGGTCGCGCCGACGGACGACCTGCTGAAAAAGATCGAAGCGCTCCTCGGCGAGAACTCGGTGTCCGTGGATTATTAGCAGCTAATCGGTCTTCCGCCGGACTTCCCCATACAAGTTACCCTTTCAGAGAATTGACATCGAGCCCAAAGGCGGGCCCCATTGATTGCATTCTTCTCGGCCGTCTAGTTCTGGAGGCATTCCCCCCGGTTTGCACCATATTTATAGCCCTACACGAATTTCCAGAAGTTCCCGGCGAGTTGAGAACATCAGCTCAATCCGCAGGTCCTTATCAATATAACGGGGAGGACTAAGCGTGACCAGCCCCCCATCAATGCACCAGCCCTTGAGTGAAATCTCCGACCATAAAGGCCTCTGGAGCCGGCGGCCTATAGCCTAGCGAGCTATGCGGCCTAAAGCGATTGTATTCCCTTCGCCAGCCCTCGACAACGACCTTCGCCTCCGCCAACGTGTCCAGCACCTCATGAGGGGGGCAGGTCAGTCCTTTAATCCAAATTCTAATTACCTACACTTTCCAACCTCTGCGCAGCTGGAATATGCTAGAGTTAAAGCAATGAACGCAGCCAGCCTAAGTGAGCTGGGTTTCTATTTAAATACAATCCAAGATTCATATTCTCACGGTGGCTACTCAATTTCCTTAACGATTTCCGGGCCGGCCGGTCTGCCTTTTACCATTATGGTCCCTGTTAACAAATTTACTCATTCCTTTCTGACCGCAATGTCTAAGCTCGGATATTGTTACGACCCAGACGATCCTGCCGCTAACCCACGCAACTATGAAAAGATGTGCAAGGAAACCTATTATGCTTTGCTATTCTGGTTCATGCATAGGATCCTCTTTGCTAACGATGTAATTGTCATGAATCCTGCTCATGGTTATTGAGAAAAGGAAGATATTCCATGCTGAGAAGCAGAAATACGAAAGAGAGCTTACTTAGCATAAAGAAACGGGTGGGCTTGCTGCTAGCCTATTGGCTCGTTGCTTCCATTATTGCATATGAGTTTGCGGGATATGGAGATGGATCGCTTGTGCCCTTTGCCGTCTTGGTCTCTTGGCCCGGATTCTTTTCAACGCTCTTAAACCAATTGCTTCATGCCCGCGAGGTCGGGCTTCCATTAGAGATACTCATCGTTGAACTTTCACTCTTCTTTTTGTATTACGCAGGGCTTATTAAGCTCGTCTCTAGACTTAGGCCGGCCCGGTCGAATTGTGGATTCCTTATTCCTAGCGCAATCCATCTTTGTGGAGGACTGGCTCTGAGCATCATCCTCGATAGACAATATGTTCTTCCCCACGCTATTGTGGGTTCGCAGACCAGCAATTTTAGAACTTACTGGTTTATAGCGAGCTATGCTGTTTCGTTGATAATAACGGTGCTTTGGTTTAGGATTGATTGGCGCTTAGCAAAGGTAGGGCGTTAATCACTGCACAATCAGTTGGTGAGGATACCGATGAGCTGCAAGACGAAGATGAATCTTCATTCTCGGCAATATGGAACATCCGGAAGCGGGGTGTTGGGCGGCGTTCTTAGCGAAAAGCTCGTTAAATAGTTGCGGCCGCGGTACGTCAGGAGGGAATTCCGGCTCCGACCGGAACAGGCACAATAGGACGAATCCGAATGGGGCAACCTCGGGGAACAGGAACCCGGTTAAGGCCTTCTCGGTCTCGCCCGCCGGCGGCAGCTACTACATCTATTCCTTTGATGGGAAGCTCCTCGCCGAGTACAATACCTCTGGGGTTTGCGTAAGGGACTATATCTACATGGGCAACCAGCTCATCGCGGAGTACGATCCGGCC
>DATKJS010000039.1:0-5172 GCA_035543515.1 Terriglobales bacterium | reverse complement strand
AGGGCTATTTCTTGATGCTCGAGATGAAGGCCTCGACCTCGGGGACGCCGCCCTGGAAGATGAGGTAGCCGTTCTCCGGCTCGCGCTCCGTCGTCTCGCCGGCGACCGGCGTCAGCATGATCCGGCGGACCTCCTCGACGTCCTTCGTCTGGCCGAGGGCCCAGGCGAGCTTGACGTAGGCGACCTCGGGGAGCATGTTGGCGGCCGGGATGACGCCGAGCTCCATCATGTCGCGCCCGGTGTCATAGACGTACATTTGGACATACCCCCAGAGGGTCTGGACGGTCATGTAGACCGCGATCCCCTTCTCCCGGCATTTCTCGAGCGACGGATAGAGCGGCTTGTTGACATGGCCCAGCCCCGTGCCGGCGATGACGATCCCTCGATAGCCGTTGTCGATGAGGGACTCGATGATGTCCGGCTTCATGTTGGGGTAGTAATAGACGATCGAGACCTTCTCCTCGAAGGCGGTGTTGATGGTCACCTTGCGGTCGCCGCGGCGGCGCTTGTAGTCCTGGCGGAGCGGCGTGATCTTCTCCCGGCTGACCATGGCGATGGGGATATCGCCGATCGTCCGGAAGGTCGAACGATAGCTCGAGTGCATCTTCCGGACCCGCGTCCCCCGGTGGAGGAGGCCGTAGGTGTCCGAGGTCGGGCCGAACATGCAGACCATGACCTCGGCGATGTCGCTCTCAGCCGCCGTCTTGACGCTGTGCATGAGGTTGAGGGCGGCGTCGGAGGAGGGCCGGTCCGAGGAGCGCTGCGACCCGACCATGACGATGGGCACGGGCGAGCCCTGGACCATGAAGGAGAGGATGGCTGCCGTGTGGTGCATGGTGTCGGTGCCGTGCCCGATGACGATGCCCTGGACGCCCTTCTCGATCTCCCGGCCGATGGCCTTGGCCGTGGCGATGTACTGCTCGGGCCCCATGTTCTCGCTGAAGACGCCGAAGAGCTTCTCGGTCTCGAGATTGCAGATGTCGGCCAGCTCGGGCACCGAGCCGTAGAGCTCACCGGGCGAGAAGGCCGGGATGACGGCGCCGGTCCGGTAATCGAGGCGGCTGGCGATCGTCCCGCCCGTGCCGAGGAGCTTGACCCTGGGTTTCTTCGGGTCGTAGGGGAATTCCTTCTCCGGGATCTTGTAGTGGGCCTCCTTGCGGCCGACGATGGTCACGGCCTCGATGGACCGCGCCAGGAGCCCGATGTTATAGCCGGAGCGGAGCTTGAGGACGACATGGAACGGGTCGGCCGTCTCCGAGCGCGGCAGGACGATGCCCGTGTACACCCCCCGGGACGTCCGGATCTCGACGTCGCTCCAGACGAGGGCGTTGAAGCGCTTGAGGATGTCCAGGGCCTCGCCCCGGTAGCCCTTGTAGGAATCGTCGCCGGCCACTAGGCCCTCCCCTCGAGGAATGCGCGGACCCGGCCGGCCACGGCCGCGCCGTCGGCCCGGCCGCGGAGACCGGTCATGACCAGGCCTGTCAGGACGTGGGCCTTCTTCTCCGGGTTATGGAGCCTGAGCAGCGCCAGCCGCTCGGCGGCTACCTTGACCGCGGCCTCGACCTCGGCCGGCGTCGCCGCCGCCGGGGCCGGGTCGAGGGGCAGGGCGCCGGTCATGGCCGGGTAGATGCCGTCGCTGGAGATGCGGCCTTCCTTGTATAACCCGAATATTCTCTTCAACTTGTCTTCTGTCAAGGCGGCCGGGTCGAGGCCCTCCCGCCGCAGCCGCTTGGGGTACTGGACGAGGGCCACGGCGGCCAGGGTCGGCTCGATCTTCCAGTCGCGGACGAGGACTTGGTAGAGCCCGGCCAGCGGCGACGCGGCCAGGGGCCGGGCCAGGTCCTCCGGGACATGGAGGTCGCGGTAGAAGGCCTCCCGCGTCCAGATGGGGACGGGCAGGGACCGCCGTATCCGCTCCAGGCGGTCCTCGCCGACCGTCTTCGGCGGCAGGTCGGTATCCGGGTACATCCGGTTGGGCCCGGGCAGGATGCGCTCGAAGCCGTTCGTCCCGTCGGGCAGGGCCTGGCGCGTCTCCGAGGGGACGCCGGCGGCGGCCTCGCGGGCCCGGATGGCGATCTCCTGGGCGCCGGTTTTCGCGTCCTCGCGGCCGCCCCAGACGACGACGGCGGCGTCGTCGCGGGTCGCCTTAAGGGCCCGGCGCACGGCCTCCCATTCAGAGCTCGAGAAGCTTTCCGAAGGGCTGTCGGAATGGGCGATGTTGGGCAGGGTCGTCAGGCAGGCGATGACCCGGACCCGGTCGGAGACCTCGCGCGAGAAAACCGTGTTCGTCTGGGTCTGCCAGTTGAGGAGGCCGGCATAGCCGCGGAGGACGACGGCGTTGGCGACGCCGCCCGCGTCGAGGGCCGTGCGGAGGGGCTGGTAGCACGTCCGCTGGAGGACGCGGGTGACGTCCTCGCTCTCCGACCTGAACGTCTCGGCGGTGACGCCCCGGCGGCGGAGCTCCTCGCGGAGCCGAAGGAGGTTCGACTGGCGCATGGCCTCGTTGTAGGTCAGGAGCGGGATGCGGGGGATGCGCGGCACGCCCTTGATCTCGACGCGGGTGCCGCCGGTGACGCTGACGTTGACGTCCTCGCGGGCGGCACCGATGCCCGTCCGGACCTGGCCGGTGCTGCGGACGAGGCGGCGGCAGACCTGGGCCACGTCGGCGACCTCCTGGGGCGTCGTCATGTCGGGGCCGGTCACGGTCTCGATAAGGGGCATGCCCAGCCGGTCGGTGAGGTAGGTCCGGCGGTGGCCGACGTCGCTAACCTCGCGGCAGGCGTCCTCCTCGAGGCCGAGCTGGACGATGCCGATGCGGCGGTCCTTGTAAGGGATCCAGCCGTTGACGCCGACGATCGTCGTGCGCTGGAAGCCGGTCGGGATGCTGCCGTCGAGGTACTGCTTGCGGGCGATGTGGAGCTCGTCGACGAGGTTGAGGCTGTAGAGCATGGCGATGCCGAGGGCGATATCGAGGGCCTCTTCGTCCATCATGAACGGCGGCGTGTCGTCCATCTCGTAGGTGCAGACCGTCTCCCGGTTGATGCGGTAGATGATCTCCTTGCGGGTCTTGAATTCCATGAGCGCCGTGCCATCGTACTCGCCGAGCTCGGACAGGGTCGGCCGCATGTGGCGGAGGATCTCGGCGTCGTACTTGTCGGAGTAGCGGCCGGCCGGGCAGCGGCAGAAGAGCTTCTTCTCGGTCAGGAGCTGCTGGTGGATCTCGAGGCCCGAGCGGAAGCCGACCTCGGCGTAGTCCGCCGGGGTCATCTCGGAGAAGGGCTTGAACCGGAACTCGCTCATGGCCGTGGTTTTCCGTCCGACGTAAAGGACGGCATTATACCATAAATCAGAGTTTGGGGTCGGACCTCAGTAATCGCAAGAAAACAAAATGGTTACGTTTTGCTTCCAGTTTGGCTTCGAGCTTAACTCGCCGTTTCGGGCACCCAAAACGACGGGCTAAGAACATGATTTCGCAGAGGCCACGAAGTCCGCTAAGTACCCGATTTCAGGCTGGAAAATCGCGACTTAAGGCAAAAAAAGCCTCTCCCCAGGGATTAAATCTATTATTTTCTCCGTGTTACTGAGGTCCGACCCCAGATCCACCCCGCACCCCGGATCCCCGGGGGGCCGCCCCTCTTTTTTTTAGACCAGGAAATCCTGGACTTTTCCGTCGGCGTCGACGCGGCGCATCCAGGCCATGACGGGCTTGCCGCTCTTGTCGTAGAACTCGCCGACGCAGATCAGGATGAAGTCGACGAGCCAGCCAATCCCCAGGCAGCCGAACGTCAGCAGCCAGATGACCCCGGTGCCGCTCTTGCCGACGTAGAACCGGTGGGCCCCGAAGAACCCCAGCCAGAGGCAGAGGAAGAACGTCGACAGCCGCGATTTCTCGGACATGGAGGAACCTCCTTCGCGATCTCCTCCGGGCGTCGAGGCCGACGCCGGATGGATTCCTTATAGCAGACTGCGCGCCGCAGCGTCAACCGGGGCCATCCGGCGGGGGTTGATTTTTGCCCTACGTTGTGTAAAATATGGGCTTTCTTTCGGGAGGAACACACTATGAATATCCTCGGATTGGCCCGCCATGGCCTGAATTCCTTCGAACAAATCGCCATCGTGTGCGTCCTGTTCGTCGCCTTCTTGAGCCTCTTTTACGCCTGGCTGCTCCGCAAGACCGTCATGCGGAAGGACAAGGGCACGGCCAAGATGCAGGAGGTCTGGAACGCCATCCGCGTTGGCGCGGACAGCTACCTCAACCGTCAGCTCAAGCGCATCCTGCCCCTCATCGGCGTCTTGACCGTGGCCCTCTTCCTCAGCGTCTACATCGTCCCGGCCAGCGCCGAGGCCGTCCGCGAGTTCGGCCAGAAGAACGCCCAGGTCATCGTCGCCATCGGCCGGACGGTCGCCTTCATCATGGGCGCCTGCTTCTCCCTTCTCGTCGGGCAGCTCGGCATGCGCATGGCCATCCAGGCCAACGTCCGGGCCGCCTCGGCCGCCCGCCGCGGCTTCAATGAGGCCCTCTCCATCGCCTACTACGCGGGCACGATCACGGGCATGCTGACCGACGGCCTGGGGCTGTTCGGCGGCACCGTCATCTTCATCGTCTTCGGCACGGCCGCGCCCGACGCCCTGCTCGGCTTCGGCTTCGGCGGCACGCTCCTCGCCCTGTTCATGCGGGTTGGCGGCGGCATCTATACCAAGGCCGCCGACGTCGGCGCCGACCTCGTCGGGAAGGTCGAAGCGGGGATCCCGGAGGACGACCCGCGAAACCCGGCGGTGATCGCGGACCTCGTCGGCGACAACGTCGGCGACTGCGCCGGGCGCGGCGCAGATCTGTTCGAGTCGACCGCAGCCGAGAACATCGGCGCCATGATCCTGGGCGCCACGCTCGCGTACAAGAACCCCGGCCTCGTCGCCGCGCCGATCGCGTTCATCCTCTTCCCGCTCGTTGCGCGCGCGTTCGGGTTGATCGCGTCGATCGTCGGGGTCTTCATGGTCAAGGCGAAGAGCGAAGCCGAGGACCCGATGAAGAGCCTCAACCGGGGGTACGCCTGGGCCGCGGCCCTCGCGCTCGTCGGCTTCGTGCTGACGACCCGCTGGCTCCTCTTCACCGAGAGCGCACCGCAGGCGTGGTGGCACTTCGCCCTCTGCGGCGTCATCGGCATCCTGACC
>DATKJS010000038.1:0-49280 GCA_035543515.1 Terriglobales bacterium | reverse complement strand
TCAGGGGCCCGGCGGATGATAGAATAAGGGGGGAGGAAACCCCGGCCCGCCGGCACGCGTATGAATAATTAGGGAACAATGGACACGAAGACTCCGATGGAATTTCCTCGTCCGGAGCGGACCGGCGACCAAACCTATCTCAGACGCGGAGCCGAACCATGATCCGGACGGGCGACCTCCTCCTCCACTACCGACTGCTCGAGCAGGTCGGCCAAGGCGGCGGCGGGACCGTTTGGCGGGCCCTCGACATGCGCCTCAACCGCGAAGTCGCGGTCAAGCTCCTGCCCGAGCGGATCGCCTCCTCCCCCGACGGGCTGTCGCGCCTGGAGCAGGAGGCGCGCGCCCTGGCAGCTCTCAACCACCCGAATATCGTCACGGCCTACGCCGTCGAGGAGGCCGGCGACGTCCATTTCCTGGCCATGGAATACGTCCGCGGCCGGACCCTCGACGCCGTCATCCCCGAGAAGGGGCTGACCCTCGAACGCCTCCTCGACTTCGCCCTGCCGGTGGCCGACGCGCTGGCCGCCGCCCACGAGCGGGGCATCGTTCACCGCGACCTCAAGCCACGGAACATCATCGTCACCGGCGACGGCCGGACGAAGATCCTCGACTTCGGCATCGCCGAGGTCCAGGGCTCGCCCGTCCGGAGGCAGGCGGGCGATACGGCAACTTTATCGGGGCCGAGCCTGGTCGAGGGAACCCTCCCCTACATGTCGCCCGAGCAAACCCAGGGACGGCCGGTCGACCGGAGCTCCGACGTCTTCTCCTTCGGCGTCATCCTTTATGAGATGGCCACGGGCCGCCGCCCCTTCGCCGGGGACACGACAACGGCGCTCGTGACCTCGATCCTCAAGGAC
The DNA here is from genome assembly GCA_035543515.1 of Terriglobales bacterium. Classification (GTDB taxonomy): domain Bacteria; phylum Acidobacteriota; class Aminicenantia; order Aminicenantales; family Saccharicenantaceae; genus DATKJS01. The sequence goes on along the minus strand of DATKJS010000038.1, from coordinate 48,423 downwards.
GAGCCCGACCCGCCGTCGGCCCACCACCCCGAGATCCCGCCCGAGCTCGACCGGATCATCGCCCAGTGTCTCGAGAAAGACCCGTCCCGGAGGTTCGCCGAGACACTCGAGCTCCGCAAGTCCCTCGAGAGCCTCCGCCACCTCGACGAGATCACGGCCCGGGCCTCGGACGCGTCGGTGGCCGTGCTGCCGTTCGTCGACCTGAGCATGGAGCGGGACCAGGAATATTTCTGCGAGGGCGTCGCGGCCGAGATCATCGCCGCCCTGGCCCGCGTCGCCGGCATCCGGCTGGCATCGCGGACCTCGTCCTTCCGCTTCAGGGACGCCTCCCTCGACAGCCGGGAGATCGCCCGGCGCCTCCGGGTCAGGGCGCTCCTCGAGGGGAGCGTGCGCAAGGCCGGCGACCGCCTCCGGGTCGCGGCCGAGCTCATCGACGGCGCCAGCGGCTTCGCCCTCTGGTCGGGGACGTTCGACCGCAAGCTGGCCGACGTGTTCGCCATCCAGGAAGAGATCGCCCGCAGTATCGCCGAGGCGCTCAAGGTCACGCTCAGCCGGGACGAGAACGAGGCCCTCGGCCAGCCGTCGACCTCCGACGTCCAGGCCTACGACCACTACCTCCGGGGCCGGAAATTCTACTATCAGTATCGCCGGCGAGGCGTCGAGCTGGCCCTGGAGATGTTCCGGCGGGCCCTGGAGATGGACCCCTCCTATGCCAGGGCCTGGGCCGGGGTCGCCGACTGCTACTGCTATTTCTACCTCTACGTCGCCCGCGTGCCCGAGAACATCCGGCAGGCCGAGGCGGCCAGCCGGAAGGCTCTCGAGCTCGACCCAGGGCTGGCCGAGGCCCAGGCCTCCTGGGGCGTCGCCATGTCGACGGCCGGCCGGGCCGAGGAGGCTGCGGCCGCCTTCGAGAAGGCCATCCACCTCGACCCGGGACTGTTCGAAGCCCGGTATTTTTACGCCCGGCACGCCTTCGCCAACGGCGACCCGAAGAAGGCGGCCCGGCTCTACGAGGAGGCCGAGGCCCTGAGGCCCGAGGACTACCAGTGCCCGACCCTCGTCGCCCAGATCTATTCCGACCTCGGCTGGGGGGAGAAAGCCCTGGCCGCCCACCGGCGCGGCCTGCGCAAGGCGGAGGAGGCCCTGAAACTCCACCCGGACGATACGCGGGCCCGCTACATGGGGGCCAACGCCCTCCTCGTCCTCGGCGACCGCGAAAGGGGCCTCGAGTGGGCCCGCGCCGCCATCGCCCATGAGCCCGACGAGCCGATGGTCCTCTACAATGTGGGCTGCATCTTCTCCCTCGCCGGCGAGACCGAGAAGGCGCTCAACGTCCTGGAGCGGGCCGTGGACCGCGGGCTGACCCAGCGCGGCTGGTTCGAGCACGACAGCAACCTCGACCCGCTGCGGGCCCTGCCGCGGTTCAAGGCCCTGCTGGACAGGCTGTGAGCGCCGCTTCCGCCATGAGAACGAGCGCCGCCGTCGCCGCGTTGCTCCTGGCCGCAATCGCGGCCCCGGCCCTGGCCCAGGTCCCGAAGAAGAAGGCCGAGGACATCCGGGTCGACGTCACCGTCACGGCCGTCACCATCGCTGTCACCGTCCAGGACAAGGCCGAGCACCGCTACATCAACGACCTGACGCAGAAGGATTTCACGGTCTACGAGAATAACGAGAGACGGACCATCACCCACTTCAACCACGATTTCGACGCGCCGCTCAGCCTGGCCGTCCTCCTCGACGTCAGCGGCAGCATGGCCGTCCAGGACAAGCTCGAGGAGGCCAAGGTCGGGCTGAGGAACATGGTCACGGACGTCCTCGCCCCCCGCGACGAGGTCTCGCTCCTCATCTTCGCCGACGGCCAGGTCGAAGTCGCCGCGCCCTTCTCCGCCGACCGGACGGTCTTCCTCCGGGAGCTCGACAAGGTCCAGGCCTACGGGCAGACGGCCCTCAACGACGCCGTAGCCGTCTCCCCCGAGTTCGCCGACCGCGGCCGGAACGAGAAGCGGGCCCTCCTCCTCGTCACGGACGGCGTCGAGAACGACAGCCAGCTGTCGCCCGACCAGGCCCTGGAGATCGCCCGGACAGTCGACGTCCCCATCTACACCATCGGCTACAAGATCCCCCTCAGCGACCAGCTTCTCAAGTCCCTCAAGCGGGGCAAGGCCGTGACCTCGACGGGCATCGTCGAGACCCTGACCAAGTTCTCCCGGGCCACGGGCGGCAAGGCCTTCTTCGTCGACCGGCCCGGGGACATGTACGCGATCCTCCGCGGGCTCAAGCAGGAGCAAAGCCATCAGTACATCATCGGCTACACGTCCTACAAGGACGAGACCGGCCAATACCGCCGCATCCGCGTCGAGACGTCCAACAAGAGGTACAAGGTCCGGACGCGGGAGGGGTACTGACGGCGGACGCCCCGGAGGGGGCCGCCCGGGGGCCGGGGGGGTTGGAAAAAAGCGGAAAAAGGGCTATGATGGATTCAGAACATCCTTAGGCGGGGTTCCCCGAGTCCAGCGTTCGCGGGAGCCCCGAACCCGGATGCGAAGGGAGGTTTGTCATGTCTAAGCAGCGAATGGCCCTGTACCTCGGCGTCGTCCTCGTCATCGCCCTGGTCGTCGGCCCCGGATGCGCCACAAAGAAGTACGTCCAGGGGGAGATGACGACCATCGACAAGAAGGTCGAGAACGTCGCCACCGAAGTCGAAGCCAACCAGAAACGGCTCAAGGAGCACGACGAGAAGCTGGCCTCGATCGGCGAGGTCATCGCCAAGCACGACTCCCAGTTCCAGGCCGTGGACGGGAAGATCGACGACGTCAAGAAGATGATCCGCGGGAACCTCATCTACAAGGAGACCCTGCGCAGCAGCGACGCCAAGTTCGGCTTCGACAGCTACGAGCTCGGCGCCGACGCCAAGGCCGCCCTGGACCGCTTCGTCCAGCAGCTCATCGCCATGAACAGGGGCCTCTACCTCGAGATCCAGGGGCACACGGACAACACCGGCACCGACGAGGTCAACGTGCCTCTCGGCCAGAAGAGGGCCGAGGCCGTCATGCTCTACCTCTACAAGCAGTACCACATCCCGCTCTACCGGATGCAGGTCATCAGCCTGGGCAGCTCGGTGCCCGTCGCCGACAACGGCACCCGCGAGGGGCGCGCCCTGAACCGGCGGGTCGAGATCCTCGTTTACGAATAACAGGGATCAGCGGACGGATACCGAGACAGGGGCCCCCTCCCTGTCCTGGCCGCCGACGGCCGCGACGCTATAGGTGTATGACGTCGAGCCGCTGACGCCCCGGCGGAGGTACTGGAAGGGGCCTGAAGAGGTCCCCTTGGGGACCTCCGCCAGCAGCGTGAGCCGGCCCCCGTCGAGGACGTAAACCCGGAACTTGACGTCCGTGGTGTTGCCGGCGCTCTCGTTCCAGGTCAGGACGTCGATGTATTCCCGCAGCAGGGCTCCCCTGTTGAGGACTCTCTTCGCGGCGAGCGAGGCCACCGGATAGATGTTGTCGACGGTCACCATGGCAGAGGCCGTGCCCGTCTGCAGGACCTCGTCATAGGCCACGGCGCGGAGCCGGCGCGAGCCGTTCGGAACCGAGGTCGTATCGACGGTGAAGGTGAAGGGGGGCGCGGTCAGTGTCCCCTCGAGGACGTCGTCCAGGTAAAGCTCGACCCGGCGGATGCCCGAGTCGTCCGTCGCGTCGACCTCGACCGTGACCGTGCCGTAGATCGTCTGGCCGTCGGTGATGTTCCGCAGGGCGCAGGTCGGCGGCAGGTCGTTCGAATAGATGTCCAGGCTCATCGGGGAGGTCGTGCCGACGATGTTCGTGACCCCCATCGCCGTGGGCGTGCCGTCGTAGCGGGTCGTGTTGGGGGTCCCCGTCGGCCCCAGGCTCGAGCCCTCCTTGTAATAGTCGCCGGCGTCGGCCGGCCAGCCGTACCTCTCGATCTCCTCCAGGCCGTCGGCCTCCATCAGCCGCAGGAGCTTGTGGGCCGTGTAGGAATTGTCGTAGAGGAAATCCGTGCCGTAGCTGTTGAGCCGGGCGTCCACGTGCCAGACGAGAAGGCCGTCGCTCGCGGTGAAGAGCCCGGCGTCGTTCGCCGTCCGCATCCGGTTTTGGACCATGAAGTATTCGTCGAAGATCGAGCTCGTGGCGCCGGGCATGAAGAGCGCGGCGTCGGGATAGAGGCCCGAGGCGCGGAGCGACGCGGTCCGCGGCCCCGCCGGCACGACGGTCGGGCTGATCCAGTCAAGCATGAACTTGCTGAAGCAGTTGTGGTCGCCGGCCGTGCCGTCCATGATGTCGAGGCCGCCGACGCCGCCGGGCGGCCCGACGGTATCGTCGTAGTCGTAGTAATCGGGGACCCCCAGGGCGTGGCCGGTCTCGTGGATGATCGTCGAGGGGCTGAACGTCCCGTTGGGATAATTGTAGAGTTCCCACTGCCAGGAGTAATTGCCCAGCCGCTTGCCGTCCAGTCGGAAGCTCGAGTCGTAGAACCCCGTGTCGTAGCCCCACCAGAAAGAGGCCCACTCGCCGTGCGGCCCGGTCCAGAAGACGCAGAAATAGTCGATGACGCCGTCGCCGTCGTTATCGTACTGGGTGAAGTCGTGGCCCTGCTGATTATAGTAGGTCAGCGCCTCCTCGATCAGGCTCTGCCGGCCGGCGTCCGTCTCCGTGACGGAGCTGCGGGCGTAGGAGGTCGTGTACCAGCCGAGGACGTTCCCCTGGATCTCGAGCTGGCTGTAGGAGGAGCGGCGGTAGTAGTTCCGCAGGCTGTCGAAAGGGGGACTGCCCTGGCCGTCGCCGAAGAGCCGCGAGGCGAAGGTCGCCGCCGGCGTCGTCGGCGGATAATCGCTGAAGGCGATGAGCAGGGCCAGGACCTTGACCGTGCCCTTCGTCGGCAATCCGGCCCAGGCCGCGGGCGGGGCGGCGACGCGGTCCTCGGCCTCGGCCTTCAGGCCCTTCGCGGTGCGCCGCGCGGAGGCGGGCGCGAGCCGCTCCTTCAGCCGGGAAACCAGCCGCGGGGCGAACCTGTGGTTGCCGTAAGACCTGGCCTGGGCGGCGCGGGCGGCCATCGTCCCGTCGCGCCGGTAGCGCTCGAGCTGCTCCTTCGTCGGCGGCTCGAGGGCGAAGGCCGCGGAAAAGGCGACGAGCAAGAGGACCGTCGCGACGCGGGCGAGAGCCCGGGCCGTGCCTGATCGGATCATCTTTCCCTCACTTCTCGGTCTTCTTGAGGTCGAGGCCGTGGCCGATGGGATAAAGCCCGGGGAGAGAGACCGGCAGCCGGCCCGTGACATCCATTTCGCCGAACAGGGCCCGGGCGGCGATCTGCTGGGTCTCGGGCGTGTTGCGGTACATGCACACGTAGCCCTCGACGTCCGGGAAGTGCCGCAGGAAATAGGGGCTGCCGAACGACACCGCGACGACCGCGGGCCCCCCGGCGGCCGCGGCGAAGCGCTCGACCAGGGCGACGTGCTTCGGCTCGAGGTCGACGCTGCCCTTGCTCGAGGTCAGGCGCGAGAAGAGGGCGAAGACGACCGTGTCGACGCCTGCGCACTTGGCCGCGTCGGCGTCGAGCTCCTCCTGCCCCGTGTCGCCGTCGGCGAAGAAGGCGAGCGCCCCGGGAAGGCGTTTCCTCATCTCGCCGACGAAGGCCCGGCCGGCGAAGTAGTCGCCGGGGTCGCTGCTCAGGGCGAAGACGGCGATTTTCCGCTCCGGCGCCCCGGACAGAGGCAGCACCGAACCCTCGTTCCTGACCAGGGTTACGGCCTTTTCGAAGGTCCTGAAGGCCTGATCCAGGGACGGGCGGGGCGCTATGGTCCGGCGGAGGTCGTCGACGCGGACGAACCGCTCCCGGTCGAGGCCGAGCGAGGCCTTGGCCTCGAGGATCCGCCGGACGGAGTCGTCGACGCGGCGGGCCGGGAGCCGGCCGTCGCGCACCGCGGCGGCCAGGAAGGCGGCCACGCGCGAGGGCTCGGGCGGCAGGAGGAGCATGTCGGCGCCGGCCAGGACCGCCTTCAGGGACGCCTCCTCGGTGGAGTAGGTGTTGGTGATGCCCGCCATCTCCAGCGCGTCGGTGACGATGAGGCCCTTGAAGCCGAGCTTCTCCCGGAGGAGGTCGGTGAGGATGGCGCGTGAGAGAGTCGCCGGCAGGCCCGGCCTCGGCTCCAGGGCCGGGACGTAGAGGTGGGCCGTCATGACCGCCCGGACACCGGCGGCCACGGCCTCCCGGAAGGGGGCCAGCTCGACCCTCTCCAGGCGCTCTCGGTCCGCCGCGATCGTCGGCAGGAGGAGGTGGGAATCCTGGGCCGTGTCGCCGTGCCCAGGGAAGTGCTTGGCGGTGGCCAGCATCCCGTTCTCCTGGCAGCCGCGGATGAAGGCCCGGGCGATGCGGCCGACGAGGGCCGGGTCCTCCCCGACCGAGCGGGTGTTGATGATCGGGTTGTCGGGGTTGACGTTGACGTCGACGACGGGCGCGTACGTCATATGGATGCCCACGGCCCGGCCTTCGACCGCCGTGACCCGGCCCATCTCGTAGGCGAGGTCTTCCGAACCCGCGGCGCCGAGCGACATCAGCGGCGGGAAGAGCGTCCCCCCCGTGACCTGGGTCCCGATGCCCCGCTCGAAATCCGAAGCGAAGAGGAGCGGGACGCGGGCCAGCTTCTGGAAGGCGTTCGTCAGCTCGGCCGTCTCGTAAACCTCTCCGCCGAACAGGATGAGACCGCCGATCCTGTCCTTGACGACCAGGGACTCGAGCGTCTTGAGGTATTCGCTGTCCGCGTTCCGGAACTCCCCGGCGAAGCGGACGGCGATCATCTGTCCGACCTTCTCCTCGACCGTCATCCGGCGGAGGGTCCGCTCGACCCAGGCCCGGCTGGGGGGGACGAGGCGGGGAGCGGACGAGGGGGCCGGCATCCGGGCGCAGCCGGCGAGGAGGAGGAGCGCGGCCGGGGCCGCGGCGGTCCAAAGGCGCTTGATCATGGGCTTCCTTCCTTTCCGGCCTCCGGCGGCCCACCGGGCTCAGAACCGCACGAGGCAGCGAACGTCGACCTCGGGGTGGGTGTCGCGGATTCTCTCGACCCCTCTGAGGAAACCGAGCTCGACGACGGCCCCGAAGCCGACGACCTCGCCCCGGAGGAGCTGGACGAGGTCGATGGCGCTCACCGAGGAGGAGCCGGTGGCGATGAGGTCGTCGACGATGATGACGCGATCGCCGGCCGCGACGGCGTCCTCGTGCATCTCGAAGCGCTCGACGGCGTACTCGTTCGGAGCTAGGATGCCCACGGCCTTGCGCGGCAGCTTGCCCTGCTTGCGGATGATGGTCAGCCCCACGCGCAGATCGCGGGCCAGGCCGGCCGCAAAGAGGAAGCCCCGGGATTCGATGCCGGCGATGAGGCCGGGGCGCTTCGGCCGGGCCCATGCGGCCAGCTGGTCGATGGCGAAGTTGTAGGCCTCGGCGCTCTGGAGGACGGGGGTGATGTCCTTGAAGACGATCCCCGGCTTGGGGAAATCGGGCACGTCCCGGATGAAAGATCTGAGGTCGACGGCCATGAGTCCGGTCCTTTCGTCGCCAGGCGCGATGAGCGGTCAGCCCATTAAAAAATAAACGGGCCCCGATGTCAATAAAAGATGCCCATCTTCCGTCTCCGGGATTTCCTCTCGCGGCGGCGATAGGCGTTGCCTCGAAGATCCCCGTTGCTGGAGAGGCGGTTGCTCCCCCCGCCCGCATGGGCTATAATGGACGCCGGAGGGGAGGATGGTCGATTACTCGCTTTATCTCGTGGCCGACGCCGATTGCGCCGCGGACCGCGACCTCGTGCCGCTCGTTGAGGCCACCGTCCGCGGGGGCGTCACGGTTGTCCAGCTGCGGGCGAAGAGCCTGCTCCGCGCCGACTTCGTCGCCCTCGCCCGCCGCCTCGTGTCCGTCCTCAAGCGCCACCGCGTCCCGCTCATCATCAATGACTGGGCCGAGATCGCCCTGTCCTGCGGCGCGGCCGGCCTTCATCTCGGCCAGGACGACCTTCCCCTCGCCGTCGCCCGGAAAGTCCTGGCCGACGAGATGATCATCGGCATCTCTGTCAACACGCCCGAGGAGGCGCGGGAGGCAGAGCGCCGCGGCGCCGACTATGTCGGCGCCGGCCCGGTCTTCGCCACGGCGACGAAGGCCACGGACCTGCCGGTCCTCGGGCCGCAGGGCCTCCGCCGCATCAGGGAGAGCGTCCTCATCCCCGTCGTGGCCATCGGCGGGATCACCGGCGAGAACGCGAGGTCGGTCCGTGAGGCCGGCGCAGACGGGATCGCCGTCGTTTCGGCCCTGCTCGGGGCCGACGACCCTCAGGAAGCCGCCCGCGGCTTGAAGCGTGCCATGAATCTCACCATCAGACGGAGGGACGCCTTCTCTTCGTCCGTCAGGAGGTCACTATGACGACTTGGACAAAGCGCTCGGCGGCCTGTGCCGTCGTCCTCGCCCTGACGCTCCTCCGGCCGTTCGCCTTCGCGGCCCGGACGGACGCGGGCGAGTCCGCGGCCAATCAGGTCCAGAAGGTCGAGGACTCGGTCCGCGTCCTCCAGGACATGATGAGGGAATCCGACAAGGGAATCCCCATCAAGCTGCTCGAGCGGAGCGCCGGCATCGCCATCATCCCCGATGTCGTCAAGGCCGCGTTCGTTGTCGGCGGCCGCCACGGCAAGGGCCTCGTTTGCACCCGCCGCCCGGACGGCGCCTGGAGCGACCCCGCGTTCATCGGGATCACCGGCGGGAGCGTCGGCTGGCAGGTCGGTGTCCAAGCGGCCGACATCATCCTCGTCTTCCGGACGGCGCGGAGCATCGAGAACTTCACCAGGGGCAAGTTCACCCTCGGCGCGGACGTGGGCCTTGCGGCCGGGCCGCTGGGCCGGTCGGCCGAGGCCAGCACCGACGCCGAGCTCAAGGCCGAGATCCTCTCCTACTCGCGGAGCCGAGGCCTCTATGTCGGGCTCTCTCTCGACGGCGCGTCGCTCTATGTGGACGCGAAGGCCAACGAGAACTTCTACGGCGTGAAGGGGATCGTTCCCGGCACGATCTTCGACGGCAAGGTCTCCGGCGTCCCGGAGGCGGCGGCGAAGCTCCGCCAGGCGCTGGCAGGCTTTTCGGCCGCCAAGTGAGGCCCGCCTAGGTCAGGGGCGGCGGATGGTGATCCGGCGCTCGTCGCCGGTCCCCGCTTCGATCCGCACGGAGATGCCCTCGAGGGGGAAGACGAGCCTGTCGGCCCACTCGACGATGACGATCCCGGCGCCGAGATAGTCTTCCCAGCCCAGGTCCAGAATATCGGCCGCCCGCTCCAGCCGGTAGAGGTCGATGTGGAAGACCGTGCGCCGGCCTTCATGGATGTTGACGAGGGTGAAGGACGGGCTGCGGACCTCGTCGACGTTCCCGACGCCTGCCCCCGAGGCCAGCCCCTTGGCGAAGACGGTCTTGCCGGCGCCGAGCTCGCCTTCGAGCAGGACGACCTCGGTCCCCGAAAAGCCCGACGCCAGCTCCTCGGCCAGGCGGAAGGTTTCCGCCTCGGAGAGGGTGACGACCGTCCTCGACTCCCCGGCTGACGGCGGCTCTTTCCGGGGCACCGTCCTCAATCCCCTTCGAGCGATCTCAGGGCCGCGGGAAGGAAGCGGATGATGTCCCCCGCCGTCAGGCCTTTCTCCCCGAGCTTCTCCGCCCCCAGGTCCCCGGCGAGGCCGTGGGCATAGACGGCCGAAAGGACCGCGCCCGCCATGTCCTTCTCCTGGACGATCTCGGAGGCGATCATGCCGCCGAGGACGTCGCCCGAGCCGCCCGTGGCCATGCCCGGGTTCCCGGTGGGGTTGACGAAGACCCGGCCGTCGGGGGCGGCGGTCAGCGTCCGATAGCCCTTGAGCACGAGATGGACGCTGTGCTGGCGGGCGAACTCAGGGGCCATCTCGAGCCGGTACCGCAGGACGTCGGCCGTCGACCGGCCGGTGAGCCGCGCGAACTCGCCCGGATGGGGCGTGAGCACGGCCGGGGCCCCCAGCCCTCGCAGCCGGCGGAGGTCGACGGACAGGATGTTCAGCCCGTCGGCGTCGATGACGAGCGGGACCTTGATCTTCGGCAGGAGCGAGAGGACGAACTCGGCGGTCGACGGCCGGGTCGAGAGCCCCGGGCCGAGGAGGACGCCGTCCTTGCCCTCGAGGAGCTCGACCGCCCGCGGCAGGGCCTCGGCGGCCACGGTCCCTTCGAGAGTCTCGGCCAGCGGTTCGGTCATGAGCTCCATCATCGAACGGGCGATGCCGGGGAGGGCGCCGGCGGCCGTGGCCACGGTCACCAGGCCGGCCCCCGTCTTGAGCGCGGCCCGGCCGGCCAGGGCCGCAGCGCCAGCCTTCCCGAGCGAGCCGGCGACGACGAGGAGGTGACCGTAGTTCCCCTTGTGGGTGTCCTTTTTCCGCTTCCGGAAGAAGGGCCGAACCCTCCCCTTCTCGACGAATTCGAGTTTGAGCTCGGGGGGCTCGAGGAGCGCGGGCGGGATGCCGATCGCGGCCACGACGAGCTCGCCGACGCACGTCTCGGCCGGCGGGAAGACATGGGCGATTTTCGGCGCCGCCAGGCAGACGGTCAGGTCCGCCCTGACGCAGGGGCCGATGAGCTCGAAGGTGTCGGAGGAGAGGCCGGACGGGATGTCCACGGCGAGCTTGAAGGCCCGGGTCCGGTTGATGTCCTCGACCACCCGGGCGTAGAGGCCCTCGAGAGGCTTCATGAGGCCCGTCCCGAACAGGGCGTCGACGATGACGGTGGCATGGAGGAGGCCGGTCCGGCAGCGCCTCCAGTCGTCGGGCCGGCGGACCTCGGCGACCGGGATGCCGAGCCTGGCCGCGACGGCCAGGTTGAGGGCGGCGTCGCCCTTGACGTCTTCCTCCGCCGCCACAAGAAGGACCTTGGGCGCGACGCCGGCGGCCTCGAGGTGGCGGGCCACGACCAGCCCGTCGCCTCCGTTATTGCCCTTGCCGGCGACGATGACGACCCGCTCCTCGCGCAGCCGGGGGAAGCGCGCCTGGAGCGCCTTCACGACTTGGAGCCCGGCGTTCTCCATGAGCACGGGCCCGGGGATGCCGATGCCCTCGATCGTCTCCCGGTCGATGTCCCTCATTTGCCGCGCCGTCAAGATCCTCATGGCCTCTCCTCCGGGCGGCCCGTCCGCCCGCCGCTGAAGCGATTCTAGCACAAAACGGCGGCCCTCCGTTATGGCGCGTGCCGTCGGCCTTTCGTTGACAACTGCGGGGGGCTGTGCTAATACCTTGTCCAGTCGAGCAGGTCCCCGGCGGCGGGAAGCGGCCGGGGTGAAAGGTGCGGACGTGCCCGACCCGTCGGAACGCGAGAGTTTCCCCTGGCAGCCGGTCGTCGTCTTCGGATTCCTCATGGTGGCACTCCTGTCCCTGTCCTACGTCTACACGACCAGGTTCAGGGCCTTCGCCCGGAACTCCCGCGAGAGCGAAATGGAGTCCATCGCCGACCTCAAGGCCGTCCAGGTCGCCGCCTGGAGAGCGGAGCACTACGCGAGGGTCAAGAACATCTTTGACAGTGGCTACTTCGTCCCCCTCGCCCGGGCCTTGGTCAAGGCCCCGGCCTCCGAAAAGACCCGCCAGGCGATCACGGACGGGCTCAGCCACCTCAGGAAGAACTTCCCCGGCGAGTATCCCCGGGTGGCCATCCTTCTGCCCGACGGCAAGGCCCTCTATGCGTTCCCCGGCTCCGCCCCGTACGTCCAGAACCCCGAATCCGCGCGGCTGGGCATGGAGGCCTTGAGTTCCGGAAAGCTCCAGTTCGGGAACCTGACCCGCGACCCCAGCACCAGCCGGATCATTCTCCCGGTTGTCTTCCCCCTCGTTGTCTCCGAGGCCGGCGGCAGCGTGCCGGTCGCCATCATGGCCTTCGAGATCGACCCCGCCCGAACGCTTTATCCGCTGGTCACGCAATGGCCGTCGCCCAGCGTGACGGCGGAGGTTCTGCTCATCGAGCGGGCGGGGAACGACTTCCGCTACCTTAACGAGCCGCGCTACAAGACCGGCGTCGCCCTCGACCTCCGCCTGCCGATCACCCGTTTCCGCCGGCCGGGATTCGAGACGCCCATCGGCGAGGAGGGCCTGATCGAAGGCACCGACTACCGCGGGAAGCGCGTCGTCGGTTATGTCAAGGCGGTCCCGGACTCGCCATGGTTCATCGAGGCCAAGATGGACGCGAGCGAGATCACCGCGGGCTGGACCCAGTGGACGGGCCTGCTCTCGGTCGTCATCGCGCTCCTCGTCCTGGCCGCGGGGGGGGGCCTCGCCCTCTTCTGGAAGGGGCAGAAGGACTCCCTCGCCGCCGAGGAACGCGCGAAGTGGGACCTCGCCGTCAGGAATCAGGACGACTTCCTCCGCGTCATGATCGACGTCATGCCCAACGCCGCCTACATCAAGGACGCCGAGGGCCGGTTCGCGGCCTGCAACGCCGCCTTCGAGAAGCTCCTGGGGGTGTCCGTGGCCAACGTCGTCGGCCGGACCTTCGCCGACTTCGCCTCACCGGAGGCGGCGGAGAAGGAGCGGCAGACCGACCGCGTCCTCCTCGAGAAGCCCGGCGTCCAGGTCTACGAGGCCCCCCTCAAAGCCGGGGACGGGATCGAGCACCACATCATCTACATCAAGTCGACCTTCGCCCGGCCCGACGGCCGCACGGGCGGGCTCATGTGCACCCTCATCGACATCACCCAGCGCAAGCGCTCAGAGGAGGAGCTCCAGCAGATCAAGAAGTTCAGCGACGGCATCATCCAGACCATGAGCGAGGGCCTCGTCCTGACGGACACGGAGGGCCGCTTCACGTTCGTCAACCCGGCCGCGGCGGCCAGCCTAGGCTACACGCCGGGCGAGATGATGGAGCGGGACGTCTCTTCGTTCGTCCCGCCCGACCAGTGGGCCATCGTCCGCGGCGCCGACGAGCGGCGGGTCAAGGGCATCGCCGACCGCTACGAGCTCGACTTCCTCCGCAAGGACGGCAGCCGCCGGACGATGCTCGTCAGCGGCGGGCCCCGCTTCGCCGGCGTCCAGTACGGCGGGACGATGGCCGTCCTGACCGATATCACCGACCGCAAGCGCATGGAGGAGGAGATCCGGGCCCTGTCCCTGACGGACCCGCTGACCGGCCTCTTCAACCGCCGGGGCCTCCACCATCTCGGCGAACAGCAGCTCAAGATCGCCCTGCGCCTCGGGAAAAGGGTCCTCCTCCTCTACTCGGACGTCGACGACCTGAAGAGCGTCAACGACACCTACGGCCACGATGGGGGCGACCGCGTCCTGGTCGACGTGGCCACCATCCTCAGGACAAGCTTCCGCGACTCGGACATCGTCGCCCGCGTCGGCGGCGACGAGTTCGTCGTCTTGGCCATGGAGGCGGCCAGGGTCAACGCCGAGGTCTTCACCCGCCGGCTCGAGGAGAAGCTCGACATCTACAATTCCCGCCCCGAACAGAAGGGGCGCGTCCGCCTGGCGCTGAGCACCGGCGTCAGCACCTTCGACCCCGAGCTTCCCTCGACGATCGACGAGCTCACGAGCCGGGCCGATGCCATGATGTACGAGCAGAAGAGACGGAAAAAGACGTAGCCCCCCGCGCCGCCGCGAGCGTCCCGGCCGCCGTCCGTCGGCCTTGAAGAATCCGGCCGATTATGCTATCGTGATTTCCTCTCGCCCACCCATCACAGGAGGTTCCGCATGGCCATTCGGATAGGTATAAACGGCTTCGGGCGGATCGGCCGGAACATGCTCCGGGCGTCGTGGGGTGACCCGGCGATCGAGTGCGTCGCCGTCAACGACATCACGGACGCCAAGACGCTGGCCCACCTGCTCAAGTACGACTCCGTCCTGGGGAAGTTCCCGGAGGAAGTGACCGCGACCGAGGACTCGATCGTCGTCAGCGGCCGGAAGATCCGCGTCCTGGCGGAAAAGGAAGTCGGCAGGCTCCCCTGGAAGGACCTGGGCGTCACCGTCGTCATCGAGTCGACCGGCAAGTACACCAAGCGCCCCGACGTCATCCAGCACATCGAGAAGGGCGGCGCCTCGAAGGTCATCGTCTCCGCTCCGGCCACCGACCCCGACATCACCGTGGTCCTCGGCGTCAACGAGAAGAGCTACGACCCCGCCAAGCACCACATCCTCTCGAACGCCTCCTGCACGACGAACTGCCTGGCGCCGGTCGTCAAGGTCCTTCACGACGAGTACGGCATCGAGAAGGGTTTCATGACGACCATCCACTCCTACACGAACGACCAGAAGATCCTGGACCAGCCGCACAAGGACCTCCGCCGGGCCCGGGCCGCGGCCATCTCCCAGATCCCGACGACGACCGGGGCGGCCAAGGCCGTCGGCCTGGTCATGCCCGAGCTCAAGGGGAAGATCGACGGCGTCTCGATCCGCGTCCCGACCCCGAACGTCTCCCTCGTCGACCTCGTCGCCGTCCTCAAGAAGCCGGCCAAGGCCGAAGAGGTCAACGCCGCGTTCGTCGAGGCCGCCGCGGGCTCCCTCAAGGGCATCCTCGGCTACACGGACGAGCCGCTGGTATCCGTCGACTTCATGCACGACCGCCGCTCGGGCATCGTGGACGGCCTCTCGACCAAGGTCATCGACGGGACGCTGGTCAAGGTCATGGCCTGGTACGACAACGAGTGGGGCTATTCCTGCCGGCTCGCCGACCTCGTCAAGTACGTCGCGGGCTGAGGCGGCCATGAAGCTCATCACCGACCTCGACGTCAAGGGCAAGCTCGTCTTCCTCCGGGTGGACTTCAACGTCCCCTTGGATGACCGGGGGGGAATCCGGGACGACACCCGCATCCGCGCCTCGCTTCCCAGCATCCGCTACCTCCTCGACCACGGCGCCCGGCTCGTCATCGCCTCGCACCTGGGCCGGCCGAAGGGCAAGCGCGACCCGAAGCTGAGCCTGGCGCCGGCCGCCCGTCGGCTCGGCGAGCTCATCCCGAACAAGGTCATCATGGCCCCGGATGTCGTCGGCGAAGAGGTCGACCGGCTGAAGCGGGGGCTCGCCGACGGCGAGGCCCTCGTCCTCGAGAACGTCCGCTTCTACAAGGAGGAGGAGGCGAACGACCCGGACTTCGCCCGGAAGCTCGCCGACGGCATCGACATCTTCGTCAACGACGCCTTCGGTTCGAGCCACCGGGCCCACGCCTCGGTCGTCGGCATCGCCGGCTTCGTCAAGGTCAAGGCCGCCGGCTACTTGATGAAGAAGGAGGTCGACTTCCTGAGCAAGGCCGTGCATTCGCCCAAAAAGCCCTACGTCGCCATCCTCGGCGGGGCCAAGGTCTCAGACAAGATCGAGGTCATCGACAGCCTCATCATCAAGGCCGACCATGTCCTCGTCGGAGGGGCCATGGCCTACACGTTCTTCAAGGCCCGGGGCCTCGGCGTCGGCAAGTCCCTGGCCGAGGACGACCAGAAGGAGACGGCCCTGCGGATCCTGGAGAAGGCCGCCGCGCAGAATATCGATTTCGAGCTGCCGCTCGACCACGTCCTCGCCACCGCGGCCGAGGCCGGCGCCGCGACGGTCACTGTCTCGAGTTTCCCCTTCCCCAGGGACATGATGGGCGTCGACATCGGGCCGAGGACGGTCGAGGCCTATTCCCGGGTCATCGCCGAGGCCCGCACGATCTTCTGGAACGGCCCCATGGGGATCTTCGAGGTCGAGCCGTTCGCCGCGGGCACGTTCGCCATCGCCAAGGCCGTCGCGGCCTCGAAGGCCTTGTCCATCGTCGGCGGCGGGGATTCCGTCGCGGCCGTGATGGAGGCCGGGGTCAGCGACAAGATCAGCCACATCTCGACCGGCGGCGGCGCGTCGCTCGAGTACATCGCTTACGGCTCGCTCCCCGGCATCGACGCCCTGGAAGAATAGATGGCCGACCCCCGCCAGCGCCCCTTCGTCGCGGGCAACTGGAAGATGAACCTGACCCTGCCCGAGGCCCGGGACCTCGTCTCGGGCGTCCTCGGCGCCGGGGCCGAGCTCGGGGGGGCGACGGTGGTCCTCGTCCCGCCCTTCACCTTGCTGGCCCCGGTCGCCCGGCTGCTCGAGGGCTCGAAAGTCGGGCTCGGCGGGCAGGACCTCTTCTGGGAGGACCGGGGCGCCTTCACCGGGGAGGTCTCGGGACCCATGCTCCGGGAGGCCGGCTGCAGCTATGTCCTCGTCGGCCACTCCGAGAGGCGGCAGCTTTTCGGAGAGACGGACGAGGCGGTCAACCGCAAGGCCCGGGCGGCCCTGAGGTCCGGGCTGACGCCCATCGTCTGCGTCGGCGAGACGCTCAAGGAGCGCCGGGCCTGCCGGACCGAGGCCCGGGTCGACGGCCAGCTCGAGGCCGGCCTCGAGGGGCTTTCGGACGCGGACATGGAGCGGGTCGTCCTGGCCTACGAGCCGGTCTGGGCCATCGGCACGGGCCAGACGGCGACCCCGGCCCAGGCCGGGGAGGTCCACACCCATATCCGCCGGCGCCTCGAAAAAAGGTATGGAAATCGGGCCGCCTCCTGTGCTATAATCCTCTACGGCGGCTCGGTGAAGCCGGCCAATTCAAACGCGCTTTTCAGAGAAGAGGATATCGACGGATTTCTCGTCGGGGGCGCGTCCCTCGATGCCGCGTCCTTTGTCGGCATCGTCCGGGAGACCCTCCGCGCTGACAAGGAAGTGCCGTGAACACATTGTTGGTCATCGTCCACGTCATCGTGTGCCTGATCCTGATCCTGGTCGTCCTGCTCCAGTCGGGCAAGTCGGCCGACCTGGCAGGGGCCTTCGGCGGCACGGGCAGTCAGACGGAATTCGGCGGCCGCGGCCAGGCGACGCTCCTGTCCAAGATCACGACCATCTCGGCCATCCTCTTCATGATCACCTCGCTCGGCCTCTACATCCTCTCGGCAAAGGAAACGAGCTCCGTCGTCGGCGGCGCCAAGGCGCCCGCCCCGACGAGCGCGCCGGCGGCGGCCGGGACGACGGCGCCCGAGACGAAGAAGCAGGGCGAAGCCAAGGCGCCGGCGCCGAAGGCCGAGGCCCAAAAACCCGGCGAGCAGAAGCCGGCCGCGCCGGAAAAAAAGAAGTGACCTCAAAACCTCCCAAGCCGACATGCCGAAGTGGTGGAATTGGCAGACACGCTAGCTTGAGGGGCTAGTTCCCATTAATCCGGGAGTAGGGGTTCGAGTCCCCTCTTCGGCATTCCCTCATCCCGTCAGGCCCGGCTGGCCACCCAGAAGGCGAAATCCTCCTCCGGCGCCGCGCCGGACATCCGGTCCCGCTCGACCCCCTTGCTGATGACGACGAACGTCGGCACGCCCCGGATGCCGAAATCTCGCGCCATCTCCTGGTCCCTCTCGACGTTGATCCTGACGACCACGAGCTCCCCCGCCCGCCGCCGGGCCAAGCGTTCGAGCACGGGATGCATCATGTGGCAGGGGCCGCAGGTCGGCGAATAGAAATCGACCAGGACCGGCAGGCCGGAGTCGCGGAAGAGCGTGTCGGCCTGGGCGCGGGTCGGTTCGAGGACCGTCCCGGGCAGGGGGAGGGAGGCCTTGCATCGCCCGCAGACGACCTTCTTCCCCTCGGCCGCGAGCGGATAGAGGTTCGTCGCCCCGCACTCGAGGCAAACGACCTTGACTTTGTCCGTCGTCATCGTGCGCAATCTCTGGCGATCGTTATTCCCGTCAAAACCACAGGATGACGGGTCCTGTCACTGCGCCTCACCCGGTCCGGTGGCGCCAAGATCGTCCTTACCCCCCGGCCCCGGGAACCTGTCCCCGGTTCCCCCGTCGCAAGGCCGACGGGCCCCCCTCCGGCGGGGAGCGGATTCCCAGGAGCGACCATCAGAAGTGCGGCGGCGTGACTCAGAGCCGTACTTCTGAGGAGAATATGGATACACTGAGCAACTCCTCTCTTTCCAGATATTTCCCAAAAGCGCGGCCTCGAGTCGCTCGGCCGCGCTTTTTCTGGTCACTCCGAAGACTTCGTTCCCTGCCGGACGGCCTAGGCGCCGCCTCGTGACTCCCAGGGGCCTCGGGGCGAGATTCGTTCGTTTTTTTCCGGACATTTCCGGAAAGTGTCGCTCCGAAGACTCCGCTCCCGGCCGCCGGGCGGTGACGCATTGGGACAGGACCCATCTTCACTTCTTGATAGGATATGGCGGAATGGGGGGAAGCTCCTTGGCTTTCGTCTTCAGCTCATCCAGGATGACCTCGATGGCCTTGTTGAGCTGGTCGTCGATGCCGGCGAACTCGCGGGCCGGGTCGTTTTCGACGACGATGTCCGGGTCGACGCCGCGGCCCTCGATGATCCAGCCCTGGCCGTCCTTGCCGTAGGGTGCGAACTCGGGCTTGTTGAGGAAGCCCCCGTCGAGCAGGGGCAGAGAGCCACGGATGCCGACGACGCCGCCCCAGGTCCGCTTGCCGATGACCTTGCCGACGCCGAGGGTCTTGAAGCGGTACGGGAAGATGTCCCCGTCGGAGGCCGAGAACTCGTCGCAGAGGGCGACCTTGGGCCCGATGAAGGCGGCGCCGGGGTCGGGCCCCGGCGTGGCGTTGCGGGCGACCTCGACCATGACCATCTCACGGACGAGCCGGTCGATGACCATGGAGGAAACGAAGCCGCCGCCGTTGCCCCGGACGTCGATGATGAGGGCCTTCTTGCGGAGCTGAGGGTAGAAGTATTTGACGAATTCGTTCAGGCCGTCCAGGCCCATGTTCGGGATGTGGATGTAGCCGACCCGGCCGCCGGTCGCCTTGGTCACCTTGGCGATGTTCCCTTCGACCCAGTTGTAATAATAGAGCTCGTTCTCGGTCTCCACGGGAACGACGACGACCTCGCGGCTCCCCTTCTCCTCGGGCGCGGCGTTGACCTTGAGCGCGACCTGCTTGCCGGCCGTGCTGTTCAGGGCCTCGAACATGTTCGAGAGCGTGTTGAGGGGCGTCCCGTTGATGGCGATGAGGAACTCCCCTTCCTTGACGTCCACCCCGACCTCGGTCAGCGGCGAGCGCCGGGACGGATCCCAGTTCTGGCCCTTGAGGATCCGGGTGATCCGGTAGAAGCCGGTCTTTCCGTCCCGCTCGAACTGGGCCCCGAGCATACCGACCTTGACCTTCGGCGGATGGGGCATGTCGCCGCCGCCGACGTACGTGTGCCCGGAGCTGAGCTCGCCGATCATCTCGCCGATGACGTAGGTCAGGTCGGCCCGGTGGGTTACGGCATCGGCCAGGGGCCGGTATTTCGCCCTGACGGCGTCCCAGTCGACGCCGTGCATGTTCGGCGCGTAGAAGAAGTACTTCATCTGGCGCCAGCACTCGTTATAGATCTGGTCCCATTCGAGCCGGGGGTCGACGAGGCATTCCATGCCGGAGAGGTCGAGCTTCTGGTCGAAGCTGACCGGCCCTTTGGGCAGGTCGATGATGGCAAAGGCCTGGCCCCGGGCGACGATCATCTTCTTCCCGTCGGCCGAGACTCCGTACGCGCCGACCTTGCCGAGGTCCTTCTCCTTGAGCTCGCCCAGGTCGTAGAGCATCAGGGACGGCTGGTTCTCCATGTCCTTGACCCGGAGGTAGTAGACGGAGCTCCCCGCGGACGTGATCAGGCCGTAGTTGGCCGTCTCGATGGGCAGGGCCACGATGCGGCCCTTGAGGCCGTCCGGGTCGACCTTGAGCGGCGCCGCGCCGCCGGCCGGCTTCGGGGCCTCGGGCTTCGCCGCGGGCTTGGCCGCGGGCGCCGGGGCGGGCTTCTCCTCCTCCTTCTTCACGGAGACCTCGTCGCTCT
This sequence comes from Terriglobales bacterium, assembly GCA_035543515.1. GTDB lineage: Bacteria > Acidobacteriota > Aminicenantia > Aminicenantales > Saccharicenantaceae > DATKJS01. Next base: position 28,623 of record DATKJS010000038.1, on the reverse strand, counting down.
TCGGCTCGAAGGGCGACTTCGTCTCCTTGGCCAGGGTCACGAAATAGACCCGGGACATGGAGAGGTAGACGTGGTTGAGCTCCGTGGCGCCCAGGACGGGATTGAAGTCGCGGTCCGAGACGAAGAAAAGGTATTTCCCGTCCGAGCTGAAGGCGGGCTCGCCCGAATTGTACCAGCCGTCGGTCACCTCGTAGGTCTTCCGGGTGTCGAGGGAGTAGAGGTAGACCTTCATCATGCTGTCGACCTCGGGCTTGGCGTAGGCGACCCAGCGGCTGTCGGGCGACCAGGCGAACCTCTGGATCTCGAAGGCCTCGGCCTTGCAGATCAGGACGACTTCCTTGGTCGCGACGTCGACGTACTGCAGGCGCTGGAGCCGGTCGTCCCAGAGGACCTTCTTGCCGTCCGGCGACCAGAAGAGGCTGTACTTGTAGGTGTCGGCGTTCCTGGTCAGCTGCTGGGGCTGGCCGGTCCCGTCCTGGGCCATGATGTATATTTCGTCCTCGCCGGTCCGGTCCGAGACGTAGGCGATCCACTTCCCGTCCGGGGACCACTTGGAGTTCCGCTCGTGGACCCCGGGGCTCCGGGTCAGGTTGCGGGTGTTGCCGTACTGCGCGGGGACGGTGAAGATATCGCCGTGGGCATCGAAGACGGCCCGCTTCCCGTCCGGGGAGATGTCGCCGCCCGTGATCCGGTCAGCGACCTTGACCAGCCGGGCCCGGGCGCCGACGGCGTCGTCGGCGATCGTCACGGGGACCTTGTCGGTCTTCTCCGTGGCCAGGTCGAACTTGTAAATATACCCTCCGTTCTCGAAGACGATGGCCGTGGGGCCGAGGGACGGGAACTTGATGTCGTAGTCGGCGAAGTCCGTCAGCTTCCGCGTCGCCTTCGTCGTGAGGTCATAGACGTAGAGGTTCACCCGCTTGTTGTCGTCGCGGTCGGAGACGAAGTAGATCCTGTCCCCGCTCCACATGGGGATGATGTCCAGGGCGGGGTTGTTCGTGATGTCCTCGACCTTCTTGGTGGCGAAGTCGTAAATCCAGATGTCGTCGGCCATCCCGCCCCGGTAGCGCTTCCAGGTCCGGAACTCGCGGAAGATGCGGTTGTAGGCGAGCTTCTTCCCGTCGGGCGAGAAAGAGCAGAACCCGCCGCGGGGCAGCGGCAGCTCCTCGGGCATGCCGCCCTCGGCCGGGACGAGGTAGATTTGGCCGTTGAAGTCGTTCCACTCCCGCATCCGGGAGCGGAAGATGACCTTCTTGCCGTCCGGGGTCCAGCCCATGACCAGGTTGTTCGGCCCCATCCGGTCGGAGATGTCGTCGCGGGAGAGAGACGGCGTGTAGGTCAGGCGCTCCGGGACGCCGCCCTCGGCCGGGATGAGGAAGACTTCCCGGCTGCCGTCGTACTCGCCGGTGAAGGCGATGGACTTCCCGTCCGGGGAGAAGCGGGCGAAGGCCTCGTAGCCCTCGTAATAGGCGGTAAGCTTGCGGGCCGTGCCGCCCGCGATCGGCACGGCATAGAGGTCGCCTCCGGAGGTGAAGACGATGGTGTCGCGCGAGACCGTCGGGAAGCGGAGGACGCGGGCGTCGCCCGCCGCGAACGACAGCGCCGCCAGGACCAGCAGGAAAGACCCCAGAACGATAAGCCTGCGTGTTTTCACCTGATCTCCTTTCTAAAGGGGGGACTCCATATCCCGTTCCCGGGATTGAAGAAGGGCCGGGGCGTGCCCGGCCCCCTGGATTCCGTTTTCTACCATGATGCGACGGCCCATTTATAGCACAGGCAGTTCCCGACCGTCCATTCTTAAATACGGGCGGCGCGGGCCAGGGGTTGCAGGCGCCGCCCTCAGCGGCCCCGCGTCGCCGCCAGGAGCTTCTTGCGCCGGGGCGCCGGGAAGCGCTCGATCGCGTAGCGCAGGGTCGTCCTGGGCACTGCCCGGCCGTGCCGGACGAGGAACGCCTCGAGCCGGGCCGGGTCCTTCTTGCCCGCCTCGCGCAAAAGCCAGCCGTTCGCCTTCCGCACGAGGTCGTCCGAGGCGGGAAAGAGCGAGGCCGCGACGGCGTAGACCGCGTCCTGGAACTCCTGCTTCTTGGCCAGCTTGATGAAGGAGACGGCCGAGGCACGCTTGACCCACCGGTTGGGATGGACGGCCCAGCGCCGGACGTCCGCGACCCTCTCCGGGTGCGCGGCCAGGAACGCCCCCATGGCCTCGGGGCAAAGGACGTCGACGGAGGCCCAGTTGTCGAGCAGGTCGGAGGCGAGCCATGACTCGAGCTTCGCCGGGAAGGACGGCGGCAGGTCTCTCTTGAACCGGCCCAGGATGAGCGAGCCGACGGCCTTCGACTCGATCTCGGGCTCGGCGAAGAGGATGTCGCAAAGGGCGATGGCCTCGCCCACGCTCCAGGTCCGCCTGACCGATGCGTGAAGCTCGGCCGCGAGGGCCCGGACCGCGGGCGCCGGGACGCCGAAGGACCTGACCGTGTGCTTGAAGTAGCGCTGGACGCCCTCGGCTTTCACGGGGTCGGCGACAGCCCTGAGGCGCCTGACGGTCTCGCGGGCCAGCGCCCGCGGCGAAGTCCTGCGAGATGACATACGGCCCTCCCTCAAACGGATTCCCGGAGGGACAGTCCGCCAAGGGGGCAGCCCCTCCCTATCTTAGACAAGCTTGGAAAAGACGTGGTTAGAGACGAGAAAGCGCCCCGGCGGGATGCGGACCGTCGACCCCTCCCGGACGAGCCACCCCTCCCCTTCGAGCTCGGCCAGCTCCCGGGCGAAGAGCGCTTCGAGGTCCAGGCCGAAGCTCGCGCCGAGGGCCTCGAGGTCGACGCCCTCGACCAGCCGCAGCCCGAAGACGAGCGCTTCCCGGGCCGAGGCCTCCGCCGTGAGCTCGACCGTCTCGGCCACGGGCGGCCGGCCGCGCCGGAGCGCCTCCGCCCAGGCCGCGAGCTCCCGCACGTTCGACCATCGCTTATTCCCGAGGTGCGAGGAGGCCGAAGGGCCGAGCCCGAGGAACGGCTCGTAGCGCCAGTATTTCAGGTTGTGGAGGCACTCCTTGCCCGGCCGGGCGAAGTTGGAGATCTCGTACTGCCGCAGCCCGGCCGCTGCCAGCCGCGCCTGGAACATCGCGTAAACGTCGGCCACAGCGTCGTCGTCGACGGGATGGCGGGCGAGGAGCTTCTCGAACGGGAGCCCCTCCACGTTCTCGAGGACATAGAGCGAGACGTGGTCGGGGGCCAGGCGGACGGCCTCGTCGAGGGTCCTTTTCGCCCCCTCCCGGGTCTCGCCGGGAACGCCGATCATGAGGTCGAGGCCGAGCGACTCGAAGCCGGCCGCGCGGGCGAGCCCGCAGAAGTCCGCCGCCGCGGCGGCCCAATAGCCGCGGCCGAGCACGGCCAGGACGGCGTCGTCGAAGGACTGGACCCCGACGCTCAGGCGCGTGACGCCGGCCTCGCGCCAGCCGCCCAGGAAGGACTTGTCCTCGACCTCCGGGTTGGCCTCGAGGGTGAACTCGCGCGTCTTGAGCCAGAAGCGCGCGTCGAGCAGCTCCCGGAGCGCCCGGACGTCCTCCGGCGGGAGGAGCGACGGGGTGCCGCCGCCGACGTAAACGGTCTCGACGGACACGTTCGTCTTGACGTGCCGCTCCGCTTCCCGCTTCAGCCCTTCCCACCATTGGGCGACGAGCCCGCCGCGCGGCTCGACGCTGTAGAAATGGCAGTACGGGCACTTGGCCCGGCAAAACGGGAAATGGACGTAGAGGCCCGCCCGCACTCAGCCCTTCTCTTCGTAGCCGACCGCGGCGAAATACATCGCGCGGTCGAAGAACAGGACGACCCGCTGGTGGAGGTCCATGGCCTGGTAGAGGTCGAGGACCGTGTCGAGCACCCCCTCGGCCTGGACCTTCTCCCAAAGCACGCGGCGGATATGGCAGAGCGAGAGGACGATCTCCGAGAAGGGAAAGCCTTCCTTGCTTCTTTGCCGGCCCAGGGCCGTCCAGTAATCCCTCATTTCCTCTTTGGTCGTCTCCCGCGAGACCCAGCGGCCGAGCTGGCTGTAGACCCGGAAGGCCCGGTTGAAGATCTCCTTTTGGTCGAACCCCTGGTAGCGCGGCATGCGGTGATCGCGCTGGATGGACAGCACGTAATTCGTGGTCAGCTCGGCGGCGTTGCTCTCGATGAGGTCGACCAGCTTCCGCGAGGCGGGCGTTTCGAAGAAGGCGCCGCCCTTCCCGGCTTCGCTCACTTGACCCCTCTTCGAAAAATGTAGCACGGCGAAGAGCCCCGTGTCAAATGAGAGGCCCCCTTTCCCAGGCGGGGAAAGGGGGCCGGAAAGGTCGTTTCCGCCGGGCCGCGGCCGTGTTCCTACTTCTTCGGCTTGTCCTTCATCGGGCAGTCGGGGTTGGGGCAGGCCGAGGCCGCAGCAGCAGCCGGAGGCGTCGCCATCGTCTCCTTCATCTCCTTGACCTGGGCCAGACGCTCCTGGATCGTCTTGACCGTTTCAGGGTCCTTGGAGGAGATCCTGACCGTCACGCCGTCGGCCGTCCGTTCATAGGTCCAAGTGACGTCCCGCCGCATCAGCAGGGCATTGACCCCGCCCATCCGGCCGGCCGGCATCCCCATCCGAGACCCCGGAGGCATCATGCCGGGCATGCCGCGCATCCGGCCGCCCATCATGGGGCACCCTTCGCCCATCCCCATGGCGCTCTGACCCTTGCCTTGCCCCATCATAGGGCCTCCGGCCATCGGCGCGGCCGGCTGACCCGGCTTCGCCTCCGCCTTGGCCAGGTACTTCTCCGGTTCCTTGGCGAAGGCGTCCTTGCAGCCGGTCGAGCAGAAATAGTACGTCGTGCCCTTGTATTCGTAGGTCGCGGCGGCCTTGGCCTTGGTCACGGTCATGCCGCAAACGGGGTCCAAGGCCTTGTCGTCGGACTTCTGCTGGGCCCCGGCGGCCAGGGCCAGGACGAGGGCCGCGACGGCCAGGACGCCCATCCTTCTCATCTTCTTCTCCATGCGAACCTCCTTTGACCCTTCCATTCTACAGGAAGTCCGGTTTCGGGGCCAGGCACGGTCCGCCGCGCCCGGGACGGCCCGCGGCTCACCTCCCCTTGACGATGGCGATGAGGGCTTCTAGGGCCCGGGGGTCGCGGCTCTCGCCCAGCCAGAAGACGGCCTTCTTCCGCACCCGGGGGTCGGGATGGGACTTGGCCAGCTTGATGAGCGGCTCCAGGCCCTGGTCGTCCGGGAGCTGCGAAAGGGCGAAGACGGCCTGCTCCTGGAGGTCCGCGTCGCCGCCGGAGCGGGCGAAGTCTTCGAGGGCCGGGGCGGCCTTCTTCGAGGCCATCTGGCCGAGCCAGAAGACGGCCTGCTTACGGGCGTCGGGATGCGGGGCGTTCCGCGCCAGGGCGATGATGGCGTCGACGGCCTCCGGCAGTTCGACCTGACTCGCGGCAAAAACCGCGCCCTCCCGGACGTCCTTCGAACGGTCGGATTCTGCGGCCCGGACGAGGACCTTGAGGCCGTCCGCATCGCCCTGCTGACCGAGCCAGAAGGCGGCCTCCTTCCTGAGCCCGCCGGGCTCGCCCCCCCCGAGGACCGTCTCGAGGAAGGGGACGGCGAGCCGGGCGGCGCCGTGCAGCCCGGCGGCGGCGATGAGCCCGTGCTTCGCCTTGTCGGCGGCCGCGGCGCCGTAGAGGGCCTTGACGAGCCCGAAGCTCTCCGCGGCCTCCGCCCCGCCCAGCCAGTAAAGGTCTCGGCCCTTGAAGTCGAACGAGAGGTCGAGATTGCTGAGCTCGACCTCAGCGAGAGAAGCCGGCCGTCCGGGCTCATAGGCGAGGAAGATCCCGACGTCCCTCGGGACTTTCGGCGAGGCCTGACCGCGATGCTCGAGGTCGTCGAGGACCTTGCGGGCCGTCACCCTGACCTCGCCCGCCTCCCCGCCCCTCCGCTGCCCCAGGCTCCTCTTGCCGGCGAGGACCTCCTCGACGGTGATCTCGCGGCCCCCGGGGCCGTCGCGGTACGAGCCGATCATCTCGTTCCCGGCCATCAGCCGCCGGAAGCTCCAGCCGACCGAAAAGGCCCGGGCGGGGCCCGCCTTCGAGGCCTCGTCGAGGGCCCAGGCGAGACGCGCCGCCAGGGCTTCCGTCCCGGCGTACCGCGTAACCTGGCCCGGCAGGCGCGTCTCCGCCGGCGCCGCCGCGGCCGGACCCGCCGCGAGGGCCAGGCCGAGGAGGAGGACGACCGCCCGGCGCACGGCTCACGCCTCCCTTTGGGGAGCGACGTCGCCATCCTTCTTGTTCAGGATCTCGAGCAGGGCCGCCTTGGCCTTCGGCGTTCCGATCTCACCCAGGGCCAGGACGGCGGCGTTCGCCAGCTTGGCGTCTTTGCCCTTGGCGATCTCGAGGAGGGCGGCCACGGCCTCGTCGCTCTTCGTCTGGCCCAGGGCCAGTACGGCCTGCTGCCTGATCTCCGGGTCGGTCTCTTCCTTGAGGACCTTCGAGAGGACCTCGACCGGCGCGCCGCCTTCCTCGTCCATGAGCAGGAAGACCACGGCCCGGCGCGTCTTGGGCGACTTGGCCTTGCGCATGAGCTCGAGCAGGGCGTCGGTCTTGAGCCCGCCCTTGATGTCCTTGAGCGCGTAGACAGCCTTTTCGGCCAGCTCCTCGTCCTGGCTGTTGAGGGCGGTATCGAGCAGGATGTCCCGGGCCTTGTCGCCCCCCTGCTCGGCGATGGCGAAGAGGGCGTTCTCGCGGAGGCCGGCCTCCTTGGCCGTGGCCAGGACTTCTTTCAGCACCTCGAGCGACACGTCACCCTTGATCTCCGCGACCTGGAAGAGGGCGGCCCGGACGAGTTCGCGGTCCGTCTCCTTGGCGATGACGTCCTTGAGCAGCGGCAGGACGTCGGCGTCCTTGCGCTCGGCGAGCGAGAAGAGCGCCGCCTTGCGGACCTCGGAGTCCACGGCCTCAGCCAGGATGCGGCGGAGGGCGGACACGGCCTCAGGGCCCTCGACGTCCTGGATGGCGAAGGCCGCGGTCCGGGCCATCTCCTTGTCGGCGTCCTTCAGGGCGACCTCGGTCAGGAGGGCAAGTGTCCCGGGGTCCTTGGCCTCGGCCAGGGCGAAGAGCGCATTCCGCCGGAGGTCGGCCGGCGCGCCGGACTTCACGACCTCCTTGAGCACGGCGACGGCCTCGGGGCCGCCGTGGCCGCCCAAGGCGAAGAGGGCCGCCCGCCGGACGTCCTCGTCCGGCTCCTTGCGGGCGATGTCGGCCAGCTTGGCCAGCGCCTCGGGCGTTTCCATGTCCTGGAGCATGAAGACGATCTGCTGCTTGAGCTTGCGGCTGTCCGCCTTGTCGTAGAGCCCGAGGATCGTCTTGAGGGCCTCCTCGTCGCCGATGTTCTGGAGGGCGTAGAGGGCCGTCATGCGGATGTCCTCATCCTCGCCCCCCGACTCGAAGGACTTGATGACCGTCCCGTACTCCGGTTTTCCGGCCTTGGCCAGGGTCTGGGACAGCCGGACCATGTTGGACTTGGCGTCCTTGACCCATTCGCTGTTGGGGTAGGCCCGGATGAACTCCTTGTAGCACTCGAACACCTTCTCCAGGGGCTGGTTGAGCTTCTCGAGGGAGTAGCAGGACCAGAACCGGGCATCGTCGACCCAGGCGCTCCGGGGATACTGACGGATGACCTCTTCCATGGCCTTCTTGGCCGCGTCCCATTTTTCAGCGAGGACGAGCGCGTAGGCCTGCTTGTAGGCGACGGAGTCCTTTTCCTGGCCGGGCTCGACGGCCGCGACCGCCGCGGCGGCGAGAGCCGAGAGAACGAGCGCGGCGAGAGCCGCGATGACCGCCGTTCTTTTCATCGTTTTCATTTTCACTCTCCTTGGTCAGATCTTATCCTTGGCATGTCCGCCGGCGGCGGAGGCGCCCGGGCCGGTCCGGGGGCCGGGCCCCGGAAGGGCCGGGCCGCTCCACCCCATGCGGCTGAGGTCGATCTTGAGGAAGATCCCCTTGTCGGTGACGCCCTGCTTGACGAGCTCGACCCCGTCCAGGTCGTTCCCGGCGTCGAGGTTGGCGATCTGCATCAGGATGACCTCGAGCTCGGAGACGAGCTCCCTGTACCTCTTCTGGCGGGGGTCCTTGAGCGAGGTCCGGATGTCCGCGGCCTCCGCAGCGAGCTCGCGCGAGGCGGCTTTTTTGCCGGCCAGGTCGAAGCCGGCGACATCCTGGGTCTTCGGGTCGTAGTTGACAAGCCCGAGGAGCAGAACCTGCGACCGATCGACGTAGCGCCGCGCCCGGAGCGCGGGGTCGTCGGAAACGGCCGTCGCCGCCCGGGCCGTTGTGACGCCGGCGAGGCGGGGCGTCCGCCCGCCCGGCCCGAAGACGGCCCGGCCGATGAGGATGCCCACGACGATGAGGGCCGCTCCGGCCGCCGCCTGATAAGGCCAGCGGGGCAGGACCTCGAAGGCCCTGCGGAGGCGGAACGCCAGCGGGAGCCGCCCCGTCGCGGGGGCGGCCTCCGCGCCCATCTTCGCGGCCAGCCGGTTCCAATAGCCGTCCCAGAAGGCCGGGCCGGGGTCCGGCCGCCGCCTCTCGTCCATGACCCGGAGCGTCGCGCCCAAGACGGAGTACTCCGCGGCGCAGTCCGGGCAGGAGCGAAGATGGGCGTCGAACTCTTCCCTCTCGGCTGGCCCGAGCTCGCCGTAGAGGGCCTCGATCATCAGGTCCTTCGACCCGCGGCAGCTAATCATGGGGAACCTCCACCCCGGCGGCGCCGGGCGCGCCGAGCTCCTTCTGCAGCTTCCGGACGGCCCGAAAGAGGTAGCTCTTGACCGAACCGACGGAGAGCTGCAGGCACTCGGCGATCTCCTTGAGCATCAGCTCGTCGTAATGGCGGAGGAGGAAGACGGCTTTCTCCTGGGGCGAAACCCGGTCCAGGGCGTGGGCGATCCTCGCCTGGAGCTGCGCCGCCTCGACCGCCCGGCCGGGGTCGGCCGGCGCCGCCGAGGACGCCAGGAGCGCCTCGCTCCGGCCCGGGGAGTCGAGGACGTCGTCCGCGACAGGCTCCGGGGCGAGCGCCCGCCGCCTCATGTAATCGATGCAGGCGTTGTAAGCGACCCGATAGAGCCAGGAGCTGAGCTTGGCGTCCTTCTTGAACGTGCCGAACGACCGGTGGACCTTCAGGAAGACCTCCTGGGAGACGTCTTCGGCGTCGGCGGAGTTGCCGACCATGTCGAGGGCCAGGAAATAGACCTTCTTCTTGTAGGTTTCGACGAATTCGCGGAAGGCCGCCAGGTCGCCCCTGGCCAGTCCGTCGATGAGTCGCGCTTCGTCCATCTGCATCGGTCTCCGGCGTTCATCCCCTTAGACGGAGGGGCCGGCCCGAAGGTTGGCAGGACTGCCCCCACCGCTCGGGGGGATGAGGAGTCCGCACCGCCGCCCTAGCGGCCGCGCCAGGGCAGGACGATGGGAGCGACGGCCCGGTCCGCAGTCCGGCCGAGGTCGCCCAGGCCCCACGAGACGAGCATCGTCTTGAGGAGCGAGTAATGGCAGCAGGGGGTCGCGTCCCTGAAGCCCGGTTTGACGAGCTCCGAGACGAGGACGGTCGCGATCCTGCCGCCCCGGGCGAGCGGCGGGGAGCCGCAGCAACTTGCGTTCGACGTCCCTTCGTCGAAGGTCAGGACGAGCAGGCTCGAGGCGTCGAAGGCCGGCGACGCGAGGAGTGGCGCCACGACCCGGCCCAGCCAGGCGTCCGTGACCTCGACGCCGCAGTCGTGGGCGGAGTCGCACATGTCGGGCATGATGAAGGCGTAATCCGGCAGGCGCCCCGCTTCGAGGTCGGCCGCAAGCTCGGAGAGCGGCACGACGCTTCGGGCGCGGCGGGCGGCGTCGGCGCGGATCGAGCGGAAGTACACGAACGGGTTGTGCTTCATGGCGTAGCGGCCCGAGAAAGTGCCCAGGAAGCCGGCTGTGGGCAGCCCCTCGATATAGGCCTTCCAGGTGCGGCCCGAGGCCTCGAGTAGGTCCGGCAGGCATTTTGCGCCTATGAAGCAGTCCGTGCAGTCCTCCCTGACGCCGAAGGTGTCGCCGCCGACGAGGGCCAGGTAGTTCGGCAGGCTCGGATGGCTGACGGCATGATACTGCGTGAGGAGGGAGCCCTCGGAGGCCCAACGATTGAAGTTGGGCATCCTCCGGTTGCCGACGACGTCCCCGAACTCCTTGTTCTCCATCAGGACGACGATGACGTGCGAAAACCTGGGGACGTTCGCGGCCCTCGCGGTCGCCGAGGCTTGGGGGCGGCCCCATGCGCAGGCCGCCGCCAGGCCCAGGAGGGCCGGTATCAGAAGCCGGCCGGCGGCGGACTCGCCTGCGGATCCACGCATGCCCTGGCACCCATGAAAAACGTGGCAATGTGTCTGATATACCAGGTCCCGCCGGAGACTCCCGACAACTCCAGCTTTGGCCAGATCCTCACATTCGTCAGCTTCTCGTCCTTGAAAACGAGGCGGACGACGGTAAAGACTTGAAGGTCGACCGTGAGATCTTTGTTAAAGCTCGACCCTGTCTGGTCAACCGTGCCCGTGGTCACCTGGTTGGTGCCGACGACCTTGCCGTAGACCGCGACCTTGTATTTGCCGGCCGAGCCGAAAATATCCTGGACCTCCTGCTTGGAGAACTTGACCTTCCCTATGTCGTGCTTGCTCACCTCCTTGGGCGAAGGGTTCTCTGCCATCCACGCGCCCATGAGGTCGAACTTCCAGTCCGCGAGCTTGTTCAGGATCGCGGGGGGTTCGCTGCCTTTCATGGCCTCGAGGTCGGCCTGGTAGGCCTTCGCGTTGTCGGCCGCCTTGTCGGAGGCGAGCCCCGAGAGGCCGATGGCCGCGACAGCCAACGCCAGAACGCCAACTCGGACGACGCCCGACCACATTCTCATGCTCATGCCCTCCCCGGCGTTTTTATTTAACTCCCGCCCCTCGGCCGAGTCAAGTGTCGCCGCCGCCCGGAGACCGGGTCGGCCGCGGCGCCGCTCCGCCTCCGGGCCTCCCCGCCCCGGCCGGTCAAACCTTGAAATAAACCTTGTGCCGGTCGAGGAACCATAGCCCGAGCCACTTGGCGGCGAGGGCGCCGGCCGCCAGCACGAGCGGGCCGAAGAGGCCGGCATGGCGGGCGGCGCCGGAGAGGAAAAAGGCCGAGATACTATCGAAGCCGACGACCTCCTGTCCGAAATAAACGAGGATCGCGTTGACGCCGATGACGACGAAGAAGAAGGCCCACTTCGACCGGCCCCGGACGTCGATGACCCAATAGAAAAGAGCCAGGAGAAGGAGGCACCAGCCGCCGGCCCAGAGGACATAGGTGCTCGTCCAGATGTGCTTGATGATGGGAAAGGCCAGGCTCCAGAGCCCGCCGACGGCGAGACAGGCCAGCCCGGCGGCCGCCAGGCCGAGCGCCTTTCTCCGGCCGCCCCTCCCCGACCGGAGCCAGTATCCGGCGAAAACGCCGAGGAGGAGCGAGCAGGCCGCCGTCGGTGTCGAGAGCACGCCCAGAGAGTCGCCGGGCCCGTAATACTCCGCGGAGATCCGCCCCGGCAGCACCTTCTGGTCGATGTAGGAGTGGAGCGACCCCTCGGGCGTCATGTTCCCGGCGCCGTGCCCCGGGACCGGGACGAGCGCCAGAGCGGCCCAGTAGACGAGAAGCACGGCGACGAAGACCCCGGCCTGGGTCCTCTTTTTCGTGCTGAGGACGAGGAGGGAGACGAGGAGATAGCAGACGCCGATCCGCTGAAGGACGCCCGTCCAGCGCATGTTCGCGAAGTCGAGCTTCAGCAGGCCGCCGGCAAGGAGGCCGAGCAGGACAAGCACGGCCGACCGCTTGAGGACGTGGAGGACGAGCCGCTTCCGGCTCTCCCCGCTCTCGGCCCGCTTCAGGAGCGAAAACGGCATGACCGCCCCGATAATGAAGAGGAAGAGCGGAAAGATGAGGTCGTAGAAGGTGAAGCCGGCCCAGGCGTTGTGCTCGACCTGCCGGGCCAGGAACCGCGTCCACGGGACGTCCTTGATGCCGGGCAGGGTCCGGCAGACGGCGTCCCCGCCGATGATCCAGAACATATCGAAACCCCGCAGCGCGTCGAGCGACGCGACCCGGCCCGCGAGTTTATGATCGACGGCAACGTCCATGGACATCCCTTTCGTTCCCGGGGCCAACGGGGCCCGTTCGGCGGAGAGTATACCACGGCCGGCCGGCCGCCGCTTTCGCGCCGCGGGCCCGACGACTTGATTTCAGGCGCGCCGGAGGATACGATGGATGCGGGAAAGGGAGGGGAGGATCATATGAAGAGACCGTCCGCAACCCCGGCCCTTTCGGCCGCTATCCTGCTCCTTGCCCTTTCCTTCGCCGCCTGCGGCAAGAGCTCGACGCCGAGCGTGGCCATCAACCTGACCAACGCCCCGGCGACGCTGACCGTCAACCAGTCGGTAAGCCTCACCGCGAGCGTCGGCTACGACTCGTCGAACGCCGGCGTCGACTGGTCCTGCAGCGGCAGCGCGTCGTGCGGCTCGTTCTCTCCGGCCCACACGGCGAGCGGCGGGACGACCGTCTATACGGCCCCCGCCAGCGCCGGCAACGTCACCATCACGGCCGCGGCCACGGCCGACAGCAGCGCCAAGGCCTCCGTCACCATCTCGATCGTCCCCATCGGCTCGAACGCCATGCTCAACGGCGCCTACGTCTTTTCCGTCCAGGGCACCGACCGCAACGGCATGTACGCCGCAGGGGGGACGATCGTCGCGGACGGCAACGGCAACATCACCGCCGGCGAGCAGGATTACACGGACGTCTCCGTCCAGGCCGGGCCCGACTCCCTGACAGGCACGTATTCCATCGGCCCGGACGGCCGGGGCAGCCTCACCCTCAGCGTGAGTGACGCCTCCCTCCCCCACAACGGCGTCGAGACGTTCAGCGTCGCCGTGACTTCCGCCGCCCATGCCCTCATCACCCAGTTCGACGGCACGGCATCCTCGAGTGGAAGCTTGGACCTCCAGACGGCCGGGGCCCTCGACCCGGCCGCGGTCGCCGGCGCCTACGCCTTCACGGTCCAGGGGGAGGACGTCACGTACCAGGCGCCGGCCTGCTTCGGCGGCGTTCTGGTCATGAGCGCGGCATCGGGGACGGTCTCCGACGGCACGTATTTCGTCAACGACGGCGGCTCGACGAACTCGGGCACGCTTTCCGGCGTGGTGACCGTTCCGGACGGCTTCGGCCGGGGGACGATCGACTTCGCCATGGGGCTGAACCTGGCGTATTACGCGGTCCGGGGCCAGGTGCTGCGCCTCGTCGGCCTGAACGCCCCCTACACGGTGGTGGGAGGGAGCATGTACAGCCAGGGGGCGGCCGGCGCGGGCGGGACGTTCACCACGGCCTCCCTCTCCGGCAGCTACGTCCTCAGCGAGGCCGGCGGCTCGGTCGCCGGGGCCCTGGCCCTGGCCGGCCAGTTCGCGTCCGACGGGGCCGGGAACTTCACCTCCGGCTTCGCCGACACGAACGACGCGGGGACATCGAGCTCCGCCTCGATAGCGGGCACGCCCGCCTACTCGATGGCCGGGAACGGCGTCGGAACGCTATCCCTTCCGGCCGCGGTGGACACGACCGGGAACGTCGGCGCCCTGGTCATCTTCGCCGTCGACCCGGCCGTCAACCTCCTCGACCCGAGCCTGCCGGGCGGGGGCGGCGGCGCCCTGGTCATGGATTACGACAGCACTGCGGTCGCCTCCGGGTCCATCGTGCCGCAGGCGACGGGGCCGTTCGATGGGAACTACGCGCTCAATCTCCAGCTCGTCGCGTCGGACGGCGAGAACGACTGGGTGGGTCAGACCGTGGCCGCGAGCGGCGGCCTGGCCGGGACCGTGGATATCAACGACGCCGGGGCGACCTCTTCCAACGAGAGCTTGACGGGCACGTTCGCCGCGGACGGATCGTACGCCGGACGGTGGACGGGCCACTTCACGGTCGCGGGCACGTCGCACGCGATCGTCTACTACCAGGTCAGCCCGACGCTGTTCGTGATTGTCGACAAGAACTCGGCCGACGTCGGGTTCGGCATCATGGAGACGGAATAGGGCCCCGACGTACCGTTTGACCAGCCCGACGCGGCGGCTCTTGGCCCTCCCCTCCTTCGGCTCGTTGGAGGCCACGGGCGCCGGCGCGGGGCCCTCTTTTTGAGGAGCGTGGAGGGAGGAGGAGAAAATGAAACGAGGGGATGCGGCGCGGCTGTCGCGGCGTGATTTCATCAGGGCCTCGATGACAACGGTCGCCGGGCTCGCGGCTATGCCGGCCGCCGGCGCGTTCGCCGCCGAACTGCCGGCGGCCCGGCCGCAAACGGCGGCCTCGGGCGGGACGACGATCGCCCTGATCAAAACCCCCGACAGGAAACACGGGGTCGAAGAGGCCATGAAGCTCCTCCGGGTCCCGTCGCTCAAGGGGAAGCGCGTCCTCGTCAAGCCGAACTTCAACACGGCCGACCCGACGCCGGGTTCGACGCACAACGATACCTTGACCGCGATCATCCACGGGCTCAAGAGCCGGGGCCCGGCGTCGATCACGCTCGGCGAGAGGAGCGGCCCTCCGGAGACGAAAAAGGTCATGGAGGAGAAAGGGATCTTCGAAATGGCCAAGTCCCTGGGGTTCCGTGTCGTCAATTTCGAGGAGCTAACGGACGCGGATTGGGTCGGCTTCAACCCGCCCGGGAACCACTGGGAGGGCGGGTTCTTCGTTCCCAGGCCGGTCGTCGAATCCGATTACCTGGTCTCGACCTGCTGCCTCAAGACCCACGCCTACGGGGGCGTCTTCTCGATGTCCCTGAAGCTCGCCGTCGGGCTGACCCCGAAAAAGCTCATGCGCCAGCTCCACCGTTCGGCCGACCAGCGGAAGATGATCGCCGAGATCAACCAGGGTTACCGGCCGGCCCTCATCATCCTCGACGGCGTCGAGGCCTTCGTTGACGGCGGGCCGAGCGACGGGAAGAAGGTCCGGGCCGAGGTCTTCATCGCCGGGAGCGACCGCGTCGCCGTCGACGCCGTGGGCCTCGCCGTCCTCAAGGACCTCGGCTCGAACCAGGCGATCATGGGGACGAAGATCTTCGGCCAGGAACAGATCGCCAGGGCGGTCGAGCTCGCGCTCGGCGTCTCCGGACCCGAAAAGATCCGATTCGTCACGCCGGACAAGGCGAGCGCCGACTACGCTGAGCGTCTCAAGGGGATCCTGGCCCGCGGGTGAACGGCGCCGGCGGCCGATTCGCTTCGGATCTTAGATATTGGAAGCCAATCTAGGACGCGGGAAAGAGCCTGATTCAGGGAGATTTGAGAGCAGCCAGACGATTCCTGGCGTCTTCAACGAGCGGCCGGAACCGGGGCTCGCAGTTTTTCCACAGGCTGATGAATTTATCGTAATTCTCGCCTGCCTTGCTCTTTAGTCCTTTCTGCTCGTAGATCTTGCCCAGGTTATAGAAGCTCCTGGCATAGAGATCCCCCCAACAGTACCGGCCGACAGTCAATAGGGTGATCTTTTCATAGTTCTTAAGTGCGTTGTTGACGTCCCCTGTCTCGAGGAAGGCTAAAGCTAGGCCGTCGAGATAAAGTGCGTTCTTTTCGATGGATTGAAAGTTAAATTCCCCCGGGCAGTGAGCCATGGCTTCGCTGAGGAGCTTCGAAGCGTCCGGGAAGTTCCTTCTGGCCAGTTCCAGCCTTCCCCGAAGGTAGGGAATATTCGATTCCGACTTCCTCAAAAACCCGGGAAGAAGGCCCTCGATCGTCCGAGTCAGCTTTCCAGCTTCAGGAAGGTTCCCTATCCCCAATTGGGCGACGGCTTCCCAAAAATAGCACTCTCTCTTCTTGGGGACTTCACTGTCCGGAACAAGACCGTCAGCCTTCTTGAATTCTTCGAGCGCTAGTTCAGGCATCTGACTGGCCATGTAAGCTGACCCTATAATGAAATGAAAATTAAACGGGTCTGTCTTTTCAAACAGCTTCCGGTAGGATCTCACCCGCATCAGGGCCCTTTCGGGTCTTCCGGTCAGGAAGTCTACGTAACTAAGCAACCGCACGGCCCGCGTTTTCTCTGGAGCACTCTTTGTGTTATCCAGCCAAGTCTGATAGAATCCGGCAGCCTCCTCAGGTTCATCTTCGTAATAGAAGATATTCCCTTTTTCTCCTGCCCATCTCGGTTTCTTATCTGGATCAAGAGTGATCGCTTGGTCCACTTCCTGGAAAGCGAGGTCAAATCGCCTCTGCAGTATGTAGCAAAAACTGAGCAAGGAATGCCCTCTATCGCTTGCGGGATTGTTGCCGACAAATTCCTCCATCGTCTCCGTCGCCTTCTCGTTCTCGCCTAACCACAAATATTCGTGAGTCAGATTGCCGTAGATTAGCATATCCCTCGGCCTGCTCTTCACTATTTTAGACCATTGCCCGATGGCCAGATTCCACTCTCCTAACTTGGAATTCGCAAGAGCAAGCATGTGATTCCCGATATAGTCATCCGGGTAGATGTCCAGGACTTTCTTAATCATCTCTATCGCCTTCGGATATGTCGCCTCGGACTGAAGGTAATAACTGCCCTGGAGGATGTAGTATTCCCGCGGCGGCATCCGGTCTTTGAGCCGGAAGGCCTTTTCAAAACTCTCCTTGCTCTGGGCTGATCGTCCCATGTTCCCATAGATGGCCCCGAGTAATCTGTATGCCATCGCGAAATCGGGATCGAGCTCAATGGCCTTCTTTAAAGGCTCGATCGCATCGTCTTGGTTGTTAGCCAGGTGAAGCCTCTCGCCCTCGACATAATATTTCAGGGCTTCGGGATTCCCGGTCATCACCTTGCCGATCTCCATGTCGATGTCCGAGGCCATCTGCTCCTGAGTGAAATCCAGCCCTTGCTTGATCTCCTTGACGAGGCCATCCAGCCCCCCGCCTAAGATATTCTCTATACGTTGTGGTTTCATGGAGAGCGTGGCTTGCGTCTCGCCAGTTTGGCCGTTGACCAGAGCGGCCGTGATGATGAAATTCGGGCCGGCTTTGACGAAACTCGCCTCCAGAAGGCTCGTTACCTCGGCTTCGCGAGCGATCTTCTTGATATTCTCGGAAGTCAGGGCTTTCTCTTCGGTGAGGTTCAGTTTCTTGAGCACGCCGTGCACCTCATCCTGCCGCAGCACCTTCAAGTATTTTGATGCGGAGAGGCCGGTGATGAGGAGCTCCGGAAAACCATAGCGCCAGTTCTCGAGGGTGGCGTCGCCGGAGTAGTTTTCAAAGGGGAGGATAGCCAGGGAAACTTTCCCGGATGGGACACTTGGCTTATGAGAGGAAGGGTGCCAAAGGAGGATGGCTATGACGACAAGAACCAGGAGACCGGCAACTGGGATAAAGAGCCTCTTCGGCTTGATGAGACGTTTCAGGTTCTCGTCCCGGCCGAACTCCGCAATGTCGAATTCAGCTTTGTCGGGTCCGAGTTTCTCCTCGAGCCAGCGGTTGAGCTCGTCGGCATAGGCGCAAACCCTGGCCTTGGGGGTGCCATCGAGCCGGTGGATGGGCAGGCCCAGTTCGCTTTCCCATCTCTGACACGTGCGGGTGTTACGCCCGAGATGGGCGCTGATTTCCTTCCAGGACTCGAGGATTCGCCGATTCTCCATGCGCCCCCCCAGGGCGTTCCAATCTTAATGGTCAAGATGTTATATCCGCGAATTCGGCCTGTCAACTAGGGGGGCAGCGGGTACGGAGGACGTTTGATTGGGTCCACAGGACCTTGATAAGGGCGAAGTTGCAGCACGGCTGTAACTTTGGAGCGCAAATGAGGCGAAATCAACATGTTGTCCCCATGAATCCAAGCCTGCCATGCCTAAAATCACGCCTAGCGGTTCGGACGACGGCCGGCCGGATGCGACGCGATGCGACAACATGCGGTCTGATGCGCGCCTGCCTTGACAGCCTCTGGATGGGCTCCTATCTATGCATTGAAGGGGTAGAGTCCAAGAAGCGGAATCCAATGGGGCGGGGGCAATTTCCAGATCGGATTCGAAGCCATCCCAGAGAGGCCTGCCCTTGGGTGGCAAAGGGGGAGAATGACCGCGATCCGAGCGTCGGCAAGCTAAAGGGTTTTCATTGGAGGGAGTCAGCCAGACCGGAAGGGGGCAAACAATGAAAAGTGTGAAATTCTTGGGATTGATCCTGGCGGCCGTGGCCGTTCTAGCGGCGCCGGCCGTGGCTCAGGTCATAATGCTTCAGGGAACGAATGCCTATCCGTATGACGTGGCCCAGGTCCAGGCGGCCGTGTCGAATCCATACACAAAGGTCATATTGAGCGGAACGTTCAATTTCGGCACGGACGGAAGCGTGGTCATTTCCGTGCCGGGCATAACCCTGCAGGGTGCTACCACGGGCGCGACGATTGTCGGGGGGAGGAATCCCTTAAAGACGCTCCAGACGGGCGAGTATCCGCCCGCCCAGACGAGCGGAGCGAAGAACCTGACCATTCGAAATCTCCGCTTCGAAGGCTGGATAGGCTTCGCGATTTACGTCATGGGCATCTATGCCCCGGACAATTTCACCCTGATCGAGAACAACACGCTTGTCAGTACTCTGGATTGGAGCGTGGGTTATATCTACGGCATACACTACTGCCACAGTTACGGGTCCGCCGTCATCCGCAACAACCTCATCCGGAACGTGAGTTGGCTTGCCATCAGCACGGATGGATTGAACCTTGGTGCCAAAGATAGCTACAGGGTCTATCATAATCGGATCGAAGATTGTCATCAGGACGCAATCTCGATCGGCATCAGCGATCCGTTCGGACTGGACCCGAATCTTCCGATCAATAAAGGGCCGGTGGTCATCGAGGACAATTTCATCCAAATAGCCTCGCAAGAGCTATGGCCCGGATACACTTGGGGTATCGATCTGGGAGCGGATTGGCTTCTCGGAACCAGCAACGCTCAAGTCATCAACAATACGATCAAAGGGAACGACTTCTACATGGGTATTTTCGCGCCCTGGTACGGAAGCAAGAGGCAGATCCTGAGCAACGACTTGACCGGGGCAACGTCGAGAGGGACGCAGATCTGCGATAACGGAGGAACCCAGGATCTAATCGCGTTCAATCGCCTGGGACCCGTCAGCTTTGCGATGGCCCAAGAGGCAGGAGATCCGTACTTTGGGACCCCCATAGCTCTGTGGTCCTCGCAACCTGATCCGAGCTATCCCGTAATCGTTCCGACGACGAATAACGTTCTGGTCGGCAATGACTGTCGGCTCACCGGCCGACCGGGATGGGAATTCGATACGGCAGGGACGCTTCTGGACACGGGTTGCGTCATTTTGGCCTCGGCGACCGATGTTTACTTTCCGGACTGGTACGAATCTGACGTCACGCGCAACATGGTCCTTGAGGCCGGCATGTTCCCGCGCGGAGCCGGCGGATCAAGGAGCCAAGTCCTGGAACTCCCGGTCCATGCCTACGGGAACTACATTCTGGGCGGCGGCTTCACCCTCGGCATTCAAGCCAATGCGCTGAGCTCGCTCGCCAGCGTGAAGGCCAACGCGGCCGCCGTCAACCTCCGTCAAGCGGTCAACGCCAAACGGGCCGCGTTGCAGTCAAACGTGGAGTCGTGCAAAAAACGCAAACAATAGGAGGACCTCCGTCAGCGTCCTTGCCCCAGTCTTTTTTAGCAGCCATGGCGGCCTCTTTGGAGGCCGCCATGAACGTCGGCGCCCGGAATCCTGACTGCCCTGAGGGCCTTAAGCAGGGTGCGGAAAATCGGCTCCGGGGCCCGGCCGGCGCCGATCGGGCGGCGGGCGAACCGGTTCAGTTCCGTCCCGGCTTCAGGATGAACAGCGAGTAGGAATCCGGGACGATGAGAAGGCCCCCGCCGAGGCGGACGCCCTCTGGTTCGCCCGGGGTTCTATAATTAGCCACGAGCTTCGGCGCGGCCGGGTTGCTGATATCGAACGTCCTGACGCCCGACGTTTCGTCCGAAACGTAAGCGGTATTCCCGTCGACGGCGACCCCGGTCGCGAATCCCTCGAAAGCGGCCTTCCCCACTGTTTTCATTTTCTGAGGGTCCCGGACGTCAAGGACGAGGAGGCCTTCGGGTCCGTCGGCGACAAAAGCGAGGCCCCCCTCCACGGCGACGGCGCGAGGCTCACCGGCTGTCCGAAGGCCGCCGAGGGCCCTCGGCTTGGCCGGGTCGGAGATGTCGAGGACGTGAAAACCCGTGTCGCTGTTGCAGACATAGGCCCGCTCACCGTCGAGACTCAGGCCGTAGGCGAATCCGGGCATCTCGAGGGACCCGGCGATCTTCATGGCGGATGGATCGCTGATGTCGACGACATGAAAGCCGGAGTGGTCGGAGGTCAGATAGGCATACGTCCCCCTGACCACGACGGTCCGCGGAACCCCCGGCAGCGCGAGGGTACCGGCGCCATTGACGGCGGGCAGCTTCGTGAGATCCATCCTGTGAAGGCCCCAGCGGTCGGTCACGTAAGCATAATCTCCCTGGACATCGAGCCCCTGGACCCCGCGCGAGATGGCCGACGCGCCGAGGCCGCGGGGGCGCGACGGGTCGGAGATATCAAAGACCTGGAGGCCGGAAAGCTCGCCGATCGCGTAGAGCCTCTTGTTCTCAACGGCCGCGGCGACGATCGAACTCGGCGTCGGGAACCTGCCGACGATCCGAAGCCTCTTCGGGTCGGAAATATCGACGATGTGGATGCCGGCGAAATAATCGACGACATAGGCCAGGCCCGCGTCCAGGGCGATCCCCCAGGCCTCGTTGTACATCGTATACTTGCCGATGTTCAGGGAGACGGGGGCGGCGGGTTTCGTGATGTCAAAGAGCTGATATCCGCCGTCGTAGAGTGTGCCGACGCCGAGGATCCCTTCCCTGGCGGCGACGCTGTTGGCATAGCTCGACGTCGGCACGGCGCCCGTTTGCTCGGGCGCGGCCGGGTCGCTGACGTCGAGGACGGCCAGGCCGGCGGCGCCGTTCGCGACGTATGCGATATTTCCCGAGACGGCGATCTGGCGGGCCTTGCCCTGGGTGTTGAGGGAGGCGGCCTTTTTCGGGGCGGCCGGGTCCCGGACATCGAGGACCAGGACCCCCTCGTCGCCGACGGAAACGAAGGCATTGTCTCCGCGGATCGTCACCCCTTCCGCCTCGCCTGGCGTCCCGAAGGAGGAGACGAGCCGGGGCGTGGCCGGATCCGCGACGTCGAAGACGAGCAGTCCGGATTCCCCGTCGGCCACGAAAACATGCCTGCCGCTCGTCGCAACCGCCTTGGCGACGCCCGGTGTCGTCACTTCGCCCTTCAGGCGCGGCGCTTTCGGGTCGGAAACGTCCACGACCTTCAAACCCATCCTGCCCGCCGCGACGAAGACCAGGGCCCCGCTCTTCGCGACTCCGAACCCGCCGCCGAGGAAAAGGCGAGAGATCTCGACCGGCGCGCTCTTCGCCGCAAGGTCGAGGATCACCAGGCCGTTGAGGAAAGCGCAGTAGCCGTAATTCCCCTCGACGGCGATGTCATAGGCCTTCGACCAGAGGATGGAGCTGAGGAACTCCGGGCCTTCGCCCGCCGAGGCCGCGAGAAGCGGGGCCAGGAGCCCGACAGTAACCAGGAAAAGGACCGCGGTTCTTGTCGCACGGGCCATGGCCACTCCCCTTCCGTCGAATTCGCCCGGCTTCCGGGCCGGCCTAGACCAGCGTATTCTCGTTCCAGCCGAGCTTGATGAGATCGATCGCGTTGATGTCGCTCGTTCCGATGCCGTGCCGCGTGTCGGCCAGCTGGATGTGCTTGGGCACGGGCGGCAGCTCCTGCGCCTTGCCCAGGACCTCCCGCCGCTTGGCCATGATCAGCCGCAACCCGACGGCGTCGACCGCCACGGGATCCAAGCTCACGATCAGCCCTTTGTAGTTCCAGACGTATCGCCGGTTGAAATTGTGCGGGCCCCGGCCATAGAACTGCGGCGTCAGGACGCAGAGGACGTTGAGCCGCGTCTTGCCCTTGACCTGCGGCAGCTTGAACAGCGATCCCAGGTCGGCGCAGCTGTCCGGGTGATAGGCCGGCTGGGACTCGGCGAACATGATGTAGTTCTTGATGCAGCCACACACCCCAGCCAGGTAATGCGTCCGCAGGGGCGCGACGTTGATCAGGGACGTGGCCTTGACGAAAAGAGGGTTTGTCCTGACGGTGTGGTCGTCGAGGCCGATCCTGTCCGGCGCCACTCCGGCGTCGATGACCCGGCGCTTGATGGCGGCCTCGAGCTCCGGCGGCGTCGGGAGATAGGACCAGACATTCGTTTTGATGCCGACGGTTTCCCCCGGCTTGACCAGCCTTTGGAAGGCCTTGAAGGGGTCGCTCTCGTCGAGGAGCTTCGTCACGGCTTCGTCCAGCATGCCCTGGAGGATCTCGGGATCGATCTTCGTATTCTCGTCGAGGACGTCATGGCGCCGGATGAGGATGACGCGGGCTTTTTTCGGGACCGCCTTGTCCTGGCCGAATGCCAGGGAGGCTCCCAGGACGGCGGCGGTCGCGCCCCTGAGGAAATCGCGGCGGCTGAGCGGATCGTTCATGGGCACCTCATTTCGCGGGGAACTTGACGGCCGCCGCGAGCCTCTTGGCCTCGCCCCCCGACGGCGCGTCAAAAACAACGGCGAGAAAATTGTCACGGGCGGAGGCCAGGACCCATTTCCTGTTTTCGGTCAGGGCGACCCCCTCCGGGCGGGCGTCGCGAAGGTACGAGGCCAAGAACGACTGGCGGGCCGAGCGCGCCCCGGCCGCGTCCGGATAGCGGACGAGGAGGAGGGTGACGGGCTCGGCGCCGCGCGCCCCGTACTCGCCGATGACGCAATCCGTCGAGCGGTCGAGCCGAAGGAGATTATCGCTGGCGATGAAAAATCGGTTGTTGAGGTTGACGAGGCCGTGGAAATAGCTCGTCCGCCCCGGCCGGAGGCCCTCGGCGGGAAGGAACGCGACCATGTCCGGCTTCGGGCCAGGCGGTCCGAGGGGTTTCACCGCTTCCCTCCCCAACTCGAGGACGGCACGGGCCGCGGCCTCGTCATCGGCGGAGGCCGTGACCGTGACGAAATAGCGTCCCTGCCAGAACCGCAGGAGTCCCGCGCCGTACTCGGATTCCTGACCGATGCCGGCGTCGGGGTCTTCCCTGTCGCAGGAAAAAGCCCCGAAGGCTTCGGCCGGGGAGCCCATGTCGAAAATGTCCAGGGTCATGTCCCGGCCCGCGGGGCCGGCGTATTTCCGGGACCAGACTTCGCGGAGATCAAAGGCGAGGTAGACCTCCGCCCCGCCGTCCATGTACCCGTAAAGCGTTTCGCGGTTGAACGCCCGGTCCTTCCCCGAAGCCGTCCAGCCGCCGACCGTCCTGGGGATCTTGTCGCCGAAATCAGCCACGGCTCCTCCGCCGGAGATGAGATAGGCCGCCGCAGCGGCCAGGAAGGCCGCCCCGACGAAGAAGGCCCTCTGTATTCCGGTCACTTTCATCTCGTCAACGCACTTCCATCATCGGGCGGACCGAAAACCGAGTCTAGCCGAATGGGGTTTATGAATCAATACTCGTGGGTGGCGCCGCCTGGCCCTCCGCCGCCAGGGCGAAAGCGGCGAGGGCCGGAACGGCAAGAACTTGCGGCCCGATCACAGCCCGGCCATTGAGTCCGCGGTGCGGCCAAGCCGCGATCAACGAAACTCAGGGATTCGTGCTTTTGACTTCAGGGCTCTTAATGCATATTGGACCTCCGCCTCGTTCTTCCCCTCGATTTTGATTGTCTGTTCGCCCCCGCTCGAGGCGCCAACCACATATCCGATAACTCCTGCGGCAAGCCCAAAACTGCCAAGCCCGATGAGAACTCTTTCTGTTGGTGTAACCCACCAATTTTTCCCAATGAGGGAACTAAGGAGAGCGCCTGAGGTCGCTCCTAGCAAGAACCCATAGCCGAAGCCTTCCCAGGCTCTCGATTTCTTAAGAATCCTTATGGTCTTGATGTCCGTAACATCAAGGGAGACGTCGGTCCCCGAGGAAGATCCCAAGAGCAGGATCGAGTTCTGCTTGACGGCGATCAGTTCGCCCTTCTCCAGAGCGCCGTCCTTTTTCTGCACCACGACCGTCGCTCCGCGCCTCTCTCCGGCCACGAGGTTTCCTGAAAGTCCCACCAGAGAGAAGATCACCAATAAAGACATGACCTTCCCCGTCTTTCCCCTAAGTCCCGTTCTCATGATGTCCAACCTCCCCTGCGATTAGGTTCTCTGCCAATAACGTAGAGAGTTCTCAGGGGAGACTTGTCAAGAAGTTGTCAAGAAGTCGCCAAGATTATGTGAAAACTCGTGCACCTCGTCTAACTCGCCCCGCCGGCCATCAACTACTTCTTCGGTGCGGGCTTGGTCTTGGTATATTGGCCCTCGTACCAAGGCGTCCATGTCTTGCCGTCGGTCGAGGCTTCTCCCTTGGCCGTGAAACCCATCGAGTCGGCCGAAAACGTGCCCGTCATCCTAACCATGATCTGCTTTAGGTCGGCAAGGAACTTGCCCGAATAGGTGCAGACGTTTCCGTTGAAAGTATAAACTCCCGAGGCCGAGGAGCCGTCGCTATGATACTCAGTGCTATAGATGCTCTTGGCCACGGGGTCGTACTGGACGATCTCGATCCCCCGTGACTCTCCCGTCGGGCCCTTCTCCGCCCATTGGTTCTGAATGAAGAAACCTCCGAGAATCTTCCGGCTCGACCATTCCCCGGCGACCTTGCTGGCGGGGCCCAATGGTCCGGCCTTGTATTCTCCCGTGTATGTCCAATGGCCCAAGAAAACTTCAAACTTCTTGAGCTCAGGCCCGGGCGTCGGAGCCTGTGTCTGTGCCCAGATTGAAACTGAGAAGACCAAGACGACCAGGCCGACCGCAAAAGCAACGCGTTTCATAAAACACCTCCTTTTGGATTTATGAGAGATGACGTGAGTCGGCGGCTACTTCGTTTTCGGAGCGGGCTTGACCTTGGTGAACTTCGCTTCCCAGAAAGGCATCCAGCCAATGCCATCTGCGGACGTCTCGAACTTGGCCGTCATGCTCATCAGGTCCGCCGCGAATGTCATCGTGCCCCTGGTCTTATATTGCTTTCCGGCCAGAAGTTGCACGCCGGAATAGCTCCACGTGTTTCCGTTGAGCGTAATCTCGCCCGAGGCCATGCCTCCGTCGTCCGTGTATTGGCTCTGCAGATAGTTCTTGCCCGCCGGATTGTATCCAAAGGTTTCGACGCCCCTCGAAGGTCCCCAGGGCGCCTTTTCCACCCACCGCCCTTGGGAAAAAAAGCCCCCGAGGGTCATCTCGTTGGCATACTCGCCGGTGGTCTTGGCAGCGGGTCCCCAGGGGCCGGACTTGTATTCGATCTCATAGGTCCAATGCCCGACAAACATCTTGATCTTCTGGTGCTCGGGCCCTGGCTTCGGAGCTGCCGTCTGCGGCCAAATCGAGGCCGCGAAGACCAAGAGGACCGCGCTGACCAGGAAAGCCGTGCGTTTCATCGTATCCCTCCTTATTTTGAATATCGGAAAGGGACAAATCGCGCCGACCACGCGCTTGCACAAACAGGACCTGTTTCCCCCTCCGTAGCTATGCTTATAGACCTCTCGCTGCCCATTTGTCAAGGCGGCCCGGGCTGGGGATGGACAGCGCGCCCGGCCCGATTCGAACGGGCGACCTGCGGATTCGAAGTCCGACGCTCTATCCAGCTGAGCTACGGGCGCGCGCATGGTTAATTCGCTGATAAGATAGGAGTTGCGGGCGCAGAAATTTCCGCTCCGGAATTCTCGCCGCCGGATTTGTCACACGGGTGTAACAAATCCTCGTTTCTTACGAGCGATCCGACCGCCGACCGGAGCATGGTTTCGTCCGAGTGGACATACCGCTGGGTTACTAGAAGCGTGCTGTGGCCGAGGAGTTTCCGTACCGTGCCGATGTCGATATTGTTGCGGACAAGCCGGCTTGCGAACGTGTGGCGGAGGTCGTGGAATCTCAGTCCGTCGATCTCGGCTCTGCGACAGCCCGTCTTGAACGACCGCTTAATCTCCCGGAACCTGTCATTGGAGCCTGGATTCGTGAACACATACTCCCCTCCCCTCTTCCTCAGCCCGGAGAGGAGTGTCCTTAGGGTCTGGTTCATAGGGACGATTCTCGTCTTCCCGCTCTTCGTGAACTCCACCCTGATCATTCCTGTCTTCATATCCACGTTAGCCCACTTGAGCCGCAGGATCTCGCCGAGCCTCATCCCGGTGTTCAGCGCAAAGGTCACGATGTCCTTCATGTGGTCACAGCAGTTCTCAATAAGGCGCAGTTCTTCTTCCTCGCTCAGAATCCGTTCCTTGAGATTATCGGCCTCGGAGAACAGCCGGACCTTCTTCGCCGGGTTCGTCTCTGCATAGCCCTCGTCGATAGCCAGGTTGAACATGCGCTTGAGCAGGGCAACGTAGCGGTTGGTCGTGCTCTTCTCCATGCCCTTGGTGAGCAGGGATGCCCTAAACCTCTCGATCTCCATGGGAGTGATCTGGCGGAGGTCGGTGTTCTGGAAGTATTTCTTCAACCTGTCCAACCTTCCCTTGTCGGTTTCCCAACTCTTCTTTCCGGGCTTGGCATAGTCCTCAAGGTACTCGTCTGCGAAGGCGCTGAAGGACGCCCTCTTCTTCTCGAGTTCCTTGAGGACGGCACGGCGGAGTTCCCAATAAGCCTCCTCGAAGCTCGTAGCCCTGCGGCAGACTCGCTGGATGCGTTTCCCGTTGTCGACATAGTCCAGGTAGTATCGGGGGTTACCTGGGCTCGTCTTTCTGACGTAGACGGCACCGAAACCAAAGTTATGGCGAGACTTGAACTTGCCTTTCGGCATCTCGCTAGTACCTCCTGTTTGACCATGAGACTCTTTGATAGTGTTTCCAGGAGGCTTTGTCAAGCCGGCGAGATCCGCGTGCTCGGGAAGAGGCCGGCTTTTCCTCTTCTCGAGCCAAACATCAATATCCTCCACCTTAAAACGGAGGCCAAGGCCTTGACAACGGATGAGGGGGACGTCTCCCTTTTCAGCCATCCGGTAGAGAGTACAGGGGCTCACACCCAGGTAGGAACTGAGTTCCTTGACTGTGAGGAGGCCCCGACCAACCATCTAGGTTACCCCGCTATCTCCCTTGCCAAAATAAAATCAACTCCAGCAAGTGGAGCCCATCGCTCCACGTCGTAGAGAACGCCCGAGGATCCTAAAATGAAGCTCTGCCTGGAGGGCATAGTCTGTCGCTCCGCTAATTGGAGCGGGACGTACTTAGTTCTTGCTCCAGTTGCTGGAGATATTCTATATATAGCCATGCCTATGACCGGGACGAAGCTGTTTCCATACGATGTCCCATTCGGCTTCGGCATCGGGCCGATGGAGCCCTCGGGCTTGCTATAAGCAGGGATCATATGTTCCCGTAAGCTTATATTGGTTCGATCCGGCATATAAGCCTCCTCGCTTGATGATGCGTATCCACCCCTTCTCCTCCAATTCTTGAATTGCTCTTGCGATCGTCGTATCAGAGGAAAAGCCCGAACCCTTTTTGAGTACTGAATATGCGAAAGTAATCTGGCCGTTATTGCCGGGGTCTCCATTCTTCCCCGGTATATAGGCGGACTTAATACAGAAGTAGACCATACGGGCGGCGACGGAGAGCGAGAGAAATTCTGGGCTCTTGGCCCAAAACCACCAACATGGGAGCGATACGAACTTAATGTTCGGCCAGCGTCGCTTCTTCGCATTTCTTTTCATACCTTAGTCTCCGAGCAACATCGAGGGGTCATCTGTGGACTCGCTCTCCGGATAGCATTCTTTGAGTCTTCCACCTGAGTAGACGTCAAAGGGATTCCTTTGCCTAACCCAGTCAGGGTCCAATAAAACGGCTTGAGAAGGCTTCTTCATGAGCGCCGAAGGGGATTTGCCAAATCGATATTCCCATAGGGGGCATTCTTGCCCGCCGGGACAGTATCGGACCCTCAGGCGATCGCCTGCACAATCTAAACAACGTCTCGAAATGCGCCTTAGCAAGTCCCTGCAGATGCCGTCGGCTTCGGCAATCAACTCGCGGCGCGCCCCACTTTTTCTTTTAGGATTCTTATTCATTGTCAGAGCCTAGTGAGTCCTTCTTGATGCTTGGAAAGACCCCACAATAACTCGCGATTCCGCTTCTAGATCCTTCAATCGGAAGAACTCCCGGGGCTTCCTCCGGATTAGGCCTCCTATTCGTTTTCCCGCACGCTATAATGAGAAATACTTGAGGTGGTTGTTCCTTTTTCATCTGGACGCCCCTTATCGGTCTTCTTCAGTATTCTCAACCAGAGTTTCTGAAAATGAAGGCTGATCAAATAGCTTATGGGCGTCCCCACCCTTCTCACGGATTACGCGTTTGGGATGCTTCCCGAAGCGATAGGGCCAAAGAGGGCAGTCTGACCCGGTACAAAGCCGAACTGATTGAGGTCCGTCGGCACAGTCCAGACAGAAGACCCTGATTTGCCTTAGTGGACCCTTAAAGGCCCTTCGGCTTCCTGCCTGAGTTCCTATGAGATTGCTGGCTTCGTTCTTACGGTCCATGGGCA
>DATKJS010000037.1:0-4296 GCA_035543515.1 Terriglobales bacterium | reverse complement strand
CCCGCCCCGCAAGCGCCCGCCGACCTCGTCCTCGCGAACGGCAGGGTCGTCACCGTCGACGAGAGGACGCCGGAGGCGCGGGCCGTCGCGGTCCGCGGCGGCCGCATCGCCGCCGTCGGCTCGGAAAAAGACATCCGGCGCTTCGTAGGTCCCGCGACCCAGGTCATAGACCTCAAGGGCGCCCTGGCCATCCCCGGGATCATCGACAGCCACGGCCATTTTACGAGCCTCGGCGCCTCTAAGATGATCCTCGACCTGACGAAGGCCAGGAGCTGGGACGAGATCGTGGCCATGGTCCGCGAGGCGGCGGCCAAGGCCAAGCCCGGGGAATGGATCCGGGGCCGCGGCTGGCACCAGGAGAAGTGGGACAGGGCGCCGCAGCCGAACGTCGACGGCCTCCCCTATCACGACGCCCTGAGCCAGGCCGCACCGGCCAACCCCGTCCTACTCGAGCACGCCAGCGGCCACTCGAGCCTGGCCAACGCCAAGGCCATGGAGCTGTCCGGGATCACGGCCCGCACCCCCGACCCCGCGGGCGGCCAGATCCTCCGCGACGCCAAGGGCAACCCCATCGGCGCTTTCCTCGAGAACGCCCAGGGCCTCATCCGCGTCCGCGAGCCGAAGCTCACGCCCGAGGAGGCGGCGGCCCGGGAGCGCCGCGAGGTCGAGCTCGCCGCCGCGGAGTGCCTGAAGCAGGGTGTGACGACCTTCCACGACGCGGGCTCTTCCTTCCGCACGATCGACCTCTTCAGGAAGATGGCCGGGGAGGGGACGCTCGGCGTCCGGCTCTACGTCATGATCGGCGAGACGAACCGCGCCCTGGAGGCCAGGGGCGCCGCCTACCGGATGATCGGCGCCGCCGATAACCACCTGACCGTCCGCGCCATCAAGCGCTTCATGGACGGCGCCCTCGGTTCGCACGGGGCCTGGCTCCTCGCGCCCTACGCCGACCTGCCCGGCTCGACGGGCATGAACACGGACCCCTTGCCCGACATCAGGGAGACGGCGAGGTTCGCCATCGAGAACGGCTTCCAGGTCTGCATCCACGCCATCGGCGACCGGGCGAACCGCGAGGTCCTGAATATCTATGAGGAGGCGTTCAAGGCCCATCCCGGCAAGAGCGATGTGCGCTGGCGCGTCGAGCACGCCCAGCACCTCGACCCGGCCGACATCCCGCGCTTCGGCCGGCTGGGCGTCATCGCCTCGATGCAGGCCGTCCACTGCACCTCGGACGGGCCGTGGGTGCCCAAGCGGATCGGCGCGAAGAGGGCCGAGGAGGGCGCGTACGTCTGGCGGAAGCTCATCGACTCCGGCGCCGTCATCGCCAACGGCACGGACGTGCCCGTCGAGCCCGTGGACCCGATGCCCGGCTTCTACGCCGCCGTGACCCGGAAGACGAAGGACGGCACGGCCTTCTTCCCGGCGGAGAGGATGACGAGGGCCGAGGCTCTCCGGGCCTACACCTTGAACGGCGCTTACGCGGCCTTCGAGGAAGGGCTCAAGGGGTCGCTCACGCCCGGTAAGCTCGCCGACATCACCGTCCTCTCGAAGGACATCATGACCTGCCCGGAGGAGGAGATCCGCTCGGCCGAGGTCCTGTACACGATCGTCGGCGGGAAGGTCCTGTACAAGAAGGGGAGCTGAGCCGGGGGGGGGCGGACGTCGGGCGCGGCCTCAGGGCTCGGCGACGCCGCTGAGCTTTTCCTGGACGCGCCGCAGCTCGTCTCGGGCTTCCCTGAGCAGGTTGTTCTTGAAGACCAGGGTGCCGATCTCCCCCGTATGCGTGATCGACTCCCTGAGCCGGTCGATGCGGGCCTGGAGGTCGGCCTCGCGCTTGCGGAGCTTCTCGATCTCCTCGCGTCTCGCGGCGTCGGTGTCCATGGGATGCTCCATCTCGCGTCCCATTCTACGGCGTTCCGCCCGCTCAATCAAGAAGCGGTCGGAGGGGTCCTGTCACCGCTCGTTCACATTCATGGCGGCGCCGAGGCCGTCCTTACCCCCCGGCCCCGGGAACCTATCCCGGTTCCCCCGTCGAAAGTCCCGCCGGGTCCCCGTCCAGACGGGGGCTTTCGGACGGCCCCGGCGCCGCCTGAGCCTGCCTCCGCTTATCCTCAGGGGACTGGCACCGGCCCCCGTCCGCATCTTCTTAATGATGGAGAGCCATAGGCCGAAGGGGAATGGCCGGAGCGTCATGTGCGGCTTAGCGCAAGCCGCACTCTGGAGTGAAGGCCATCCCCGAGGCCTTTGGCTCTCCCCGACAGGACCCGTCCGGCCCGGAGCCGCCCCTGACGAAGGGCCAATCGAGGCTCAGTGCGCGGGCGCAAGCCTGACCGTCATGATCTCGAACGGCTTGAGGTGCACCGCGACCGGGCCGGACGCTGCCCCGAGCAGTGGGTCGCAGGTGAGGCGCGCGTCCGCGGCCGCCCCCGCGATCTCGCGCAGGCGCGCGACCGGCGTCCCGTCCGCCTCGAGCCAGAGGGCCTGGATGATGACGTTCGGCTGGTCGATCGAAACGAAGGATGCGGCCGGCGCGGCCAGCGTCCCCTTGTTCTTCGCCGGGAGCCAGGCGACGCCGAGCGGAGTGTGGACCTCCCAGCCGAAACGGGAGGGCACGACGCGGTCGGGCTCGAGAGCCCCTGCGGCGGCCGGGCCGGGCGGGAGGCTCGTCAGCGAGTAGCGGAACTCGACCCGGCCCGACTGGCTGGCCTTGAAGTTCGTCATCCAGTAGTTGTTCATGGCGTAGGAAAAGACCCAGGCATTGGCGAGATCGAGCCTGGTCTGCCATTTGCCGGTGTTGATGTCGCCGAACTCGACGAGCGGCGCCTCGACGGGCGACATGACGACCCGGGCGTCCTTGCCCGAGAACTCGACCCAGTGCTGTACGGCATGCCAGTCGAGCGTCGTTCCCGGCAGCTGCTCTTTCCCGGGCGCCAGGTCGCCGTCGGAGATCTCGAACCGCACGCTCAGAGGGACAGTCCCCTTCGGGGACAGTCCCTCTTTAACCTCGGGGGACGGTCCCCCTTTCGCCTGTCCTCCTTTAGCCGTCGGCACAGCCGCCGGCGATCCCTCCCCGACCTGGAACGGGAAGGCGAAGTAGACCGCCTCGGGGTCGAACGTCTCCTGCTTGTCCAGGAGGTCGACGAGGTCGATGCGCTTGACGTCGTCGTAGAGGATGATCCGCTGCTCGAGCGAGGCGCACATCTTGGGCGCGCTCTTGACGACGAGGCTCCGGGCCACGGGCCCGTGCATGCCGGGCACGACCGTCGTTTCCGCCGGTGACCAACGGCCGAACTTGGCCCGCTTCGTCATGTCGTCGACGGCCTTGCGGCCGCCCTCGGGCTGCTCGTAAATGTAGGTGTTGAGCTTCCAGGGGCAGGCCGGGTCGACGAGCTCGCGGCCCGTGTCCTTGTCGACAAGGCTCGAGATGCCGCCGGCCTTGGGGTCGACGGCCAGCCTGTAGAACCGGTTCTCGAGGACCGGGCGGCCGGCCTCGTCGGTCCCCATCCTCTCCGGCGTCGGGTTTGGCGCCTCGCCCTCCCCCGGGTGGACCGAGAAGACGGCGTACCCCATCGAGGGGACGTCCTTGGCCAGGACCAGGATGGCGTCGTCGCCCGCGACCTGGAACTTGGCCTCGCAGCCGGTGCGCCGGTCGAGGACGCGGAGCCTCCCCTTGGCGTCTCGCAGCGGGCCGGCCGGGAGCGTCAGCCGCACGACGTCGGTCCGGGCCCACGAGAGAGGGTTGAAGACGGCGAATTCATGCCCGTCCTCCGCGCCGATGAGCCCGGCCAGGGTCTCGGTCGAGCGCCGCAGGAGCGTCCGCGACGTCTCCCGCGGCACGTAGGCAAAGCTCGACTTGAGCGCCCACTGGCCGCGGGCCAGCTCCGAGCCCGGGTCGTCGATGCTGTTCCATGCCCCCCAGGTGTGTTCGTCGTAGAGCGTGGACTGTTCGTAGGCCTGCCGGATCTGTTCCCGTGGAAAAAGGAACTCCTTATCGAGCTTGGCCGCAACGGCCGACCACTTCTCGCCCGAGATGAGGTCGCTGTGAGTGAGCCGGTTGAGCCCGGTCTCAAAGGCCGTCGAGGCCACTCCGTCCGTCCAGTAGTCGGGCCAGCCAAGCCGGTAGACGGGGAGCTTCGCGCCGTACTTGGCCTCGAAGGGGCCGAAGAAATCGCGCCATATCGCGAGACGCAGCTTGGGGTAGGCGTACTTCTCGTTCCACTCCTTGACACGATCGGAGAGGCCGCGGCCCGGCGGGCAGTTGTCCGTCGTCCAGCCGCTGATGTTGAAGGCGATCAT
>DATKJS010000036.1:0-34122 GCA_035543515.1 Terriglobales bacterium | reverse complement strand
ATGAGAATAGCCGGGCCATAGGCGGGAGTCAAGAGCCCATCATCGGGGGGAGGCAGATCCTTGTCGGGCCGATGCTCGGTCCGAAGGGGGGAGATGAAGCCGTCTCAGAATTCCTGCTGTTCGGTCCGCTTGATGATCTCGTTCTGGAGCTCGGTCGAGCAGTCGACGAAGTAGTCGCTGTAGCCGGCGACGCGGACGATGAGGTCGCGGTACTTCTCGGGCGCCTTCTGGGCCTCCCGCAGCGTGTCGGCGGTGACGACGTTGAATTGGATGTGGTGCCCCATCAGCCGGAAGTAGGACCGGACGAGGTCCTTGACGGCGCGGAGGCCGGTGTCGTCGGCCAGGAGCTGGGGCGTGAACTTCTGGTTGAGGAGGGTGCCGCCGGTCCGGACATGGTCCATCTTGCCGAGCGACCTGACGACCGCCGTCGGCCCCTTGCGGTCGGCGCCCTGGACGGGCGAGACGCCTTCCGAAACCGGCTCGCCCGCCAGGCGGCCGTCCGCCGTCGCCCCGGTCATCTTCCCGAAGTAGATGTGGGCCGTCGTGGGCAGGAGGTTGATGCGGTACTTGCCGCCGCGCGGCGTCGGCCGCCCGTCGACGGCCTCGAAATAGGCGTCGAAGACCCGCGTCATCAGCCCGTCGGCGTAGTCGTCGTCGTTCCCGAACTTGGGGGTCTTGTTGAGGAGGCGCCGGCGCAGGCTCTCGTAACCGACGAAGTTCTTATCCAGGGTCTCGACGAGCTCGGCCATCCTGAAGTGGCCATGGTCGTAGACGTTGAAGCGAATGGCGCTCAGGACGTCGGTGATCGTCCCCATGCCGACTCCCTGGATGTAGTTCGTGTTGTAGCGGGCGCCGCCGCCGTGGTAGTCCTTCCCCTTCTTGATGCAGTCGTCGACGAGGACGGAGAGGAAGGGCGCCGGCAGGTATTCGGCATAGAGCCGCTCGATGACGTTGCTGCCGCGGACCTTGATATCAACAAAGTGGAGGACCTGCCTGCGGAAGGCGTCGAAGAGCTCGTCGAACGTCCGGAACGTCCTCGGGTCGCCCGTCGCCAGGCCGATCTTTTTCCCGGTCCTCGGGTCGACGCCGTTGTGCAGCGTGATCTCGAAGACCTTGGGCAGGTTGAAGTAGCCGGTCAGGATATAGGCCTCCTTGCCGAAGGCGCCGGCCTCGACGCAGCCGCTGGCCCCGCCGTCGCGGGCATCCTCGACGCTTTTCCCCTGGCGGACGAGTTCCTGGACGATGGCGTCCGTGTTGAAGATCGATGGCTGGCCGAAGCCCGTCTTGACGATCCGGAGGGCCCGCATCAGGAAGGCGTCCGGTCCCTTGGCGCTGACCTGGACCATGGAGCTCGGCTGGAGGATGCGCATCTCCTCGATGACCTCGAGGATGAGGAAGCTCAGGTCGTTGACGGCGTCCGTGCCGTCCGCCTTGAGGCCGCCGACGTTGATGAGGGCGAAGTCCGTGTACGTCCCGCTCTCCTCGGCCGTGACGCCGACCTTGGGCGGCGCCGGCTGGTTGTTGAACTTGACCCAGAAGGCCTGGAGGAGCTCCCGCGCCGACTCCTTCGTCAGCGTCCCGTCGGCCAGCCCCTTCTCGTAGAACGGCCAGAGGTGCTGGTCGAGCCGGCCCGGGTTGTAGGAGTCCCAGGTGTTGTACTCGGTGATGACGCCGAGGTGGACGAACCAGTAGGCCTGGAGGGCCTCCCAGAAATCCCGGGGCGCCTCGGCCGGCACCCGCTCGCAGACCTCGGCGATCCGCTCGAGCTCCTTCCTCCGCGCCGCGTCCTTCTCCGCGGCCGCGAGCTCCCGCGCCTTGGCCGCGTGCCGCCGGGCGAAGACGACAACGGCGTCGCAGCTCACGGCCATGGCCCGGAGCTCCTCCCGCTTGTCGTAGGCCTCGGGGTCGTTCATGAAGTCGAGCCCGGCGATGGCGCGCTCGATATCCTTCTTGAAGTCGAAGAGCCCTTTCTTGTAGATCTTCCCGTCGAGGACCGTGTGCCCCGGGGAGCGCTGCTCCATGAACTCGGTGAAGACGCCCGCCTCGTAGGCGTCGATCCACTCGGGCGCCATGGCGGCGAAGATGCGTTCGCGCTGCGAGCGGCCCTGCCAGAACGGGATGATCTTCTCGGCGTAGAGCGCCCGCGTCGCCTCGTCCGAGGCG
This sequence comes from Terriglobales bacterium, assembly GCA_035543515.1. Classification (GTDB taxonomy): domain Bacteria; phylum Acidobacteriota; class Aminicenantia; order Aminicenantales; family Saccharicenantaceae; genus DATKJS01. Next base: position 31,959 of record DATKJS010000036.1, on the reverse strand, counting down.
AAGGCGGTCTTCTTCCGGTCGTTGAGGAAACGAAGGTCCTGCAGGGAGTGGATGCAGACCTCGGGGTATGTCGGCGTCGCCTTGGGCGCCGGGCCTCGCTCGCCGACGATGAGCTCGCCGTCATTGAACGTGACCGCTTTGTTCTCCATGATGTGCTTGAAGGCCAGGGCGTGGGACATCGGCGCCGACAGGCCGCGGCTCTCGGGTTTCTCAAAGAACTCGGTCATGAGCTCGGCCCGCTCGGCGCTGATGGTCGGCTTCGCGTCGAGCGACTGCTGCCTGAGCTTCTTGATCCTGTCGTTCATGGTCATCCTCCCCTCTGGACGTTGAAGCCGGCGCCTCGGAAGGCCGCCTCGATCGCGGCCAGCCGGGCCTCCGGCGGGGCTTCGAAGAGCCTGAACCGGGCTTCCTTGTCGAGCCGACGGGCCTTCTCGAGCCCGCCCAGATGATAAGGCAGGAGCCCGATGGTCCTGACCGTCCCGAGCGACTCCAGGAAAGCGATGGTCGCTCCGATATTCGCGTCGTCGTCGTTGACGCCGGCGATGAGCGGAATGCGGGCCCAGACTTCGGTCCCCGTCCCGGCCAGGCGCCGGAGATTTTCGAGGATGGGCCCGTTCGGGACGCCCGTGAGCTCGCGGTGCCTGGCCCCGTCCATGACCTTGAGGTCGTAGAGGACGAGGTCGGTCTTCGGCGCCAGCGCGTCCAGGACGACGGCCGGGGCGAAGCCGGAGATGTCGAGTGCCGTGCGGATGCCTCGCTCGCGGAGGGCATCGAGGGCCGCCCCGAGGAACGCGGGTTGCGCCAGGGGGTCGCCGCCGGAGAACGTCGCGCCGCCGCCGGACTGCTCGTAGAAGACGCGGTCGCGTTCGACCTCGCCGACGAGCTCCTCGACGGTCGTCTCCCGGCCGACGACCTGCATGGCGTCGTAGACGCAGGCCTCGGCGCACCTGCCGCACACGTCGCACTTGGCCTTGTCGATGACGACGGCGCCCGAGGGCCCTCTAACGATGGCTTGACGCGGACAGGCAGCGACACAGGCATAGCAGCGGGCGCAGCGCGACGGCCAGTGCATGAGCTCGGGCCCGGAGTCGATGCCCTCGGGGTTGTGGCACCACCGGCAGGACAGGGGGCAGCCCTTGAGGAAGACGGTCGTCCGGATGCCCGGCCCGTCATGAATCGAGTAGCGCTTGATGTCGAAGATCAGGCCCGTCATGCTCTTCACGCCTGTTGACTCGTCATCCCATCTAAATTTCATTAATTAGGTGATATTAAATAATTTAATATCATCACAACTTGGTAATATATCAGATATCAGGCTAAGAATCAAGCGTTTTCTTCAAGCCTTCAAGTTGCCTTTGAAAGGGCCGTCCGGCCCCGCTTCACCGCTTTTCCGGCACGTCCACGGCGGCAATGCCGGCCGCCGGCCGGTCGAGCTCGAGGATGACGACGGTATCGGCGGCACGCCGGTCGCTCTCCGCCACAGAAACCTCCAGGCCGCCGTTTGTCCGGCGCACGGCAGCCGCCCCGCCGCCGAGGACCCGGCCGCGGACGACTTTCGCCGGGATCGGCGGGAGCGAGAGCGACGGCCCCGGCCAGTCGAAGACATGGAGGTAGATCTTATCCCCTCGCCGCGTCGAAGCGCCGTACCGTCCGGGCTTGAACGGCCCGCCGCGCGTGCCGTAGATGCTCTCGCCGTGCGCGGCCAGCCAGGCCCCGACCCCCTTCAGGACGTCGACTTGGCGCGGCTCGATGCGGCCATCGGGCATCGGGCCGGCGTCGAGGAGCAGGTTCCCGTCGCCCCCGGCGCATTGAGCCAGGATGCGAATGACCTCGTCCACGGGCTTGATCTTATCCTCCGGCTTCCAGGACCACTGGGTGCCGAGCGTCATGCATGTTTCCCAAGGCGTGCGGTCGTTGTAGCCGCCGATGACCTGTTCGGGCGTGAGATAGTCGCCGTGCGGCCCCATGTCGCGGTCGGCGGACAGCCCGCCAAAGCTGCAATCGAGCCGATTGTCGACGATGATCGCGGGCTGGGCGGCCCGGACAAGGCGGTAGGTTGCCTCCTGGTCCCAGGGGATGGTCCCGCCGTCCCAGTCGAACCAGAAAAGGTCGATGCGGCCGTAGCGGGTCAGGAGCTCGCGAACCTGCCCCTGCATGCGCTTGACGTACGCCGCGTTGCGGGCGGTCCGGCAGTCCGGGTCCTTCCAGTCCATGGGCGAGTAATACCAGCCGATGCGCAGGCCGGCTTTACGGACGGCCTCGGCCAGCTCGCCGCAGACGTCGCGGCGGAACGGTGTCCGGCCGATGTGGTAGTCGATCGTGTCCGTCTTCCAGAGGCAGAAGCCGTCGCAGTGCTTGGCCGTCAGGACGACGTAGCGCATCCCGGCGGACTTGGCGATCGCGGCCCACTCGCCGGCGTCGAAGAGCTTCGGGTTGAACGATTTGTAGAGGTTGTCGTAGACATCGGCCGGGATCTCGCCCTTGTTCGGGCAGAGCGGGTTCGTGTTCGCCCGCGACCAGCTGATCTCGGTCCCCTTGAGGCTCACGGGGCCCCAGTGGATGAAGAATCCGAAGCGGGCCTCGCGCCACCAGGCGAGCCGGCCGGCGTCCGGCGCTGCCGCGCCCGAGGCGGCGGGCGACGAAGTGCGCTCCGCGACGGCCAAGGCCAGGCCGCAGGCGACGAGCGCGGCCGCGAAGAACGATGTCCATCGGCGCATGTTCATGTTCGACCTCTTCCGGATGTTATGCCGGGCCGCGGCCGGAGTCAATGAGGACCGTCGCGCCGCGGGGCCGCTCACGTTCTTGTCACCCCCGGGTGAATGTGCTATAAAGGCTCCGGGAGGTCGAGACGATGAGCCCGGCCCGAGCGAAGTCGCGGAAACCCTGGGGGCTTGTCCTCATGGGAGGCGGTGCCCGCGGCCTGGCCCACATCGGCGTCCTCAAGGCCCTCGACGAGGCCGGCCTGTCGCCCCGCATCATCACCGGCACGTCCATGGGGGGGCTCGTCGGCGCCTTCTACGCCTCCGGCATGACGCCGGCCGAGATCGAAAAGCTGACGTCCTCGTTCGGCGACCGGGGCTCCGCCCACCGCCGCTTCCTCCCCCGCCGTCCCCAGACAATGCAGCGGTCCTTCGAGCAGCTGATGCTCGAGACGCGTGCGGACCACCTCCTCCGGAACCTGGGCATCGACCGCGGGGACCGCGTCGAGGTCATCATCAGGCGGATCGTCGGAGGCCTGAGGATCGAGGACCTGCGCATCCGTTTCGCCTGCAACGCCGTGGACCTCCTCGGGGGCCGCGAGGTCGTTTTCACGGGCGGCCCACTCTACCCGGCCCTTCGCGCCACCATGTCCTTTCCCCTGGTCTTCGAGCCCGCGAGGAAGCGGGGACGGGTCCTCATCGACGGCGGCCTGCTCAACAATGTCCCGGTCGACCTCGCCCGCCGCCTGGGCGCCGGGAAGGTCGTCGCGCCCGACGTCCACCGGCCTCTCCGCAAGGTCCCCGCTTCCAGCGTCCGGAACTCTTTCCAGCTCCTGAGCCGGGCGAGCGACATCGTCCGCGTCCTGGCGACCGAACGCGGCCTCGAGCAGGCGGACCTCGTCTTCCGCGTCGGGGTCGAGGCCCGGACCTTCGATTTCTCGCAGACGCAGTCGATCATCGAGAAGGGACGGAAGGCCGCCGAGCGGAACCTCCCCGCCATCCGCCGGCTCATCCAGGGCTAGGCCTTATTATCGCTTCCCCTCGTGCCCGGTTTTGGTGTAAGAATCCCCTCTCGGAGGCGCGATGGAAGCACGGCCGGCCTACCACATGGGGTACATCTGGCGCGTGACCCTCGTCTCGGCCATGGGCGGCCTCCTCTTCGGCTACGACTGGGTCGTCATCGGCGGCGCCAAGCCCTTCTACGAGAAGTTCTTCGGGTTGACGACGCCGTCCGAGATCGGCTGGGCCATGTCGAGCGCCCTAGTCGGCTGCCTCCTCGGCTCGCTCGTCTCGGGCGCTCTGAGCGACCGCTTCGGCCGCAAGAGGCTCCTCCTCCTCGCCGCCCTCCTCTTCACGGCGACCGGCGTCCTGACCGCCCTCGCCCCGACGTTTACGTTCTTTGTCGCGAACCGCGTCCTGGGCGGCGTCGCCATCGGCCTGGCCTCGAACCTCTCGCCGATGTACATCGCTGAGATCTCGCCGGCCGAGGTCCGGGGCAAGTTCGTCTCGGTCAACCAGCTGACCATCGTCATCGGCATCCTCGCCGCGCAGCTCGCCAATTGGCTCATCGCCCGGCCCGTGCCGGCCGGCACCACGGCGGCCGAGATCCTCCATTCGTGGAACGGGCAGGCGGGTTGGCGCTGGATGTTCGGCGCCGAGGCCGTGCCCGCCCTCCTCTTCTTCCTGCTCATGTTCGCCGTGCCGGAGAGCCCGCGCTGGCTCGTCCGGAACGGCCGCGGCGGCGAGGCCGAGCGTGTTCTGGGCAAGGTCGGCGGGGCCGTGTTCGCCGCCAAGGCCATGGCCGACATCCGCGAGACGCTGACCGCGGCCGACGCCGGGAGGGTCCGCTTCCGCGCCCTCCTCGAGCCGGGCATGGCCGGAGTCCTCCTCATCGGCGTCGCCCTTGCCGTCTACCAGCAGTGGTGCGGCATCAACGTCATCTTCTACTACGCCGAGGAGATCTTTTCGGCCGCCGGCTACGGCGTGAGCGACATTCTCTTCAACATCGTCATCACCGGCACCGTCAATCTCGTCTTTACCCTCGTCGCCATCCGGCTCGTCGACCGGCTGGGCCGCAAGCCGCTGATGCTGGCCGGGTCGGCCGGGCTGGCCCTGACCTTCGGGCTCGTCGGCGCGAGCTACGCCGTCCACAGCCGCGGGCTCCATCTTCTCGTCCTGGTCGTCCTGTCCATGGCCCTCTACGCCCTGTCCCTGGCGCCCGTGACGTGGGTCCTGCTCTCCGAGATCTTCCCCAACCGCATCCGCGGCGCGGCCATGTCGGTCTCGACGTTCTCCCTGTGGGCGGCCTGCTTCGTTTTGACCTATACGTTCCCGCATCTCAACAAGGGGCTCGGCCCGGCCGGAACATTCTGGATCTACGCCGGGATCAGCGTATTAGGGTTCATTTTCATCAAGACGCGCCTGACCGAGACCAAGGGCAAGACGCTCGAGCGGATCGAGCACGAGGTCGTCAGCGGCCGGAAGGCCTAGGCGCGAGAGGGGGAAGCCATCGTGGCGGGAAAGGCGATGCTCGTCGACGCCCACGCCCATCTCGACGGATACGATGAGCTGGGCCCCGGCGCCCTCGACGCGGCGCTCGAGGAGATCGCGCGGCTGCGGATCTTCACCATCGCCAACTCCATGGACCTGCCGTCCTACGAGAGGAACGTCGCGATCGCGGCGAGCTCGCCGTGGGTCCTGCCCGCCTTCGGCATCCATCCTTGGAACGCTCACCGCTACGCCGGCCGGACGGCCGAGCTCGCCGCCCCCATGGAGCGGAGCCCGCTCTTCGGCGAGGTCGGCCTCGACCGGTTCTTCGTCAAGGACAAGTCGCGTTATCCCGCCCAGCAGGAGGTCTTCGAAGCCTTCCTCGAGGCGGCGAAGACCCAGGGGAAGATCGTCATCGTTCACGCCAAGGGCGCGGAGAGGGAGGCGCTCGCGGCGCTCGACCGGTTCGCCCCTCTCCGGGTTGTCATCCACTGGTATTCGGGCCCGGTCGACATCTTCCGGGAGATGGCCGGGCGCGGCTATTATTTCACCGTCGGCAGCGAGGTCATGCGCCTCAAAAAGATCCGGAGGATCGCCCGGGAGGCGCCGGCGGACCGCCTTCTCACGGAGACGGACAATCCCGGCGGACCGAAAAGCGTCTTCGGCGAGCCCGGGACGCCCGCCCTCGTGCCCCGGATCGTTCAGGCCCTGGCCGAGGTCCGGAGCACGACGGCCGAGGACATGGCCGCGACGGTGCGGGAGAACCTCGAGGGACTCTTCCGGGGCGACCCCCGGCTCGCGGCGTCCCTGGAAAGAGTCTCGAGCGGAACGCCATGACCGGCGACCGCCACTCGCGCCCTTCCTTCGTCATTTTGACTTCGGCGGCCCCCGATGAGACAATCGCGGAGGAGCGTTCAAAGCTAAGATGACCGAAGGAGAGTCCAGCCCAACCCCCGGCCGGAGGCCGTCGCTCTTCGAGCGGGCCGCGGCGTTCGTCCGTGGACTCTACCGCGAAGAGCTCGCCATGTGGCGCGTCCATTACAGGCGGTATTTCAAGATCGCGGCCCGGGTCCTGGGGCTGGGCTTCGTCGCCGGGTTCGTCTTCTTCCTTCTCCGGCCGGGCCAGGAGAAGAAAGCGTTCGCTTTTCTCCTTAGGTCCCTCGGCGACATCCCGCTCGGCGCGCCGCCGCTCGTCCTGGCCCTGACCCTCTTCTACCACAACGCCCGCGCCTCCCTCCTCGCCGTCGCCGCCGGCGGCATCCCCTTCCTCTGCCTCCCCATCCTCGACCCCTTCGTCAACGGCGCGGCGCTCGGCCTCCTCGCCTCGATCTCGAAACACCAGGGCCTCAACGTCCCGTTCCTCTTTCTCAAGAGCGTCGTGCCTCACGGCCTCTTCGAGCTCCCGGCCGTCCTCTACGCCACGAGCGCCGGCCTCTATCTCTCCGTCTCGCTCGGAAGGGAGGTCCGGGCCGCGGTCCGGGGGCGGCGCGCGGGGACGGGAAGGGGGCCCGAAGCTCCCGCCCCCGAAAGGCGCGAAGGGACGCCGGACGGCCGTGGGGAAGCCGCCTCTGTCGAGCAGGAGGCCGGAGCCATGGGTCCCGGCAGCGGCGCTGAAAGAACGAGCGATGGGGAAAGGGGGGACTGCCCAAGAGGGCGGCGCCTTCGGTCCATGTCCCCATTTCTGCGGAGCCTGGCCCGGGTCGCACGCTCGTTCCTCCTCGTCGTCCTGCCGCTCCTTCTCGTCGCGGCGTTCGTCGAGGCCTTCATCACACCCCTGCTCCGTTGAGGCGCCCATGAGATTCACCTTCGCCCATAACAACATCAACGTCCTCGACCTGGCGAGGAGCCTAGCCTTCTACAAGACCGCCCTCGGCCTCGAGGAGGTCGGGCGGCGCGAGGCCAAGGACGGGAGCTTCGTCCTCGTTTACCTCGGCGACGCCCGCACCCGTCACCGCCTCGAGCTGACCTGGCTCCGCGACCGCAGGGAGCCGTACGACCTCGGCGACAACGAAATCCACCTGGCTTTCACGGTGGACGACTTCGCGGCGGCGCTCTCGAAGCACAAGGCGATGGGCGTCGTCTGCTTCGAGAACGCGGCGATGGGGATCTACTTCATCGAGGACCCGGACGGCTACTGGCTCGAGATCGTGCCCGAGAGGTCGTGAGCCTCAGGATGCGGACTCGCGCCCCGGGCGGACATATCCCTCTCGACGACCCGACCCGGCGCAGAGACGGTCGGCGGCGGCCCCGGCCCTCCATTGACAGGGCTCGGGCACAGGCGATACACTTCTTTCGGACTCGGCAGGGGGGCGGGAGGCCTGCGGACCGCAAGAGATGAACGGGGAACCTCGGAGCCCGAATAGGTTCTGTGTCCCGGTTCAGGGGAATAGCATGTCCCCCTTGATCGAAGCGCACGACAAGGTCATCGCGGAGAGCGTCAGGCGCCGCGGCCTCCGGAGGGGCGCCCTGGTCGTCTTCCGGGAAGCGGAGAGCCTGATCGTGCATCGCATCGTAAGGAAGATCGACAAGGACGGTCAGGTCCTTATCTGCCAACTGGGCGACAATGGCTCGGCTCATTCTTGGGTCAGAGAGGAGGATGTGCTCGGCCGGGTCCTGGCCGTCGTGAAGGGTCGAAAACTCATTCCTCTTGATGGTCCGATGGCCCTTCTGGCGGCTTCCGGCATCCGCCTCATGGGATCGGTCTTCATCCGGTCTGACGCATTCCTGAACGGAGTGCAAAAGAAATTGGGCGGCGAGCCGCCGGGCTCCATCCTGCAGGGATGCCGCCGCTTGACGGCCGCCGCCCATCATCGGGCGTGCCGCGCGCTGTCGGCGGGCTTCCTCTGGACCCGGAGGAACAGCGATCCTCCAGAGGGCCGCCGCATCGTCGGATCATGAACTTGGAAACGGACCCGAACGGCCGCCGGGGGCGAGCCGCCGCATTTCCCCTTGCATTATGAAAAGGATTTTGGCAGGATGGGCATGACTGTAAGTTTAGGGGGACTAGCGCAGGTTTTTCGCCTCGCGAGGAGGTCGAAAGCACAAAAGATGGCATGAAGCTCTTTGCGCTCGGCCGGCAGGGCAGGCCCCGCCGAGTGGACGACGGCAAAGGGGAGAAGGGGAAGATTCTTGGTCCGCGGGAAGACCGATCTGTTCCCTTAAGGGGGGAGAATGAAGACAAAACGATGGGCCAATCAAGGCTTGGCGCGATGGGGACTCCTGGGCAAGGCAGCCCCCGGCTTGATCCTCATGCTGCTGGCGACCGGGGCCTGGGCGCCGCCGACAGCCGGTGCGGTTGACGGAGGGACTTCGCTCCTGTTCGCGTCGCAGGGCCATGTCCTCGGCTTCCGGACGGATTCCTTTTTCATCGCCGCGGGCGACCATATGCTGAGGGTCGCCTGGGCGGGTGGGCGATCCGTGCCTCCCGTGGCGGAGAAATCCGCTGAACAGGGAAACGTCGGGGAGGCCGGCGCGGTCCCGGCCCTCGGAAGAGTGAGCTATGCGGAGGAATGGAAAGGGGTTACGGCGGTCCTCGAAAGGAAAGACGGAGCACTCCTCAAGAGCTGCTACCGGATTCAGGCAGGCGCCGGGGGACGTCCGGCGGAGCGAATCCGCTTGCTCTATGACCGGCCCGTCCGCATCGACCCGAACGGTGACCTGGTCGTTTCGTTCGAAACAGGGGAGATCCGCGAGCGGGCCCCCGTCGCCTGGCAGGAGAACGGCGGGGCGAGGGAGGCCGTCGCCGTATCCTATCGCCTCTTCGGAGAGCGCGAGGTCGGCTTCGAGGTAGGTGACTACGATGAGGGCCTGCCGCTCGTGATCGACCCCACCATGACCTGGAACACCTTTCTGGGGGGAAGCGGAACGGACTATGGCCGCTCCATCGCCGTGGACGGCAGCGGCAACGTGTACGTGGCCGGACAGAGCTCTGCAACCTGGGGCTCGCCTATCAGGCCGTACGCCGGGGGGCTCAATGACGGCTACGTGGCGAAGCTCGACGGCAGCGGCGTCCTGCAGTGGAACACTTTTCTGGGCGGGAGCGGCACCGACTATTGTTATGGCATCAGTCTAGACGGTACCGGCAATGTGTACGTGACCGGATACAGCACGGCCACCTGGGGCTCGCCCATCAGGCCGTACAGCGCAGGCACTGACGCTTATGCGGCAAAGTTGAACGGCAGCGGCGTTCTTCAGTGGAACACCTTCCTCGGAGGGAGCGGCACGGATTACGGCCGTTCGATCGTCGTGGACGGCAGCGGCAACGTGTATGTGGGCGGTTATAGCAACGGCTCTTGGGGTTCGCCGATCAGGGCATACACCGCGGGCTATGACGCTTATGCGGCAAAGCTCGACGGCAGCGGCGCCCTTCAGTGGAACACCTTCCTCGGAGGGAGCGGTACCGACTACTGTTATGGCATTACGGCGGACGGCAGCGGCAACATCTACATGGCCGGATACAGCACGGCCACCTGGGGCTCGCCGATCAGGGCATACACCGCGGGCTATGACGCTTATGCGGCAAAGCTCAACGGCAGCGGCGCCCTTCAGTGGAACACCTTCCTCGGAGGGAGCGGCACGGATTATGGCCGTTCCATCGCCGTGGACGGCAGCGGCAACGTGTACGTGGGCGGTTATAGCAACGGCTCTTGGGGTTCGCCGATCAGGGCATACACCGCGGGCTATGACGCTTATGCGGCAAAGCTCAACGGCAGCGGCGTCTTGCAGTGGAACGCCTTTCTCGGGGGGAGCGGGGCCGACTATGGTTATGGCATCACCGTGGACGGCGGCGGCAACGTCTATTCGGCCGGATACAGCACGGCCACCTGGGGCTCCCCCGTCAGGGTGTACACGGCGGGCGATGACGCTTTCGCAGCCAAGCTTGACGGCAGCGGCAACCTCCTCTGGAATCTCTTCCTGGGCGGGTCCGGGACCGATCGTGCCCTAAGCCTGGCCGTGGACCCGAGCCGGAACCTCTATGTGACGGGCTACAGCACGGCCACCTGGGGCTCCCCCATCAGGGCCTATACCGCCGGCTACGACGCTTTTGTCGTCGAGGTCCCGGAAACCCCGACGCTCATCGAGCTGGCCTCGTTCCAGGCGACGCCCTGCGAGAACTTCATCGCCCTGACCTGGAAGACGGCCGCCGAGAAGGACAACCTTGGCTTCTATCTCTGGCGAGCCGATGGCGGGAGCCAAGACTATCGGAGGATCACCCCCACGCTGATCCCGGCGACGGGCAATGCGGTCACGGGAGCCCAATATGCCTACCAGGATTTCGACGTCATCCTGGGCGAAAGCTACAGCTACAAGCTGGAGGACATCGACACGTCGGGGGTCAGCGCCTTCCACGGCCCGGTCAGCGCGGTCATGGGAGTGATCGACCTCCTGTCCCCGGAGAACGGAGCGAAGGAATCGGCCGCTTCTCCCCTTCTATTCGCCTGGGACGGCGGCCCCTGCACCCGGTTCAAGCTCGAGTTCTCGGCCTCGGCCGATTTCACCGGGTCTATGATCGCCCTGCCGCCTTCCGGGGCGAAGTCCCCCGGCGAGGACGCGTGGACGGCGGAGACGCAGTTCCTGCCGACGCCGGTCGAGCGGAGACAGATCCGGGCCCTCTCCCCGGCGAACGGGGTTGTCTATTGGCGCGTGCGCGGGAAGACAGCGGCTGGATTTGATTGCGCGTCCGCGGCCAACCGGCTGACGCTCCAGATCGAACTCCGCCTCCCGAACCGCCAGCCGGACATCCGCAAGTAGAGGGTCGGAGGAGAGGCGCGCCAGGCGTTCTTTTCAGGGAACGACGAGTCGTTTCCGCTCGATCCGCCCGATGAACCGAAGGATCTCGCCGCTCAGGTCGCGGTCCGGATCGACGGCATAGGTTCTTCTCAAGGCCCGGGCGATCTTTTCGACCGTTTGCCCCTGGAGATAGCCCCTGAGAATGATCCCGGCGCTCGGGTTCAAGACGTGAACGGCGTCGCCCTCGCCGTCGTACAGGAAGAGCTCTCCGCCAAGGTCGCTCGAAACGATGGCCTTCCTAAGATGTCTGGTCATGGCTGTTTACCCTGGGTGCGCTTTCCATCATCCCGTTGGAAAACACGGTTCCAGAGCTTCAGGGAGGGGTCCCCGAATAGAGTGAACGTCTTCAGGAGGTCGACGGAAGCCCCCTGGGAGAAGGCGGCGATCTTGGCCCCGGTCGTGATCGAGCCCATGGTCTCCGCTCTCCTTCTGAACAGCCCTGCCATGAGCTCGTTCGCCAGGATGGCATGCTCCCAGGGATAACCCCAGCCGCTCGGGGCAAAGCAGGCGAAGGCGCCTCTGTTGTCGGCGGCGACCAGCGCTTCGGCCAGGCAATAATCGGTCGGCGCGGCGAAGAACCCGTTCAGACAGGTGAACATGCAGAACAGGGCGAGCTGGGCAGGGTTCTGGAGGAGTCCGACCGTGGCGTTGTCGAAGAGAGGAGCGCCGGTCCAGGCCGTCACCGAGCCATGCCCGACATAGCTCACGAGGGAAACGCCCGAGTCGATGGCGGAAACGACCGCTTGCGTCGCCTGGCTCACCGCAGGGTAGCCGGACAGATAGACCCTCTCGACGGAATAGGAGCTTGGCGCGAACGGGACGATGCTCTCGCTGATCTCCTCGAACTGGGGGTCGCCGTTGTCGGCGACAAGGAGCAGCCTCGGAAAGGGCGTCGGATGGGAGGCCTCCTGTCTGATGAGCTTGGCGACCGTGCTTGAGACGGCCGCCGCCGAGCTCCCCGGGATCCTGCCTATGAATATGTCGGGCAGGTCGTCATCGCCATCGACGCATGCGTACCAGTTGTCATCCGGAGTCAGCCCCAGGTCGGCCGTCAGGGACAGATGGGCGGGGACCCTCGTGGGCTTGTCGTTGGCCACATAATGCTTGTAGTCGATGTTCGCGTCCCCGGCCAGAAGGACATAGGCCGGAGCCGGCTTCTTCCAGTTCTCATAGGCGCAGGCGAGGAATTGCTTGATGGCCGCCGGGGCGGGAAGACCGTTATTGAACTCGTTGTAGATGTCCTCGACGGCGGCAAAGAACACCTCGATGCCGTTCCTCTGCCGCTGCCTGATCAGGGGCTCCAGGGCCTTCCGGAATTCACGGGGCGCGACGATGACGAGGTCCGCGCGATGGTCGCCGTCACTTAAGCCTACGGGCCTCCACAGCTCGGGCTTGCGCACGATGTTGACCATGTTGGAGGCGGCGATGTGATAGCGGCAGGAGCCGGAGATTTGGTCGTCGAACCGGAGGGCATAGAAATCCTGCTGCTTGACCACCGAGAAATCGCGGAGCTCCACAGGATCCTCCGGATCGGAGATGTCGAAGGCTTGCAGGCTTCCGCTGCGGAATCCGTCGACCTCGACGGACGTTCCGCCGTTTCCCTCCAGGTCGAACGTCATTTCGCCCGACCCGGCGTCCAGCTCCCGCCAATAGCGGACCTTGACCCAATCGAGATAAACCGCGTCCGTCGCCCCCGTATCGCCGGGAAGGACGATCTCGAGCGTATTCAAGCCCTTCTGAAGCTGCGATTGAGAGCAGGCCACGGTCTGGACATGCCGGGCGTCGGCATCCCAAGTCTCGTCTCCCAGGGAGACGCCGTTGAGGACGAGGTCGGTGTGGTGATTCGGATGAGGCGCGGTGATCGATTGGCCCTGAAAGCAGACCTGGATCTCGGCCGGCCCGGCCTCGCTGACGATGTCATCAGGGAGCAGGAAGGACACCGCGAAGGTTTCGGGCGCGGCGAGCCTCTTCCAGAACCAATAATCCGATTCCGGGGCGCCGGGCGTTTGGTACCAGATATTGTTGTTCTCCTCGAGAAAGAGCTCGTCCCGGAAGGTCCGGATCGCTTCCCCGGACCCGGGATATGGGACGCTCCGTTGACGCGCCCGCTTCCCGTTTCCGGAATCCCACCTCAGCCAATAGACATCCGTACGGGAATAATCCGAATCGGTCTCACCGGCATAAAATTCGATGTCGCCGCCCCGGCCCCAGGTGTTATCCGGTCCCGCGTGGACCGAGAATGCGACTTCGCGGCCGCGATGGGTCAGGGAGAGGGCCGCGGGATTAAGCGACGCCGTCGAGTCCCCCAGGGCGGCCAGTTCCCGGTATCGGAGACGGTAGAGGCCGCTCTTCTCGACTTCGATCCTGACGGCCTCGGAGGGGAGAGCTGAAAGGGACGTTGAGCTCTTCTGGCCCAGCAGCCTCGGCCGTTCCCGCTGAACGTGGTTGATGATCGAGGCTTGAGCGGCGATCTCGAATTCGTCGCCGTTCGCGGCCCCCGCTCTCGCCGCGGGCGGCAAGGCCTGCTCGAAATCCACGCGGACTCGAACGCGCTTGTGGACCTGAAGCTCCTTCGTCACGGGATTCCACTGGAAGGGAAAGAAGACGAGCCTGGCGACCGGCACACGACGGAGCTGAAGCCTGCCTGAGATCGTCGCCAAGGGGCCCGGGAAGAAGGAGTCCCGGCCATAGGCGGGGCCCCTGGGGGTCTCCGCAAGTCGGATGGCCTGTCGGCCATCCCATTCGACCTTCGGGATGGGAGCGATGTCATATCCGAATAGGGAATCTCGCTCGTCCTCGAGAATCGTGATCCGGCAGCTTCCCGCGAGGGGGATCTCAACGAGCGTCCCGGCCCTCGGGAGTTTCGGCTGTCCGGGTTCTTCGGCGAACGGCCAGCCGGGGACGCTGACTTCCTGACAAATGAGCCCGCCGCAGATGACATTCTGAACCTGATACGGCGGCAGGGTGATCTCGAGAGTGACCGACCTGGCGTCCGCCGAGACGAGCGCGAGCGGACCGTCCGCCGTCAAGCTGGCGGCCGAGAGGAGCAGGGCCAACCCCATGAGCCACGCCGCGCGGGATTCAGTTCGCATTCCGGGTCTTGCCCTCCCTCGGCCTGGCCGCCCCGTCGACGGGGCGGGAGCGGCGCGTCCAAGCGAGCTCGATCAAGGCCTTTGTGGCTTCGAGATCCCCGGGCCTCAAGCTGTAACAGGGCACGTTTTTGAGGAGAAAACAGAGACGGTAAAAGAGCAACCCCGGGCTCCCCGCGGTCAAGCGGTGTGAACGGTCGATCAGATGCGACAGCCACCGCCGCGCGGCTTCGACGGTCGGCATCGCCTCCATCGAAGGCCTCGGGGAAAAATCGGCGTCATGACCATGGACCTGATAGGCCTGGAGGATGCCGGCCCGGTTGCGGTGCACCGCCAAGCTCAGCCGCCCCCTCGCGCGCGGGTCATCGGCATGGGCCAAGGAGACCGTATGGAAGTTCGAACCCGGGATCTTCTCGGCCCGGATATCCTCTCTCCGCAGGTCCTGAAGGAATCGGTCTTTCCAGGCCGACCGGATGAGTGTATGAAAGGAGGCCCGCCCCCCGTCTTTTCTCTGGGGGTCGAGAAAGACCAGCATTCCCATGGGGACGGCCTTTTCCCCGACCGGGCGCCCCAGGCCGTGTGGGAATATGGGGACCTTCTCCGGGGGGGCCGGCCTCCCGTCTCTCCGCTCCTCAAGCCAGACGGACCGGGGAAAGGGATGAACCCGGCGGGACTTCAGGTGGACCGGGCAGAATTCATCGGAATAGAATGTGAATCCGCCGCCGACGAGCTCCCTGACGAGGGTCGTCTTTCCCGAATGCGGCGCCCCGGAAAGGACCAGGGCCCGGCCGTCCCTGCACACGACCCCGGCGTGAAAGAAAATAAAGTCCTTCAGACTCCTGAGGATTTCCCCGAAGACGAGGCTGTAGACAAGCGCGAGATCGGCCACGGGGAGCTTCGTGGTCCTGGTCGCTCCGGCCGAGCCGACGACGATCTGTCTCTTGCTCGCCGCCAAATCCACGGCCAGGGAAAGGTCCGGCGCGTGCCCCCGTGTGGGCGCGATAAAGCTCGCGTAATCCTGGTCGAAGCGGTCCATGAACGCCCGATCATCCGACCGGAGGCCGACGCGCGCGCCCAGGAACAGATAACCCTGTTCAATCCGGGACATTGGAAACCCATCTGGAAGACGCGCGCTCCAGAACCTTGCCGAAGGCCGTCGCATAGGCCTCCTTCCGATAACCACAAAAGACATCCGTATCCCAGACGTCCCGTCGCTGATCGAGGGCCAGTCCCATACATCCGGCTTGGCAAAGATCGGTCCAGAGGCATCGGGCGCATTTCGGAATGACCGTCCTGCGCTCCGTCATGATCCGGCAGGTCCGGGCCATTTCCTTGGATCGCATGATCCGGGATAGGCTCTTGCCGTGGACGCTCCCCAGCGAGTACTCGTCCTTCATGAGGAGCGTGCAGGGATAGGCGTTCCCGTCGGCCGAGACGACGACTCTCTGTCCGACGGGGCACCAGAAATCGTCGCCTTGGACACCGCCGGGCCGGAAGGGAACGAACCCCGTCAGGCCGCAGCTGACGTCCAGACCGGTCCTGTTTTCCGGAGAGGCCTGCTGGACGGCCGCAAAAAAGCACTCGTAAGCAGAGACCCAGCGTTTGGGCCCGGCCTTGTCCCAGTTCCTTGCCGCGCTCCCCATCCTCAGGAGAGGCAGAAAACGGATCAAGGGGATTTGGAGCGCGCGGGCGAAGGCTATCATCTCGTCGAGGTGGGCGATATTGGCCTTGACGATCGTCGTGGCCAGAACCAATCGGTCTCCCAACCCGGCCTCTTGAAGCCGGTCGATGGCCCGGCGCGTTCGGTCGAACGTCCCGCGCCCCCGGACCGCATCATGGACCTCCCGGTTTGGCCCGTCGAGGCTGACCTGGATGGACAAGGGAAGGTCAGATAAGTACGCGGCCCATTCCTCGTCGATCAGGGTGCCGTTCGTCAATAACTGGACGTTCAGCTTTTCGCAGGCCGCGGGCAGGATCCGGCGCAGGTCGGGGTGGAGGAGCGGCTCCCCGCCGCTGATCGTGGCGGATGTCCCGCCCAGGTCCGCGCACTCTTTGAGAAGATCTAGCACCTTCGACCCGGGAAGGTCGCGCGAGCCCGCGGGGCTGGACGAATAGTAGCAGTGAGGGCAGGACAGATTGCACCGGTCGGTGATGTGCAGGAAGACGCTCTTAAGGGAGGGGATCCTCCGCGGAGCCGTCCGCCCGCCGCCTGAGAAACCTGTCCTCTCGAGCTCCGCGAGGAGGGACCGGACGTCCTTCCTCGCCGCCGCCAAATCGAGGCCGTGCCGGCCGGCGATCTCGCGGGACGTTTTTTCGACGGACCGAAGACGGCCGTATCTTTCCAGGATCTCGAGAGAGGTCGCGTTGACGCAAACCCAGCGGGGACGGCCTTTTTGAAGCAGGATGGCGCCTTCCCGTCCTGTCCTCAAGGGAGGGAACACCCGGAATGACACCCGTGGTTTCGTCAGGAGTCCCCCCCGCCGCATTTCTTCGTCCCCTATTTGGTTGGTCAGCAGGCGGTCGTCTTGAGCCGGCCGTCAGGGAGCGGGAAAGGCGGGGCAAGAAGGGTTAACGGAGCAGGCCATGGCTGGGCCGATGAGCTCGATGATCTCGTCCTGTGAGAAGGTGACGATCTTGGGCGGCACGTACAGGGGCTTTTCCCTAGTTTTCGGTTTCCGCGTTCTGGCCATGCCCTTTGGTTTTCGCTCATTCATAGTTTCCCCCATGCACCTGATGATACATCACTTCCCGACGAACAATCCAGCAAAAAGTGCTTCGACCGCCGGGAATGGCCATCGGATCCGGCCGAAGCGTCGCCCGGCAGGCCGCGCCCTTCGGCGCCGAAGTCAGGCGTTCAGGGCTCTGCGGAGCTTCCAGAGCAGGTCCTTCCAGAGATTGCGGCAGCCGACGAAGAGGTGGTAGGCATAATGATACTGGAGTCGGCGGCCTTCGGGGATCCCGTATTTTCGGCGGAGATAATCCCCGTCCGGGAAAACCTGTTTCCAGAGGTAAACGAGGCGGTCTTTCCTGGAGGGGACATGGCGGGCCTCCTTCAGCAACCTCACGTAGCCTCGCATCGTCCCCGCCTCAGGCCGGAGCTCCAGCCCTCTCCTCAGAAGGGCCAATAGGTCGGGACCGGCCGGAGCGCCGGCCAGCGGCCTGGTCAATTCAGGCGGGAAGGGTGTCCCCCAATGGGTCCCGAGCTGCCGCCACAGCCGGCGAAGCTCCCGCGCGCGCCTCGTGTGGCCCGCCAGGTTCGAAACCAGGCCCCAGTCGAGGGACGGGGAAAAAGCCCGGATGACTTCGTGGATGTCGCAGAACCAGGCCAAGGTCAGCTCGCCTGTTTCCAGGTGGTTCACCAGATGAGAGGAAAGGTGAAAGACCTGGTCTTCGGGGGCAAGGGCATAACCCCGGCGACCTTCCCAAGCCAGGCCGACCGCGCGCCGCCAGACCGCCTCCGCATGGTCGGGCGGTCCGACCTGGCCGGGAGCCAGGCGCGTGTGCAGTTCCACTCTGGCCGCGCCCGGCCTTTCGAAAGGAGGGAGGTGGTGGAACAGGCCGTACATGTGGGCATGCACCCGGCTCCGGTCGAGTCCCGTCCGCTGGTCGTATCCCAGGTGGCGGAGGAGGGCGACCATGCCGGGAACCGCCCCCTCCCGGCACAGAAGGTCTATATCGTAAAAAGGCCGAAGGGCCGGATCCCCATAGACCCAGCGGGCCAGCCAGGCGCCCTTGAGCAGAACCACGTCGAGCCCCTTCGCCCCCGCGGCGTCGAGAATCTGCGCGACCTGCCAGTAAAGGCCCAGGCTTCGGACGGTCTGGACCCTGTACTCCCGCTCCAGATGCTGGACGATTCCCGCCGGGACCAGGCGCCGGCACTCGCCGCCGGCAAGGTGCTTGAAGAGAAGTCCGTGAACGCGAAGACGCATGGAGCCGGCGAGGAGCCTCTCCCAATCGAGGTCGCCGCTCAGCAGCTGCCGAAAGCGCGCTTTCTCGTCCGGGAGGAGGCGGACCCGGGCGGCGAGGATGAGGGTTTCCGCCTCGGCCGAAGTCATGCCCTGGGAAGAGCGGTCCCTGGTCATTTCGTTCGTTTAGGGTCTTCTCAAGACCCTCTTCGGGCTCGACCTCCTACTTCACCGAGAACTTGTGCACGGTCGTCGTCGCGTACTTTTTGCCCGGCTCGAGGATGGCCGAAGGGAAGTTCGGGTGATTCGGCGAGTCGGGGAAATGCTGCGTCTCGAGGCAGAACCCGAAGTGCTTGCCGTAGGCGACGCCGCCCTTGCCCTTGACCGTGCCGTCGAGGAAATTGCCTGAATAGAACTGGATCCCCGGCTGGTCGGTCGAGATCTCGAGAACGCGGCCCGACGCCGGATCCCACACCCGGGCCGCCAGGGCCATCTTCCCGCCGCTGCTCCTGAGGACGAAGTTGTGGTCATAGCCGCCCTCGACCCGGCCGATCCGCTCGCCGATCGCGTGCGGGGCCGTGAAGTCGAGCGGCGTGCCGTTGACGTCCGCGACCTCGCCCGTCGGGATGAGGTTCGCCGCCGAGTCCACGGCCGTGAACCTGTCCGCCTCGAGCTCGAGGACGTGGCCGAGGATGTCGCCCTTGCCCTGCCCGGCCAGGTTCCAGTAGGCGTGGTTCGTCAGATTGACGGGCGTCGCCTTGTCCGTCGTCGCTTCGTAACTGATGCGCAGCTCGTCGGCGTTGGTCAGGGCATAGACGACCGCCACCGCGAGGTTCCCGGGAAAGCCTTCCTCACCGTCCTTGCTGAGGTAGGTCAGCCGGACGCCGACGGCGTCGAACGCGGGAACGGGCTCGGCCTTCCAGACGACCTTGTCGAAGCCTTTGAGCCCGCCGTGCAGGCTGTTGCCGTTGTTGTTCTGCGCCAGGGTGTACGTCGCGCCGCCGAGCGTGAATTTCCCCTTGGCGATGCGGTTCCCGTAGCGGCCGATGACGGCGCCGAAATAGGGATGCCCGGCGAGGTAGCCGGCGAGGCCGTCGAAGCCGAGGACGACGTCGTCGAAGCGGCCGCTGCGGTCGGGCAGGCGCAGGGAGACGAGGATCGCGCCGTAGGTCATGACCCGGGCCTCGAGGCCGTTCTTGTTGGCGAGCGTGTAGACGTCGACGGGCGCCCCGTCGGGGAGCTTCCCGAACGGTTCCTTTGTCACGGACATGCTCGATTCTCCTTTCGTCGGGGCCGCGCCGGACGGGGCCGGGGCCTCTTTCCTGCAGGCGAGCGACGCGATCGAGACCGCGGCGCAGAGGGCGACGGCGAGGGTTCGTCGGACCATGGGGCCTCCTTGGGACCGGGCCTTACTATACTCAAGGTCGCGCCGGGAAAGCAAGAACGCTTGACAGCCGGGCGGGCGGACGCTATATCTCGCTCGAATGACCTTTCCTTTCCGAACGTTGCAAGATCAGGAGGACCGATGTCACGCAGGATGACGCTCGCCGTCTCGTTGCTGCCCGCCGTCCTGGCGCTCCAGGCGGCCGCCGCGGAAACCGCCTTCAAGGCGCCCGCGTCCAAGGCGGAGTTCGAAGGGATCGTCAGGGCCCAGGCCGCTTCCGTCAAGGGGACTTTCGGGGTCTACATCAAGCACGTCGAGTCCGGGGAATGGGTCGGGGTTAACGAGAACACAAGGTTCCAGCTGGCCAGCGTCTTCAAGGTCCCCCTCCTCCTCACGCTCTACCGCGAGGCGGACCTCGGTCACGTGTCGCTCGACGACCGCATCGTCCTCGAGGACCGGATGAAGACCTACGGCAGCGGGCTCCTGGTCGACATGGCGCCGGGTCTGAACCTCACCGTCCACGACCTGGCCGTGCTGATGATGGCCCGGAGCGACAACACGGCCACGGACATCCTCTTCGGCCTCGTCACGCCCGGGGCCATCTCTGCCTACATGGCGGAGCTGGGCCTGAAGAGCACGACCATCGACATGAGCACCCGCCAGCTCATCCTCGGCTATCTCGGCCTCGACCCCGCCAAGCCGCTGACCATCCGGGAGCTGGGGAAGCTGCCGCCCGCAGCCTGGGTCGGTCCCGAGGTCCTGGAACGGCAGAAAGCCTTCGCCGCGGCCGAGCACAACACCTCGACGCCGCTCGAGATCGGCTGGCTCTACGAGAAGTGCCTGAAGGGGGAGGTCGTCGACCGGGCCGCCAGCGACGCGATCATCGACATCCTGAAGGTCCACACCGGGGCCGAGGTCATTCTGCGCTATCTGCCCATGGAGACCCCGATCGCCCGCAAGGGCGGGAGCCTGGAGCGGAACGGGGAGAACACTGTCTTCAACGACAGCGGGATCGTCTGGCTGCCGGGACGGGCGGGCCGCCTCGTCATCTGCCTTTTCGGGAACGACCTCCGCGAGGTCCACTACGAGCTGAAGCACAAGATGGGTCTCATCACCCGGGCCGCCTACGACTATTACGTGAGCCGGGCCGTCAAGACGCCCGCCGGCCGCGGCTGACCGGAAAGAAAAGGGCCGCCGGCCCGACCGGCCGGCGGCCCTCCGAATTCCGTTGGCCGAATGCTCTTCCGCGTCGCTCAGAACCTGTAGACGAGCCCGAACTGGAAGTAGCGCGGGTTCATAAGGCCGTAGATGCGGTAGTCGGTCGGGCTGAACCAGTCGACGTTCGTCAGCGAGCCGACGCTCGTGGCCCTGTTGTTGTTGAAGAGGTTGTAGGCGTCGGCTTGGATCGCGATCTGCCCTTTCCAGAGATTGAACGTCTTCTCGATCCTCATGTCGAGATTGTGCTGGGCCGGCAGCCGTTCCGTTCCCCGGGGCTCGGCATAGATGATCTCTGCGCCCTGATAGAGATACCCGAGCCCGGCCTCGATCGACCGGAGCCGCCGCGTGAAGGGGAGGCCCGACCCGAACTGGTAGTAGGCGCTGACGTTGATCCCCCACGGCCCGATGTACGTCCCCTGGACCTTGACCAAATGTTCCCGCTGATAGTCCAGGCGGCCGTAGGCGTTGATCATGGAATCGGGGTTGTCGAAGAAGCCGCTGGCGCCCGTGCTCTGGTCACGGGAGGTGTTGAGAATGCCCGTGCCGCGCGACCAGACGTAACTCGTCTGCATCGCCCAGCGATGGGACATCCGCTTGGTCAGCTTGAACTCGAGGCCCCAGTACTTCCGGGCCGTCCCCGGGACATTCGTCGTCAGGAAATGATAGTCGCCGAAGTCCGAGTTCATCTCATAGAACGTGACGGGGTTCCCGGTGACGGGGTCCGTGCCCGTGACAGGAGTGTAGCCCGTCCATTCCATCTGGCCCGTCCGCTTCCACAGGTCGACGTTGAGATGAGCGGCGTCCGTGTCGTCGATGAGGTCCCGTTCCCACTTGAGGATGGCCGTCGTAGCGAACGACATGTCCTCGATGATCTCCCGCTCGAAGCCGAAGTTGATCTCGTCGGCGTAGGGGGACTTCGTGTTCGGGTCGACGCTGTTCAGGCTGGGCGAGACGACCGGCGTCGTGTAGTCCACGGAGTAATCGGGGTTGAGGAAGGCGATGAACCAAGAACGGAAGTTGGGGTTGCTGAAATAGGTGAAGATGCCCGTCAGCGGCGAATAGTAACGCCCGTAGTTGAACTTGAAGACCGTCTTGCCGTTGCCGAAGGGATCGTAGCTCAAGCCGACGCGCGGGGAGAACATGGTGAACGAGAGGGGGGTGATGGTCGTCTGGTTAACCCACTCGCCGGTCCCCTTCTTTTTCTGGGGCGGATACATGCTTTTGGCCATATCCAGGCGGACGCCCAGGTTGACCGTGAAGCGCTTGGTCGGAGCCCAGGTGTCCTGAAGGAAGCCGCCGCTCTGGACGAGGTTATTCCGCTGGTCGTATTCCTCGCCGACCCAAGCGTCAATGGGCACGCCGCCATAGAAGTCGACGTCGACCGCCTTAAAGCCGGCGGGGAAGGTCCCGGCCGGGAAATGGGAATCTTGATAATACTGGGTGTTGGTCGTGTCGTAGGCGTATTCGAAATTGAACCCGGCCTTGAGTTCGTGGCTCCCGAGCCAGTTATCGAGGAAATACGTGGCGTCTCCGTTCACCTGGAGCCGTCTCCGTCCGTACCACCAGTCGGAGCCGTAGCCGCCCCGGTTAACGCCGTCCTCGTCGTCCCAGTGGGGGGCGAGCTGGTTCCGGGCCAGGATGTACTGATGGAGGGCGTACCAGGAGGTCTTCAAGTTGAAGAAGAGGTTGTTCGTGACCGTGCTCGACCACTGCACGGTCCCCAGGGTGACGGCGGTGTCCTCCTTGGCGTCGGCGTTGGCCACCGTCCACCAGCCGGCGTCCCGGTTATCCCAGTTGTATTTCCTCCAGTAGCCCGAGGCGACGATCTTGTTCTTGGGATCGATCTGCCAGGTCACCTTGGCGAACGGAGAGTAAGTTTTCTGGGCGCTTGGAATGCTCTGCGGCTGCGGCCCGCCCACGGTCGTGGGAGCGGGGAAGCTCTGGATGTAGGACGAGCTCAGGTCCGTATCGAGGCTGGTGAAGAACCAGACCTTGTCCTTCAGAACCGGGCCGCCGAGGGAGAAACCGGGGACGTATTCCCAACGGAACCCAACGTACTGGCCCTCGAGCGGAGTTCCCTTCGTATTGTCGGACTGGAGGGACTTGTTCCGGAAATAGAAGTTCGCCCCGCCGCTGAAGGAGTTGCCGCCGGCCTTGGTGATGACTTGGACCAGGGCGCCCTTGACGGTGCCGTATTCGGCCTTCTGGTTGCTCGTCTCAATCTCGACTTCGTCGATGGCGTTCCAGGGGACCGTCTGGTAGGGGTCGCCGGTGACCGGATCCTGCATCTTGACGCCGTCGACGACGAAGTCGTTGGCCCGGGCGTCGCTGCCGTGGGCCGTCCGCGCGAACATGCCCGGCGCGGCGTTGAAGATGTTGGCGAGGTCGCGCGGCAGGGGCAGGGACTGGATGAGGTCCTTGTTGTAGGTCGTCCCCGTTTGCGTCTTCTGCAGGTCGACGACGGGAGCCTTGCCGACGACCGTCACGGACTCCTGGATGGTGCCCTGCTCGAGCTCGACGTTGAGGGTCGTCGTCGTCTCGGCGGCGATGATGATGTCCTCGCGGATGAGCGTCTTGAAGCCCTGGATCTCGAAGACGACCTTGTACTTTCCCGAGGGCAGGCTGAAGAACTTGTACAGCCCCTTCTCGTTGGTCACCGCGGCGATCTGCGGGAGCATCAAGGACGGGCTGCTGATCGTGACCGTCACGCCGGGGAGGGGGGTGTTGTTCGCTTCGGAAACGGTGCCCGTCAGCTTGCCCGTCGGAATCATCTGCCCGAAGGCCGTGCCGGCCGTCGCGGCGAGAAGGAGCAGGACGAGAATAGCACATGTTCGTTTCATGATTATGCTTTCCTCCATGGAAACTCGAATGGGATGGGGGATCTCACGCCTTCCTTGAAATGATATCGTCTGCCGCTGGTCCACCTCCTCTTCTCCTCTTCTCTTCGCGTCGGCCGCCTCACGCGTCCTCCCCGTCAGCCGACGACGAATTCCTCGCCCCAATGGGCGTCGATCAGCTTCTCGAGGGCCTTCAGGTTGCCCGTCTCGATATAGCGCAGGATGTTCTGGTGGTCCTGGTAGGATTTCTCGAGGGCCTCGGTGTTCGAGAACGGAGGCACGTCCGACTTCCGGCGGTAGATGCCGATCTTGGCCATGAGCTCGGTCAGGATCTCGTAGAGGAAATTGTTGCCGCAGGCCCGCCAGATGACATCGTGGATGCTCAGGTTCTGCTCGAGATAGCCCTGGTGGTCCCCGGCGGCGTGCAGGCGTCCCAGCTCCCGCGTCATTTCGCGGAGGCGCTCGACGTCAGCCGCCTGGAAGACCTTGAGGGCGTTCCGGACGGCGTACTTGTCGAGGACGCGGACGATCTCATAGAGCTCCTGGACCTCCTCGAGCGTCGCATCCTGGACGAGGACTTCCTTGCGGGCGTTGATGACGAGGTATTTTTCGGCGGCGAGGCGGAAGAACGTCTCGCGGACCGGCGTTACCGAAGCGTGGAAGAGGGCCGCGACCTCCTTCTCCTGAAGCCGTTGGCCCGGCTTGATCTCGCCGTCGATGATGGCCTTCTTGAGGGTCTGGTAGATCGTCTCGCTGATGGTCGCGGGAGCGGGGATGGCGTCAGGTTTCCAGTCCATAGCGCTCTAGGATATATCATATATGCTATATCTGAGCCTTTGTCAAGGCAGTTTTTCGGCTGCCAAGCACGTTCTTAACCTAATCTAAATAAATGGGATCTGGGAAAGAAGGCAAATCATTCAGCTCCCGCCTGATGGCCGTGCGCCGTCCCTTGCCAGCCGCGGATCGTGCCGACCCGGGGGCCGTCGAGCGCCAGATACTCCGGCCAGAGGTTGACGGTCATGCAGGAATGGACGGGCAGGACAACGACGAGGTCGCCGACCGCGAGCCGGGCCAGGACATCGGGGGTCGTCCGGACGATGCCGTGTTCCTGCGAGATCGACGCGACAGCCGTCCCGGCCAGGGCGCGCCCCCACCCGTCCCCTTCCGGCAGGCAGACGCGGCCGAAGATCTCCTCCCCGTCGCGCGTCACGAGCGACTCCTTCGACAGGTGGATCCCGCCGCCGTAGATCACCGCTTCGCCGCGCCTCGGGTGGAGCGCCACGACCGGGCAGGCCACGGCGGCCGCGATCTCTTCCTCGGCGCACGTGCCAAGATCGAGCTGCATCGCGTCGTGGAGAACGAAATTGCCAGGGCGGATCTCGTCGACGCCGGCGAAATCCTCCAGCCGCCTGGCCGAAGGCGTGTCCCCGACGGAGATTTCCAAGCTGCCGAAGCCGCGCCCGGCCAGCGCCTCCCGGACCCTTCGGAGCCGCATCAGGGATTCGCCGTGGACGGCGGCGAGCTCGGCGGACGTGCGCGCCCGGTAGGTCTGGCCGTTGTGCGTCAGGAGGCCCCTCAGACGCAGCGGGGCAACGGCCGTCACTTC
The DNA here is from genome assembly GCA_035543515.1 of Terriglobales bacterium. Taxonomy (GTDB): domain Bacteria; phylum Acidobacteriota; class Aminicenantia; order Aminicenantales; family Saccharicenantaceae; genus DATKJS01. Next base: position 6,944 of record DATKJS010000036.1, on the reverse strand, counting down.
CCGGGCCACGGCGCCGAAGAGCTCGATGTCATCCCATTCGATCCCCGCCCGGTTGGCGCCGACGTCGATCTTGATCCAGACGTCGACGGCGGCGGGCCAGGCCCCGGCCAGGCGACGGACGGCCTCCGGCGATTCCACGAGCAGGCCGAGGCGGACCTGCGCCGCCAGCGCGCGGATGTCCTCGACCTCGCGGACGTTGACCGGAAAGGCGATGAGGATGTCTGTCCAGCCGTCCGCGGCGAAATAGCGGGCCATGTCGACTGACGAGACCGTGACGGCCCCGACGCCGAACTCCCGGAACATCCGGCCGACGGCATGCGACTGATGGGTCTTGAAGTGGGGCCGGAAGCGGAGGCCGAGGCGTCGGGACTTCTCCGTCATCCTCCGGATATTGAGCCGGGCCCGCGGCGCGTCGAGCAGGAGCGTCGGCTTCTTGACATCGATCATGAGCCCCTTCTTTATCATCCGGTCGGGCCGGCTGTCAATGCCGGATTGCCGCTCTCAGCGCGTCCCGGCCGGGGACGGATGGGAGTCGAAGAGGTCGGTCGTCGGCCAGTCCGTGACGCCGCCGACAGCGGTCCAGAGCGCGCTGTCGAGCTCGGTCGTGAACGCGTCGGCGTCCGCCGGGCGTGTGTTGAAAAGGGCGGCCCAGGCCAGGCCGTTGTGCGCCCGGACCATGATCGTCACCGTCCCCGGCAGCGAGCCGGTGTGCCACCAGTTGGCGCCCGTCCCAATCGGCCGGACCTGCCAGCCCAGCGCGTAATACCAATCCGACGAGGCCCAATCGGGCAGGCTCGGCCGGGCGGTCATAAGGGCGATCGTCGAAGCCTGGACGACGTCCGGCCGGGTGGCCAGACCGTCGACGGCCGTGACGAAGCGCACGAGGTCCACGGCCGAGGCGATCCAGCCGCCGTGAGCGTCCATGGGCTCGATGGCGAAGCCCCCGTAGGGCCACGGCACAAGGTCGCCGGCCTCGCCGAAGACCGACGGCGTCAGCGGCGCGCCCGGGTAGTCGTAGTAGGCGACCTCGCCTGACGCCCGGTCCGCGGCCAGGCTCCGGCCGAGCTTCATCCGTCCGATCCCGGCCGGCCCGAGAATGGCCTCCTGGAGGCAGTCCTGGTAGCTCTCTCCGCTGACGCGTTCGATGATCCGCCCGAGGACGCAGTAGCCGAAGTTCGAATAGACGTATTTGGTCGCCGGCGTGAAGTCGAGCGGCTGCCCCATCATATAGCGGATGATGGTCTCGGCATCGGGCGGCGTCGCGACGCCCATGGCCGCGGCGATCTCCCGCGGCTTGAACATCGGGTCGAAGCTCGCGTTGCGGTCCCAGCCGCCGGAGTGCTGGAGGAGGTCGCGGACCGTGATGTCGGCGAGCCGCGGGTCGACCGTCGCGCCCGGCGGCGGCCGGAGGTCGCTCAGGATGGCGAAGGCCTTGTCGTCGAGGCCGAGGCGCCCCGCCTCGACGAGCTTGAGCGCGGCCGCAGCGGTGACGGGCTTGGACAGGCTGGCGATCCTGAACAGGGAATCGGCGGTCGCGGCGACGCTCCCGGTCTTGTCGGCGAGGCCGTAGCCCTCGGCCATGACCAGCCGGCCGTCCTTGACCAGGGCCACTGCGCCCCCCGGGACCCCCCATTTCGTCATCAGCGGCGTGATGACCTTGGCGAAGCTCTGGGAGGGCGTGACCTTGGCCGTCGTCCCGCCGCCCGCCCCGCCTCCGCCGCCGCACGCGACCAAGCCCGCGGCCAACGCGGCCAGCAGGGCCGTCCTGCGCCGGGGCCGGCACCGCGTCAGCGATCGTTCGCGTTTCATCCCGGCGCCGGCCTCACTTCTTCATCTTCTCGATCGTGGCGATGATGGTCCTGACCGCGGGCACGTCGGGACCGGCCGGGTCGAGGGCGACGAACTTATTGAAGCACTCGAGCGACTTGGCATAGTCGCCCTTGTTGAGATAGACGAAGCCGAGCCTATAATAGGGCTTGGGCCAGTCCTGCTTGATCTTGATGGCCAGCTCGAAGTACTTGGCGGCCTCGTCGCTCCGCTGGTTCGAGAAGAGGATCTCGCCGACGTTATAGGCCGCCCCTTCGTCCTCCGGGGAGAGGGCCAGGGCCTGGCTGAAATAATCCTGGCCGGCGGCCATGTCCCCTTTCTTCAAGGCCAGTTCCCCCAGCCCGGACAGGGCCCGGACGGCCGTCGCCTTGTCCTTTGTGTAATCGCCCTGCGCCTTGCGGACGGCGTCCAGGACGCCCTTGAATTCCGTCTCCGCCCTGTCCGCATCGCCCTTCTTCACGTAGGCCGTGGCCACGTTGAGGCGGACCTGATAGAGGTCGGGATACTTGGCCATGAACTCCTGGAGGAGCGCGAGCGCGCCGTCGTAATCGCCCTGGTCGAGCCGGGCGTTGGCCTGGTCGATGAGAGACAGACCGGCCTTGTCGGCCTGAAGCCCCTGGAGGCCGGTGAGCTTACGCAGCGTCAGGGCGACCGGAGGATTGGCTTTGAGCTGGGCGACGTTCATCTCGGTGACGGCATCGGCATAGCCCGGCTTGGAGGCGGTGACCCGCCAGCGACCGCCGCCGAGGCCGGCCACGGCGAAATGTCCCCGCTTGTCCGTCACGCCTTCGAGCTTCGCGGTCCCCTGGAGGCTTTGGGCGACGATGTTCGCCCCCTCGACCAGGGCGCCCGCCTCGTCGACGACCTGGCCGGTGATCCGGCCGCGACCGAGATTGTCCTGGGCCGACGCGGCCGAGAGGGCGACCGCCGCCCCCACGGCCAGGAGGACAAAGGACCGCGGGCGGCCGAAGGTGTGGGAACGATGGCGACGGATCATGGAAACCTCCGTTATTTCTTCTTGAGCCCTTCGACCTTCTTCTGGATCTCGGGCTGACCCGGCGAGAGCTGGAGCGACTTCTCGAACGCGGCCAGGGCCTCCGCCGTTTTCCCCCAGCCGAGGTAGGACTCGCCGAGGGCGTTGAGGACGGCGGCGTTGACCCCGTAGTGGGAAACGGTCCGCTCGAGGACCTGGACGGCTCGGTCGAAGTCCCCGGACCTCCGGAGGGCTTCGCCGGCCAGCATGGCCATCTCGTAAGGAACCCCCTCGGGTCGTTCGAGGAAGGGGGCCAGCGTCCGGGCGGCCTTGGCGGGGTCCTCGAGGGCCAGGTAAGCCTTGGCCAGCTCGAAGGCCGTCTCCCGGGAGTCCGGCTTCGCTGCGAAGGCCTGCTCGAGGACGGCCCGGGCCTCCTCGAAGCGGCCGAGGTTCGAGAGCTGGGCCCCGGTGATCCGGAGGTAGACGGTGTCGCCCGGATCGGGCAGGACGCGCGACGAGAACCAGGGCCGGCCGACGGAGGACGCGAAGGTCACGTCGAACTCCTCGTTCGCCCCCACCGCCTCGACGCCCGCGGAGAGGAAGGAGACGCGGACCTTGTAATGGGCGGGGGCGAAATCGGCCAGCGGGATCTCTTCGACGGCGGTCGGGAGGTCCGCGTAGTCCGAGGGCTTCCGGACGACCTCGCGGAGGGGACGGTCGTCGCGGAAAAGGGCGATCCTGACCTGGCCGGTCCGCGCCGCTTCGCCGGAGAGGCCCGCCAGCTGGAAAACGACGGCCAGCGTGTCGCCGACGGTGAAGACCCGGCCGGGCTGGCAGAAGACCTGGTAGGGCCCGACGCAGAAGGCCTTGACCTTCCGCTGGCCCGCGTCCAGGCGGACGACCTTATAGCCGAGGACGGGCTGAGCCAAGCGCAGGCCGGGCCCGCCGGGAGGGACACGGACGGCCTGCTCGAGAGACATGAACTCCTTGGAGGCCTCGTTCTTGACGAGGACGGAAAGCCTGTAATCCCCGGGGATGAGCGGGAAGATCTCGTGGAGGTCGAAGGGCGAGCGGCTGAGCTCCTTCATCCGGGCTTCGGGCATGTCGATCTGGACGCTCTTGTCGTATTGGTAGACGAGCCGGCCGTCAAGCGTCGTCACCCGGCCGGTGACCCTGAGGGTCGTGGACATCTTGTCCTGGTACTGGTCGACGGACAGGCGCTGCGGCTCGATCGCGTAATGGACGAACGAGCGGCCGGGGGACTCCTCGAAAACCTTGACGAGGGCGTCGCTGTCGAGGTAGTTGGCCGAATACTCGACCTCGACGCGGTCCTTGTACTCGAGGAATCTCCGGGCGTACTGCTGCTCGACGGTACGGGACGGCAGCGTCTCGATGCGCTGGATGAGCAGGTCCGAGGCCAGGGACGGCCGGCCGAGGACGCCCGTCGATTCGCCGGGGATGAGGTTCATGGAGATCCCGGCCAGGACGGGCTCGATGTCGTTGAGCGCCCTGTAGGCCGAAAGCGGATCGCTCTGGGCGCTGCTGGTGCCGGAGAGGAGCGCCTGAGGCCCGTCGTTGGCGGGGCTGTAAAGCTTGTAGGCGCCCTGGCCGTGCTCCCGGAAGAAGAGGAGATAGAACCCGGCGGGCAGGCCCAGGTCTGTCTTCCCCTGGTAGAACCAGGTCTCGCAGTCGTAGATGCCGTCCTTGGCCGGGTACCGCTGGATCTCCTGCGGCTCGCCGAGAAGGATGTACATCCGGCCGCGGTCGGTCTTCCACCCCGGGAGCGGGGCGTCCCGGCCGAGGTACTGGTTGGCATAAGCGGTCCGGCGGAAGTGCTCGGTCCTGAATTCGTTCTCGGCGGTCTCCGCGGTCGGGTCCCGGTGCTTCCAGAACGCGTCGATAAAGAGGTCCCGCTCCCGGTCGGACCCGAGCTTGAGGAAGACGTCCCGCTCCGTCGGCGTGATGATATAGACGACCTCTTCCGCGAGCCATTTCTGGTAACGCTCGGGGAGCTTCGGCCGGTCGCCGACCGCGAACAAGGCGGCCGAGAGGAGGATGGAGAGGAGCGGGACGAGAAGGCTCTTTTTCACGGCGGCGATCCTCCTACTTCCAACGCGTCCTGAGCCGCGTGAGTTCCGCGTCCGTCGAAGCGTTGACGATCTGGTGGAGGACGACGGGCCCCGCTTCGTCCCCGCTTTCCGGCGCGGCGGCCGGCACGGCCTTCGCCCGGGCCAGGACCGTGTCGCCGTAGAAGGCCTCGGCGCGGTAAGAGACTTCGATCTCGACCGGCCGGCGGCCGGCGAGCTCCGCCGGCGCCGCCTCGAGCGCCCACTGGACGTAGACGGCGTTATTGACATGCCGGTTGAGGTCGAGGTGGCCTGAGTCGACCCGGAAGTCGAGCTCCCGGTCGGGCCGGTCGAGGACGGGCAGGGAGGCGAAGTCGTCGGCCAGGGCCCGCCTGGCCAACAGGAAATTCTCCGGCAGGATGCCGTCGATCTTGAGCGGCTGCTTCCGGCCCAGGTCGAGGATCATCCACGAGGTCGTGGCCGCAAGGACCGCCTGGCCGAAGGCGTCGGAGGCCTCGAAGTCCCTCAAGGCAAAAAAGCCGTGCCGCCCGGACGGCCAGGTCAGGACGGACAGGCGCTCGCCCCAGGCCGGATAGCGCCGGATGCGGACGTGGGTTCGGGACAGGACCCAGGTCATGTTCTCCTTCAGCAGGTCCGTGACCGACCAGCCGAGGTGCGCGGCGTGGTCTCCGGCCGCGTCCTGGAGGAAATTGAGGAGCGAAACGGGCTTGGCGAAACCTTCGAAGTCGAGCTCGTAGGAATGGATGGAGAATTCCTTGCGGAACGTCAGCTCGGGCATGTCGAAGGCCTCAACGCGAATATCCATTATACAGAAGATCGGGGACACAATACTCATTTCCGAATTTCCGCGGGCGCTGATCGATCGACGGCGCGTCAGCCGCGGGAGAGGGCGACGGGCGCTCCGGTCCGGACGGACTCGAAGCAGGCGTCGATCGTCCGCATGTTCCCCAGGGCGTCGCTGACGGGAAAGCGCGGCGGTCGTCCCTCGAGAACGGCCGCGCCGAAGTCCTCGACCATCCGCGCGAACATGTTCGCCGGAGGGATGCGGACCGTTTCGACGGCGTCGCCCCGGACGATCCGGACCTCGGCTTCCTTCTCCTTGGCGGAGAAGGCCCGGTCGAGCGTCACCGTCCCCTGCTCTCCGACGACGAGCAGGCGGCTCTGGAAATGCGCGTCGAAGGCGCAATCGCAGTGGGCGAAGCGGCCGCCAGGGAACTCGAGGAGGACGTGAGTCGAGACATCGACGCCGGACTTCGGATGGAGGACGGCCCGGGCGAAGGCGGAGAGGGGCTCGGCGCCGAGGACGAGGCGCGCGGCGCTCAGCGTGTAGCAGCCGACGTCGTAGAGGGCGCCGCCGCCCGTCTCCGGGAACCATCGGTAATTGCGGCCGTCCGGCTCGTACATGAACGTGAACGACGAGTGGACGGACCGGACATCGCCGATCCCGCCGCCGGCGATGAGCGCGGCGGCCTTCTCGATCTGCGGATGGAACTTGTACATGAACGCCTCGGCGAGCCGGACGCCCGACGCCCCGGCCGCCGCGGCCATGAGCAGGACCTCGGCCGCGTTCATGGCCATCGGTTTCTCGCAGAGGATGTGCTTGCCCGCCCGAGCGGCGCGGATCGACCATTCGGCGTGGAGGTGGTTCGGGAGCGGGACATAGACCGCGTCCACCTCGGGGTCATCGAGGAGCGCCTGGTAATCCGCGTGGGACCGCTCGAAGCCGTGCTTTCGTGCCCACTCCGCCGCCCGGTCAGGGTCGCGCGCGGCGATGCCGTGGAGGCGGCCGTTCGCCGAGGCCTTGACGGCCGGGATGAACGACCGCTCCGCGATCCCCGCGCAGCCCAGGACGCCCCAGCGGATCGTCCTGTCCATGGTCAGCCTCCCCGGCAACGACGGGATCGCCGCGTCCGGCCCTTCACCCGTCCCCGCCCGCACGCTCACTTGACTTGGAAAACGAAGGGATGATCGACGAGGCACCGATAGTTGCTTGTCGTCATTTGCACGGCCTCGGGGTTCTGGACCCCGATGCACAGGCGGTAGGACTTGCCCGGCTC